>CAZKXM010000013.1:0-30870 GCA_964556785.1 uncultured Bacteroides sp. | reverse complement strand
GCTTCGCGTGTCCGCGACCTGTTCCGTCAGGCTAAAGAAAAAGCGCCCTGCATCGTGTTTATCGACGAGATCGACGCTGTGGGCCGCGCCCGTGGCAAGAACCCCAACATGGGAGCTAATGATGAACGCGAAAACACGCTTAACCAGCTGCTCACCGAGATGGATGGCTTCGGCACTAACAGTGGTGTGATTATTCTTGCCGCCACTAACCGTGCCGACATCCTCGACAAGGCTCTGCTGCGCGCAGGCCGCTTCGACCGACAGATTTATGTGGAGCTGCCTGATCTTAACGACCGTGTGGCGATCTTCAACGTCCATCTGCGCCGCATTAAGACTGATTCGAGTGTCGACGTCGAGCTCCTCGCACGCCAGACTCCCGGTTTTTCAGGCGCCGATATCGCCAATGTCGGCAACGAGGCCGCACTTATTGCCGCACGTCATAACAAAAAGGTTGTTGACCGTCAGGATTTCATTGACGCGGTTGACCGTATTATCGGCGGTCTTGAGAAGCGCTCGAAAATCACAACTGATGAAGAGAAGAAAGCGATCGCTGTCCACGAAGCGGGCCACGCAACGGTTTCATGGCATCTGCGTTACGCAAATCCCCTTATAAAAGTAACGATCGTGCCCCGCGGAAAAGCACTCGGTGCCGCATGGTATCTGCCCGAGGAGCGCCAGATCACTCCTTCACAGGCGCTGCTCGACGAAATGTGTGCAACCCTCGGTGGACGTGCAGCAGAAGAACTGTTCCTCGGCCGCATTTCAACCGGAGCAGCTAACGATCTTGAGCGGGTAACCAAACAGGCCTATGCCATGGTGGTGTATTACGGCATGAGTGACAAACTGCCCAACATCTGTTACTACGATTCCACGGGACAGGATTATGGCTTCTCCAAGCCTTACAGCGATGAACGCGCCCGCCTGATTGATGAAGAAGTTTCGCGCATCATTCAGGAGCAGTATGAGCGGGCGAAAGCGATCCTGAAAGAGCATGCCAAGGGACATGGCGAGCTCGCAGATGTGCTTGTGAACCGCGAGGTGATCTTCACCGAAGATGTTGAGAAGATCTTTGGCAAACGGCAATGGGTGTCGCGAACCGACGAGATTCTTGCGGCACGCGATAAGGAAGCCCGCAAAGCCGCGGCCAAGGACGAAGCGGAGGATGTTGAAGCCGAAGAAGTGGAAACCAATGCTGTCGACAACAACGCCAACACCTCCGTCACACCTCCGCCCTACAAACCAGCCGAAACTGAAGACAAGAAAGATAACGATTAACTACTCTCATCCTTAATATTATTCTTCACCATGTTTCGCCAAAAAGACATTGAATATCTGTCGGGCCACGGAATAACTACCGAACAGGCCCTTCAGCAGATGGAACGGTTTTCAACCGGATTCCCTTGGCTTGAAATCAAACGTGCGGCCACTCCCGGCAACGGTATAACCGTGCTCTCTCCGCAGCAGGAGGAAAGCGCGGCAGCCCGCTGGAACAGATATCTGGCCGACGGCGGAGAAGTGTTCAAGTTCGTTCCTGCTTCGGGGGCGGCATCACGAATGTTCAAGGCCCTGTTTGAATTCATTGACGGCGGAACTGACGAGCTTAAGCCCGGTTCAGATGTAGAACAACTGCTTGCTCACATTGACGAAATGGCTTTTGTCGATGAACTTCGTGACGCGGTAAGCAACCTTTATGGCGACACGCTTGAGAACCTTCGGGCCAAAGGCCGTAACCGGGATATCATCTCAGCTATAGTCAAGCCGGAGGGCATGAACTATGGGTCCTTGCCTAAAGCGCTGCTTAAATTCCATGTTTATCCCGACAGCTCACGCACTCCGCTTGAGGAACAGCTCGACGAGGGTGCTTCCACTGCCGCCGGGGCTGACGGAAACGTCAATCTTCACTTTACAGTTTCGGCGAACCATCGTGATCTCTTCAAGCGCAAGCTTGCTGAGGCTGTGCCTGAGGCTGAACGCCGCTCGGGACTGAAATTTAATGTCACGATGAGCGAACAGAAACCGTCGACCGATACGATCGCTGCGAACCCCGACGGTACTCCATTTCTTGAAGATGACCATCTTGTGTTGCGTCCGGGTGGACACGGCGCTCTGATCGAGAATCTCAACGATATCGACTCTGCAGTTGTGTTCATCAAGAATATCGACAATGTTGTTCCACAGTGGCACCGGGTCGACACCGTTCACTATAAGAAAGTGATCGGAGGATATCTTATTGAGGTCCACGACAAAATAGTGGAACATCTCAACACTCTCCATAATAACCCTACAGCTGATCAGATCAAAGAGATTGCAGGCTTTGTTCGCAACACTCTCTGCATAGAGGCTTCTGCTACTGAAATGCATGATCCCGAATGGCTGATCGGTAAACTCGATCGACCTTTGAGAGTGTGCGGAATGGTGCGGAACGAAGGAGAACCGGGTGGCGGACCCTACATTGCGCGTAATCCCGACGGCTCATTCTCGCCGCAGGTGCTCGAAAGCAATCAGATCGACACCTTGCGCAGCGACTATCGCGACATGATGGCCGGAGCGACTCACTTCAATCCCGTGGATCTCGTTTGCTATCTGAAGGATCCTCAGGGACGCAAGTACAATCTGCCTGATTATGTTGATCCTTCCACCGGTTTTATATCTTCGAAATCAAGCCACGGAAAGGAACTCAAGGCCATGGAGCTACCAGGGCTTTGGAACGGTGCTATGAGCGACTGGAACACTGTGTTCGTTGAAGTGCCTCTCAGCACTTTTAACCCGGTTAAAACTGTCAACGATCTTCTCCGTCCTGCTCACCGACCCTGAGCATTAAGGTAAAATAATCATAAAAGAGGCCCCTTGTCAATCGACTCGGGGCCTCTGCTCTATTCATTCTTGAACGTTCAGATTAAGACCACAAGAAAAACTTTGATACCGCTAATCATTTACTATCTTTGCATTGTAACCAAAAGTGTTGAACGGAGATGGTAAAACTAAAGGTAAACGAAACAGAAGTTAATGTGTTGAAAGTCGGTGGAGAGGATTATATTTGTCTTACCGATATGCTGCGAGCAAAAGATGGTGACTTCTTCATTACGGATTGGCTTCGTAACAGAAACACACTGGAATATATTGGTATTTGGGAAAAAGTATATAATCCGGAATTTAATTATGGCGAATTCGCCATAATTAAAAACCAAGCGGGTTTAAACAGCTTCAAGATAAGCGTAAAGGAATTTGTTTCTCGAACTAAGGCCATATGTCTACAAGCAAAAGCAGGACGTTATGGAGGAACATACGCTCACAAAGATATTGCATTTGAATTCGCAATGTGGATAAGTCCTGAATTCAAAGTTTATATAGTCAAAGAATTTCAGCGTCTAAAGAGCGACGAACAAATCCATCTCGGCTGGACAGCAAAGCGAGAACTGTCCAAAATAAATTATCGGATACATACCGACGCGATTAAGAATCATTTGCTTCCGACGGAAATTACAAAAGCTCAGGCATCGCATGTTTATGCTGACGAGGCAGATGTACTGAACATGGCGATGTTCGGTATGACTGCGGGCCAATGGCGGGAGAGGAATCCCGACCTTAAAGGAAACATCAGAGATTACGCCTCAATCAATGAACTGATCTGTCTATCAAACATGGAAAATCTGAATGCCTTGTTTATTGAACAGAAAATGCCGCAAAGCGAACGGTTGATCAAACTTAATCAGATTGCAATTCACCAGATGAACATTCTCGGAAGCATGGACGATTCCAATCGAACATTGCTCAAATAAGACGTTGTGAATGTTTGTTGAAATGATTCCGTTAGAATTCGGAGGAGAAATGGAAGCGAATGTCGGGGAAATCCTGACGCGCCATCTGGAGCACATAGTTGGAATCGGCAAGAAACACATCCCTGCCTTCGGCATCGACAGCCATAAACTGGTGCTTGCGCTTCTTGAATGCCGCTAACGCATCGGGATTATCGCTTTCGATCCAACATGCCTTATAGAGCGAGATCGGCTCCCAACGACAGCTTGCGCCATATTCATGAAGCAACCGATACTGGATAACCTCAAACTGAAGCTGGCCGACAGTACCGATAATCTTGCGCCCGTTGAACTGATTGATGAACAGCTGCGCAACACCTTCGTCCATGAGCTGACGCACACCTTTTTCCAGCTGTTTGGCCTTCATGGGATCAGTGTTTTCAATATACTTGAACATCTCGGGCGAGAAGCTGGGCAGCCCCTTGAAATGAAGCTGCTCACCTGATGTCAGGGTATCGCCGATCTTAAATGTGCCGTTGTCAGGTAATCCGACAATGTCTCCGGGGAAAGCCTCGTCGACAATACTCTTCTTCTGCGCCATGAAGGCCGTTGGAGCGGCAAACTTGAGGATCTTGTTTGAACGGACATGCTTATAACCGGCATTGCGTTCGAACTTGCCCGAGCATATCTTGACGAATGCAATACACGACCTATGGTTGGGGTCCATGTTTGCATGAATCTTGAAAACAAACCCGGTGAAACCGTTTTCCTCCGGATTGACCACCCTCTCCACTGCCTCGATGGGTCGCGGCGACGGGGCGATCTCGACGAAACAGTCGAGAAGTTCCTTGACACCGAATGTGTTAAGCGCAGAGCCGAAAAACACCGGAGCAAGCTCACCCTTGAGATACTCCTCTTTATCAAATTCGGGATAAACTCCATCAATCAGTTCAAGGTCCTCACGCAGCTTCGCGGCATCGGTCTCGCCGATCTCGCGGTCGATACGGGGATCATCGACGTTGTCGATTTCCACACGCTCCGTAACTTTCTGCTTGTCGGGCTTGAAGAGATCAAGCGAGTGCTCATAGATATTGTAAACGCCCTTGAACTTGGCACCGATATTGATAGGCCATGAGAGCGGACGCACCTTGATCTTAAGCTCCGATTCAAGTTCGTCGAGAATGTCGAACGGATCGCGACCTTCGCGGTCAAGCTTGTTGACGAAAATAATCACCGGCGTGCGGCGCATCCGGCACACCTCCATGAGCTTGCGAGTCTGCTGCTCTACACCTTTGGCAACATCGACCACAATGATAACTGAATCGACAGCCGTGAGAGTGCGATAGGTGTCTTCCGCAAAGTCCTGGTGGCCCGGGGTGTCAAGGATGTTGATTTTGTAATCGCCATAATTGAAACCCATTACGGAGGTAGCGACCGAAATACCGCGCTGTTTTTCGATCTCCATCCAGTCTGACGTGGCCGTCTTCTTGATTTTGTTCGACTTTACAGCCCCGGCAATGTGAATTGCGCCACCAAACAACAGAAGCTTCTCTGTCAGTGTGGTTTTACCCGCATCAGGATGAGAGATGATGGCGAATGTGCGCCGGCGTGATATTTCGTCCTTAAGAGCCATAATGGTGATTTCAGAATTTCCGGGTGCAAAGGTAGTGAAATTTAATCAGACCTTCAACTCCTCACGCATGAAGGGCGCTGTGGGCGAATCGCCTGCGGCAATCTCCTCGGGAGTACCCTCGGCAATGATCATGCCGCCGTTTTTTCCTCCACCCGGGCCCATGTCGATAATGCGGTCGGCACACTTTAGCACATCGAGATTATGCTCAATCACAACAACGGTGTTACCCCGCTCTACAAGCCTGTTAAAGACACCGAGAAGCACCTTGATATCCTCGAAATGCAATCCGGTTGTTGGTTCGTCGAGAATAAAGAGCGTGCGTCCGGTGTCGCGCTTTGCAAGCTCGGTTGCGAGTTTTACACGCTGATTCTCTCCGCCCGACAGCGTGGAAGAAGGTTGCCCGAGTTTAATGTAGCCGAGGCCAATATCCTGAAGCACTTTCAGCTTGTGGAGAATGTTAGGAACAGCTTCGAAAAACTCCACTGCCTGGTTGATCGTCATGTCAAGAACATCGGCAATAGATTTTCCCTTGAACCGCACCTCGAGCGTTTCACGATTATAACGTTTCCCGCCGCAGGTTTCGCACGGCACCAACACATCGGGTAAGAAATTCATCTCGATTGTGCGATAGCCGTTGCCGCCACAGGTCTCACAGCGGCCTCCCCCTACATTGAACGAGAACCGCCCCGGTTTATATCCACGCAACTTAGCTTCGGGCAGATTGACAAACAGCGCTCTGATGTCGGTGAAAAGACCGGTGTAGGTCGCCGGATTTGAGCGCGGTGACTTGCCGAGCGGCGACTGATCGACGGTCACGATTTTGTCAATGTTTTCAATCCCGCGAATCTCTCTGTAAGGTAGCGGTGTCTGGGTCGAACGATAGAAGTGGGATGACAGGATCGGCTGGAGAGTTGAATTTATGAGCGACGACTTGCCGCTTCCGCTGACTCCTGCAATGCAAGTGAAAGTTCCCAACTTCAAAGTCAAATCAACATCTTTAAGATTATTTCCAGTTGCACCGAGAAGTTGGAGGGTTTTTCCATTACCCTCGCGTCTGACGGCCGGAACCGGGATCTCGTCCGCACCGTTGAGATAACCTGATGTTAATGTTTCTGTCCTCATCATTTCATCGGGCGTTCCGCTGAACACCACTTCCCCACCCTTCCGGCCGGCCTTCGGCCCTACATCGACAATATAATCGGCATCGTGCATCATCTCTTTGTCGTGTTCAACCACGATAACGGTGTTTCGGGCGTCGCGCAGGCGTTTCAGAGAGTCAATCAGCCGGCGATTGTCGCGCTGATGCAAGCCTATCGACGGCTCATCGAGAATATAGAGCACATTGACGAGCTCAGATCCGAGCTGCGTTGCCAGCCGGATGCGCTGACTCTCCCCTCCGCTAAGCGAAGCTGAATTACGATCAAGCGAAAGATAATCAAGACCTACATCGACAAGGAAACTCAACCGAGTGCGAATCTCCTTTAGGATCTCAGACGCAATGATGCGGCGCGAGGGATCGAGAAGTTCCTCGGCATTACAGATCCACTCGAGCAACTCACTGATATCCATGCGTGTCAGGTCGGCAATGTTTTTGTCGCCGATAAAGAAATGCAGTGCCTCACGATTCAGCCGGGCCCCGTGACACTCCGGACAAACAGCCCGGGAGAAAAACTGTCCGCTCCACTTCTGAGCAGCTGCACCGGCATCCTCAGCCTGCTGCATCTCGATATACTTCACCAGTCCTTCGTAAGTGAGGAAATAATTTGAGGTGGAAAGAGTGTCGGTTTTCAGTTGCAGACGCTCGGGAGTACCGTCGAGAATATCGCGCAAGGCATCTTCCGGCAGATCTTTCAAGGGTGTTTTCATCGTGCAGCCATATTTTTCGCAAATGGCTGCTATCTGCCAGAATATCATGGAGTTCTTTGGCTTTCCGAGCGGCAGGATTCCTCCATCGGCTATGGATAGCGACATATCGGGCATGATCTTATCCATATCAACGATATTGACACGCCCGAGTCCCTTGCAGCGGGGACAGGCACCTTGTGGTGAATTGAACGAGAAATTATGAGGAGCCGGCTCGCGGTACGATAATCCGCTTTCGGGATCCATGAGATGCTGTGAATAGTGCGAAATATGGTCGGTATCGGCTTCGTGGACCATCAGCTGCTTGTCGCCCTGACGCAACGCGGTATCGACAGTTTCCATCAAGCGCTCCCGATCTTTTTCTGATGGTTTGAGCCTGTCAATCACAATCTCTATGCTGTGGTTCTTATAGCGGTCAAGCTTCATGCCGAAAGTTATCTCGCGCATCTCTCCATCGACCCTCACGTTAAGATAGCCTTTTTTGCGGAGCGTTTCGAAAAGCTCTTTGTAATGACCCTTGCGGTTCCTTACAACAGGAGCGAGTATCGAGATTTTCTGTCCGGCATACTTCTTTAGGATCATGTCGACAATCTGCTCTCGAGTGTACTTCACCATCGGCATGCCCGAGATGTAGCTCACAGCTGTGGCAACCCTTGCATAGAGTAGGCGCAGAAAATCGTAGATTTCAGTGGTTGTACCGATTGTTGAGCGCGGATTGCGATTGATGGTCTTCTGCTCGATCGCTATCACCGGACTGAGACCCGTGATCTTGTCGACATCGGGCCGTTCGAGATTCCCGAGCATATTGCGTGCGTAGGCCGAAAATGTCTCTATATAACGGCGTTGACCTTCAGCAAAAATAGTGTCGAAGGCAAGCGACGATTTCCCGCTTCCGCTCAGTCCGGTTATAACGGTGAGCTTATTATGGGGTATGGTGACGTCGATATTTTTGAGGTTATGAACGCGTGCGCCCATAACCTCAAGTGATGTTTCCCTTTCGGGAAGTGATGGATTTGAGTTCATCGTATCCAGTTGTGATTATAGACTTTTGTTTTAATTTTCCTTCGGTCGAGCGATTCAGGTTTGGGAATAAGCACTTTGTAAGTCTTCCCGCTTGCGTTGGGGAGCGACTTCGACCGTATCCATGGATTGTGTTCTCTTACTAAATAATAGGTTGTGTCGTGCTCCTTGGCCCAGGCGTTCCAGTCATCGACCGGTCCGTTAACTTCAACAACATCATATTCGTATGGCTGGTAAAGCTGATCGGCGCTGAGAGCGAACCCGAATTGCGATGCATTTTCCATCACAATCTTCGCGGCAAGAAGGCGAAACACATAGCGCATGGTTTCGTCGGCAAGCCATAATTCATAAGCCGACCCAACTTCCTGATTGGCGAGCTCGTTGCTTATCCTTCCCATGCCCGCATTATAACTGGCCGCAGTGTTTTCCCAATTGCCATAACGGTTGTAGGCGTTCTTAAGATAACGGCATGCAGCCTCGGTGGATTTTACGGGATCGAGACGCTCGTCGACATACTCGTTCACCTCCAGTCCATATTCGCGCGCCGTTGCGGGCATGAACTGCCACAAACCGGCTGCCTTTGCGGGCGACACCGCACGCGGGTTAAGAGTTGATTCGATACATGCAAGATACAGCAGATCAGACGGCACACCATTCTTTTTCAGAATCGGTTCCATTATCGGGAAATAGCGGTTGGCTCGCTTGATCTGAAGGAGTGTGTTGCCGTGAGTATAAGTCATGGCAGTAAGTTCGCGGTCAAGACGTTCATACACGTCGGTGCGGTTCAGATCGATCTTCTGCCCTGCGAAGTCAATACTTGCAGGCAGCCGTGGATTCCTCACATCTGCAAACCCGTTTTCATGGGCAACGACCGTTGACAAAGGAGCACCCGCTAAGGCGAGCACCAGAAATGTTAGAATTATTTTGTTCACTTGTAGTCGATTATGTTGATATCACCCGAAAGGTTATATTTGCGTCCGTCCGAACCCCGGGCTTTGATCACGTAATAGTAAACGCCGGCGGGAACCAGCTTGCCGCCCTTCTTTCCGTCCCAGCCTTGCGAAGGATCGGTAAACGAAGTGATTTTGTGGCCGTAACGGTCAAAAATATGGCACTCGAAGCTGACGATTGACTTGTAGCTCACCCGCCATTCGTCGTTTACACCTTCTGACGCTCCCGGCGAGAAAGCGTTGGGACACATCAGCGAAGACTCCCCGATGTTAATCTGATAGACCTCACCGACGAACTGACACCCGCCATCGGCATTATCACACACAAAACGCACATAGGTTGTGCCCATCTCAGTAAAGGTGTGGGTAAACTCGGTGTCGTTCACTCGAAGTTCAATATCCTCGAAATCAGAGTAAGTTGAGAATTGCCATTCGGTGTAAATGGCGGCATCGGTCACCGAGGCCTTGAATTCTATAACTGCCGGAGCCGACCCGCCGAGACCATCGGCCGCGCCGATCTGATTGTCTGGCTTCTCACCCTCCTGCAGTGCAGAAGTGTGGGCCTCGACGGCAACAGGCGCATACACCGGTGATGTCACTTGTTCGGGGCGCCCCCATGCGGTCAGGAAACGGTCGCCGGTAAGATGAAAGTCGGTTGAGCAAAGAGGTGACGTTACCCGGATGGTGCCATCGGTGTCATCAAGAGTCTCGGTCAATGACCGCTGAGCATAAACTGCGGCAGCTTCGTCCCATTCAAGAGTGTTGTAGGTCAGCTTGAGGTCGCGTGACAGATTCATTGCACGCCCGTTGATTGTGTAGTAAACAATAGGGCTTGCATCGCCGGCAAGATCAAGCAATGTGAAACTGCAATCCTCAGAGCGACCGAGCGTAAGGCTCTCAAGATGAAGATAATGTTTTGAATAGTCAACGACCCAGAAGTAAGTCCGTTCTGTGCCATCTTCAACAATATACCCCATGTCGCCATCCACCTTGCTGAGAACGGCATCATTCCCGTTGACTCCAGCCCCGGAAATCTCCTCGGCATATCCGCCACCGAGGCTGCTGAAGCGATACCACTTAACCTGACCAGGATTGGCAGAGCCGCTGTAAACGGCTGTCACACCGTTCATTTCACCGGCAACATACACGGCTTTGAGCCCGGTTGATGCAGGGGGATCAACCTTGATCACTTTATCACCGGTAGAAGTCAGCACAACTGTACCGGCAAGCGCCGGCAAGCCTGAAATGAGAAGAAAGAGCGAAACGGCTGTTTTGCGTATCATAATCTGCAAAGATAACGATTTTCAGCGAGATCTGCAATAGCGCCTAAACTCCCGCCGACATAAAAAAGAATAGCAGTCTGACCGAACAGTCAGACTGCCATCTGTGTATTATAGCTTACTTCGAGTACCCGCCTCGAAAAAGTCATTTCTTCATGTTGGCATACTGAGGCAGCAACGGAACCGGGAACTTGCTGAAAAGTGTCTGCACAGCCTCTGCAATACCCTGCAGATTACGGAACTGGGGCTGACCGCTCTGCATGATGGTGGCCACTGCAGATGAGAACAAAGGCACTTTCTCAGTAATGTTAACCATATCCATAGAGAGCACGCCCTCCTTATAGATTCCTGTGATAACCTGTGCATTAGAATAATATCCGGGCCAATACGTGGCGCGAGGCATCATATACCACGGCGCAAAACCATTATACATAGGTCCGTAATACATAGGAGCTCCCGGCGGGATCACCGGCTCGGTCTGAATCTCCTTGTGAACCGTCAGACCAATGTTGATCAGCAGCGGCGAAGCGGGATCTTCAGCATAGCCACGCTCAATCATTTGCTCACGGATGGCCGCAGCAATGTTGTAGTAAGTAACCTCCTGCATTCCAGGAGGCAGCTTGCCCTCTTCGGGAGTCACAATCCTGAATGTCTTATACTGAGCAAGATCGGCATTGTTATACGTCTCGGAATAAACGAGCGAGAACGGACTGCATGAACTCAGCATAAATGCTGCAGCCACTGCCATAAGGGTTAAGAGCTTTTTCATAGGCCGTGAGTATGTGACGAAATGTCAGATAAAAATTGTAAAAAATTTGGATTATATATACTTCTATACTATTTTTGACAATAATTTGTTCACCAGATTCCTCAAAAAAATGTTCGAAAACGATTTGACGGAATACTTTATCACCCTGCTTCATGAGCATGGTAGTCCGGATATGGCCGACTATGCCTTCAAACGTGCCATCCATGAAGATCCGGAGCTGCATGCCGAGTATTCGGAATGGTGTCTTGCTGTGGGCAGCTCGGAGAAAAACGGGTTCCTCGATTTCTGCGAGGAATACATGAATAATCAGGATTCCATCTACGACTCTCTGTCAGATTATAATGACGAATGAATTTCCTGCAGAATGGCAGATAGGCGGGGCCGTCATGATTGCCTGGCCTCATGCCGGAACTGACTGGGCCTACATGCTGCCTGAAGTCGACAAATGCTATCAGGAGCTGACACGCGCTCTCGCTGCCGACAACACCGTTCTGATCCTCACCCCTGAACCCGCAAGAGTGAGAGGGTTGATCCCCGACATCGATCCGACGAAACTGCTCATTGTCGAGATCCCCACTGACGACACATGGACACGCGACTACGGGCCTCTGACTCTGATGCGCAACGGAAACATCACGCTCGCTGATTTCATGTTCAACGGCTGGGGCCTCAAATTCGGATCAGCCAACGACAACCTTGTGAACTCGCGGCTCCAGCAGCTCGGTGTTTTCACCTGCCCTATGGAAAACAGGCGCGGATTTGTCTTTGAAGGCGGATCGATCGAGAGTGACGGAAATGGAACGCTGCTGACAACATCGCAGTGTCTGCTGTCGGCCAACCGTAACGCTGAACTCAACCGTGACGATATCGAAGCTTATCTCAAATCAACCTTAGGAGCCCGACAGGTCCTATGGCTGAACCATGGAGCGCTTGAGGGCGATGACACAGATTCGCATATCGACACTCTGGCCCGGCTGGCTCCCGATGACACAATTGTCTATACAGGTTGCCGCGACGAATCCGACTCACATTATCAATCTCTGAGAGCGATGTATGAGGAGCTACAGCAATTCCGCACTCCGGAAGGATTCAGATATAATCTGATCGAACTGCCGCTGCCCGACCCCGTGTTCGACGACGAAGGTAATCGTCTGCCGGCAACCTATGCTAACTATCTTGTGACACCGAAAGCAGTTTACATGCCGGTCTATAACCAGCCTCGGAAAGACAGGCTCGCGTGCGAGATCATGCCCATAATCTTTCCTGACCACACAATAAGACCGGTTAATTGCGAAGCTCTCATCCGTCAGCACGGATCGCTGCATTGCGCCACAATGCAGCTCGATCCCTCAATTCTCTGTATATGAAAAGAATTATCAAAACAGCCCTCATACAGCAGGCCAACACGCCTGACATAAACGATAACCGTTCGCGTCTATGCGAGAAGATACGCGAGGCAGCCGCCCGTGGAGCCCGACTGATCGTGCTTCAGGAGCTGCATGACTCACTCTATTTCTGTCAGACAGAGAGTGTGGACAATTTCAACCTCGCGGTGCCTGAAAAGAGCGGGCCGGGCAACATCTACTCGGCTCTTGCCAAGGAGTTGAAGGTGGTGATCGTCACATCGATGTTCGAGCGGCGCGCCCCCGGATTGTGTCACAACACATCCTACGTGTTTGACATCGACGGATCTCTTGCCGGAAAGTATCGCAAGATGCACATTCCTGACGATCCGGCCTACTATGAGAAATTTTATTTCACACCGGGAGACCTCGGATTCACACCGGTCAAAACATCGCTTGGTGTGCTGGGAGTTCTCGTGTGCTGGGACCAGTGGTTCCCCGAAGCTGCGCGGCTTATGGCGCTGCGCGGCGCGGAAATGCTGATCTATCCCACAGCCATAGGATGGGAAAGCACCGACACCGAGGATGAGAAACAGCGCCAGCGCGAGGCATGGACCGTTGTTCAGCGCGGTCATGCAGTGGCCAACGGTCTACCGGTTGTGACTGTGAACCGCACAGGTCATGAACCTGATCCGTCAGGCGCGACAAACGGCATCACATTCTGGGGATCGAGTTTTGTGGCAGGGCCGCAGGGTGAACTCCTTTTCAGGGCACCTGCCGATAAAGAATGTGTGGAGATCGTGGATATCGACCTCGGCCGCTCGGAACAGGTGCGCCGCTGGTGGCCATTCCTCCGCGACCGCCGGATAGATGCATACGGCGGTCTCACGAGCCGATATCTCGACTAATCCCAGACAGCACTTGTCGACTCGCCATACGCGGCTTTAACCGTGGCGTTGTCAGGAATTTTGTCAACAATAACCGCGTTACGGACAACGATGAATGAATCGTCGTCAGCCATTTGTGAGTTTGCGCTGAAAACATAGTTGGAAACCAGGGAATATTCCCTTCCCGCTCCCGATGCTATACTCGGAATGGTGTAGTACATGTTATAGGTCGTTGTATCTGGTATACCCCCAAGGATGAGATATGTAACCACGACGGTGCTGTTCGAAAAATCAACAACCATAGAGTTCAACGGCTGAGGAAACAGACTGTATTCATTAAACGAAGTGAATTCCTCGCTGGAGTTAAAAACATGCGCCTTTGTTGTCAGTTCTCTGAGAACAGCTTTATCAGTAGGTGAAGCTGTCGACCAGTCAAACGATACGAACTCGGTTGGCCAGTAAACCCTGATAGGTACGTTGATATAGAGATCGGGGTCATCGTTGTGACTGTTACACGATGTCAGAGCCACGAGCATAACGGTGATGGCGAGGAGAAAACGTAGTGGTTTCATGAAATAAGACGGATAGAATGATGGAGTTCACTATAATAACGACTCTATGTTTTCTGTTATTATAACAGAAACAAAAAAATTCAGAAATGTCTAAAACGCAGCTCAAGAAAGAATTGCAGCACATGGAGCGCGATCAGTTGCAGGAACTGATTATGGAGCTTTATGAGGCCCGGAAGGAAGCCAAGGAGTATCTTGACTTCTTTGTCGATCCGGATATTGAGAAAATGACCGAGAAGTATCGCGCAACCCTACGCAAGGAGATAGGGCGAGTGAGCCGTGGGCGTGCACTACCGCGTATGACACGCGTCAGAAAGGCTGTGAAAAATTTCTCGTCGTTCAATCCGGGGGCGGAATATGTTGCCGAAATGATGACGTTTGCAATCGAGCAGCTATGTGCGATTGTTGCCGGCAACTGGATCAAGGATGCCACAGCACGTTCGGTGGCGAGATTCCTCGGCGAGACCCTTGTGTATATCGACCGGCAGGAGATAGTTTCGATCTATCTTCCCCGGCTTATTGCCGCCGTTGAGTCACTCCCTTCAGGAGTGTTCCGAACAAGCTACTTCAAGCGATCTATGCGCGATACTCTCGAAGCATTCACCTCAAACCTTAGCCCCGATGTCAATTGACACCGATAAGCTCGATATCGAAAACAAGGGTAGAGCCACCGGGAATGCCAGGCTGTGAGAGCCGACCGTAACCCTGTTCGGCCGGAACATACACTTCCCACCGGTCGCCGGGATGCATTTTCTGGAGCGCAATTATCCATCCAGGAATCAGCTCCCTCAGTCGGAATGCCGGAGCAACCCCGCCTCTGCTGCTGTCAAATGTCTTGCCGTTGATGGTTTTTCCGGTGTAATGAACCGTTACAACGCTTCCGCGATTAGGCGACGGCTTGGATTGATCACCCTTTCGGATAACTTTGTAGGCCACACCTTTGTCGAGCATATTGACACCGGGTTGCGAGCACTTGTCTCGCAGCCACTCCCGGTTTTTCTCGATATATTCCTGTTTAGCCATCAGTATTGCAGATAAATGAACGGAACAATGTCGCTCTGGCGAACCTGAATCACAATCAGAATCACGATGGCCACAATGATAGCCTGGGTCCAGAACGGGAATCTCTTGAACAGTTCCTTGAATTTCTGAGTCCAGTCACCGGGCATCATGTGCATGAAGTAGCCCAGCAGACAGGCAAGGATAATAGTGAAATAACCGGCTATGAACTGTGGCGCTATTCCGAGATGAAAGTCGTGGAAAATCTGATGTGCCATCTGTTGCGCCTGCTCGAGCGAACGCATTCTGAAAAACACGAACACCAGCGCCACAAGGTTGAAGGTCAGGAACACGTTGAACGACACTCTCCACCATGCTCCCTTCTTATGTTCAGGCAACGCAGGGAGAAGGCTTTTCAATGATTTGTGGATAACGAGCAACAGACCGTGGAGCGCACCCCAGATAACATACATCCATGAAGCACCGTGCCACAGACCTCCTACAACCATCGTTGCAAACTGATTGAAATAGGCGCGGGGCTTTGAGCATCGGTTGCCACCCATGGGAATATAAACATAGTCGCGAAGCCATGTTGAGAGCGAAATGTGCCAGCGCCGCCAGAACTCAGTGGGACTCTGTGACTTAAACGGCGACCTGAAATTATCTTTGAAGCGGTAGCCCAGAAGAAGCGCAATGCCGATCGCCATGTCGGAATAACCCGAGAAGTCGCAATAAAGCTGAATGGCAAAACCATAGACCCCCATCAAGTTTTCAAACCCGCTGTAGAGCGACGGATTGTCAAAAATACGGTCGACGAAGTTGCCGCTGATGAAATCGGCAACCACAACCTTCTTTATCAAACCGGCGATAATCAGGAACAGGCCTTCGCTCACCATAGCCTTGTCGGCAACAGGGTTGGCACTGACCTGCGGCAGCATATCCTTTGCCCTCACCACCGGCCCGGCAAGGAGCGGAGGGAAGAAAGTGAGGAAGAATGTGTAGTCAAGAAAATTGCGGCAAGGTTTGATGTCGCCGCGATAGATATCGACAATATAGCTGATTGAGCGGAACGTGAAGAATGAAATACCTGCTGGAAGAATGATATCGAGCGCATCAAATTTTGTAACGCTGAAGTTGGAGATCGTCTCAAGCAAAAGATTGAAATACTTGAAATAAACAAGCATCCCGACATTGATCACCACGTTCAGGGTAACGATAATCCGCTTAACCCAATTCTTGCGTGCCTTGCCCATAAGGATTCCAAGAACGAAGTCGCTCACACACACTCCGAGCAGAATAAAGCAATAAGACGCCGACGATTTATAGTAGAAATAAAGTGAGAACAGGATCACGAAGATCATCTTCACCGTTCTATGGGCCCTGAGCAGCCTGTAGATACCAAGAAAGGCAACGAATAACAGGAAAAAGAGCCCGGTGTTGAACAGCAAAGGATTGGCGCTGTCATAATCGAGCACTTTCAAAAGTTTGTCAAAATCAACCTGAAGACTGTTCACTGTTTGTTTTCCTGTTTAAGTGCGTCAATCAAAGCGTCATACATAAGTCGGCCTGTAAGATGGTAACCCTTGTAGGAGTGATGAATCCGATCTTTGGCAAAGAGATTGTTGTTGATCCAGCTATCGGAAGCGCCCTGCCCTCCTGCAACTTCATAGAAATCGAGTACGGCAACACCATTCTCGCGGCCGTAACGGAGAATTTCGTTGCGCATTGTCGGGATATTGGCATTGCGCTGATAAGTCTTGACGGTAGAGGTAACCGTTCTTGTACCTCCCGAACGACGGCGCTTTTTGCCCCCTTTTGAGCGTCGTGAACCTGAAGCGACCTTCTTGCTCACTGTTTTCGTTACCGATTTCTGGCATTCCATCGGTGTGACAAGAAGAATCTGTGCCGAAGGATTTGAGTAGCGGATGTTGCTTACCAGACGGTCAATCGTGTTATAAAAAGTGCTTGCATCGGGGTTTCCGAATGCTTCGTTTGTGCCAAGCGAAATGATAACCAGATCAGGCTGAAGGGCCGAAATGCCTACGCCTACGGTACCGATCTTGTTATAGGTGGCATAGGTTGCTCCATTATTACCGATCGCATGATAGAACAATCCCGGCTTGTCGCCCGAAAGCGATGCGCCATACAGTGTCAGATCGCCGTGCGACTTAAAATAAACGGTGACTTTAGTTTCGGCTGACGCAAGGATGATGTGTGTGTAGTCGCGCGACGGGATAGCCCTGTAATGCAGCTGCGAGCCATACTGGTTAACCACCTTCTCGATCTGCATCTTGCCGCCATGGAAGAGAGTGATTGACTTGAAGGGATTATAATCATCGCTCTCGGTTGTGCCGATCGTCACTGACGAGCTCTGCATCATCGGGTGAACCGACGTTCCGGTAAAACCCATCGGACGCTCCCAGCGGCGGCTCATCAGTTTAACCGGCTGCCAGTTGTCACTGCTTGAGAAGGAATAGTCAGACGGCTGGTTGGTGCCGCTCATTTTCAGCGGCGTGACAAGTCCACGGCCTGCATTGCCGAAATCATACTGGAGAAGTTCACGGGTGGTGCCTGTGCCGATATCGGCCTGAATGTGGCTGTCACCGATGTGAACTATCGACACCGGCTTAATCTCTGCGTTTGCAAATGCCTTTCTCAGGGCGGTCCAGTCGGCACCATTAAACTCAATATGGTTTCGGTCACGATGAATGAACGTCGGAACAGGGATGTCTATATCATCGTCAGAGATCTCTCCAAAATCAATTACGGCATTCTGACGCACCGAAGCATCGTTATCATCGGAAGTAACTGTAGCGCCGTCATCATCGGCGGCCTCATCCTCGTCATCGTTCTCAGACGAAAAGGTCACCTGACTGACAGGTGATGCCGCCGCCTGATTCCAGACCGGCATCATCAACGCCACAGAGACAAATATTGTAAGAAATCTCCTTTTCATAATTCTGATTTTTGCCTGATCAACGCAACATCGGCATCAACGCCTCGGTCATCAGTCGGGCAAGTTCTTCGCCACCTTTATGAGTAAGGTGGATGTAATCCTTGTTGGCACGGCCTTCTGCCGACCATCTCACAATTGCATCGTCGCCCCCCATTGCCTGACGAGTGTCCCAGAACAGACAGTGAGCACGTCGGGCCGCAGTGCGTTGCGCCTCGATCATATAAGGGGCCGAACGCATTGAGCGGACCGTTCCTGCCACCTTTTCGCCTCGGTCGCCAATACCCATCAAAAGGATGTCGGCCGAAGGATAGCAGCTTCTCACACGGTTTATAACCTCCACAAGCTTGTTGGCATAGACAGTATAGTCGGTCTGCTTGGCAGTCATGGCATTGATACCGAATTCAAGCACAATCAGATCGTAGTTGATGAACTTCGACATCTGACGGCAAAGGTCGACATCGAGACGTGCGAGAGTTACACCGGAATAGCCGCGCGATGACATACAGTCGACAGCAACACCTTTCTGTCCGTCGAGCCACACCCCAAGAGCAACCAACTTGCTGTCGGAGCAACGGATATCGAACTCCTGAGTCTCACCGTTGATGGTGATGCACTGAACATCTGGAGAACCGGTGACGGGATACTCAGTCCAGTCACCGTTTGTCTTGAGCATCAGGGTTGTGTTTGACGGAGAAATAAACAGGAACTGAGAGACGCTCCACTTGTCGGCATGACGCAGCGCGCTTACGCCCTGATATGTCGACAGCGCGTTACCTTTAGGCATGAAATAGTGCTCGGAAATTCCTATATATTTCGGATTTCCCTTCTTTGTTGCGGCAAATTCGCTCCAGCCATTGCCTCCCTGACGCACCGAACGGCGGAAACCGGGGAAGTCGGAGTGCATGTTCATATACCCTGTGCCCTGTCCGCCGAAACTGTCCTGCAGATTCTCTCGAAGGTTCTGAGTGAAAATATCGCCCTCGATATATGAATCGCCCACGACGGTCATCCTCGCCAGCCGGCCCTCCTTGAGAGCCTTACGGAAATGATAGAGTCCCACTTCGCCGACGGTATAGTCTTCGATCACGGTCATTCCGTTGACCTGCGAAGGTTTCACCTCCGAGATAATCGAATCGGAGTAAATAGGATTTCCATCAGCGTCAAACTGCTGCGCAACGGCATTGTCGTTCTGCTGGGCTTTAAGCAGTTCGGGATCGAGAGCGGCGAGATTTGTCGAATCATCGTCGGCTGAGAGGAGTGAATCGGGAAGGATGTCGCGAATCAACGAGAAATCCTTTACTTTACCTCCGGTCCATTTCTCGAGAGGCATGAACGAAACGCCCGTAACAACAGCGAGCGCAATGAGCACGATCAGAAATACTTTGCCGGATTTATTCTTTTTTTCCATCGGTCAGTTCAGGTATCTGTCCTTAAATAATTTTGTTATGAAACCGATTTATATTGTAATTTCGGGATTGATTGCCTTTCTTAAAGGGAATGTTTTTGCCTGACCTTCATCCCATTCATCTTCAGGCTTGGATTTGGCAGTCAGTCCTCCGCCTGCAAACACATAGTAGGTCCACAGATCAGGATTCGACTCCGAATCACGGCGCACGGTTGCACAGCGCAGATTAGCGAAAGCCGATAGATTCTTCTTGTTGACAGCCCCTACAAAACCTCCGTAGCAGAGGCGACTGTGGGTTTCACACAGAATAATCTCGGAAATCGCCTTATCGCGCGGCACTCCGGCAAGAGCGGGAGTGGGACTGAGCGCATAGAGCAGGCCGCGGGGATTCTTCACCGGCAAATGGGCTCTGATGCGCGTCAGCAGGTGTTTAACTTTGCCAAACTTAAGCTCATCTATCTTATCAAGCTTGATTTCATCAGCCCCGAGTTCCTCAAGGCGCTCAAGGAGATAGGTAACTACAAAGGTGTGCTCGGCTATATTCTTCGTGCTCCATGAGACGGTCGAATCAATCGGCATCGTGCCGGCAAGGGCAACCGTGTCGAGCCACTTTGTCGACGGAGTGTAAGTGGCCAGCAGCTCAGGTGTGGCGCCGAACCAGAGTCCGGTTTCCTGAGTGAAACAGAGATAGCGGAATGTATCGGGAAACATGCTCAGATAAGCTTCAGCCGTATCGATCACCGAACCTTCCTTAAGATCAACGATTACTCGCGAGAACACCGTTTTTCCGCCTTCACGCTTAAGCCTTGAAATGATGCTGGTTGCCATCGAAAGATATTTGATGCGGCCTGTCGATTCATTGCTCGGCGATTCAATGAGCGACGGGGCGAACGGAGCAGGGTTCTGATTGAGGAAATTGACAACTGTGTGGTCGTCAAACTCGTTGCGCACTCCGGCAACATAGTCTTCATCGTTTCCGAAGAAGTTGATTATAAACCCTTCCCAGCTATGATTCTTTGGATCCCATTCATTGCGGCCTTCATCTTCGGAGGGGCGCGATGCAACAAACTGCATTCCTTCACCGGGCAATGCGAACAGTGCGAACGGCATGTTATGCGACAGACAAATTTCGGCTGCACGGCGCTGCTGAGCAGTAAATATCTCGGGCTTCATCATTCAGAATATTCTGCTATAAGTTCAAAAGGAAGAGCCTCAACGATCTTCACTGTGTAAAACTCACCACGCTTAAGTTTAGGACAATTGCCGGTTTTACGTACAAGCACCTCGGGGTCGACCTCAGGAGAATCCCATTCGGTTCTGCCGACATAGCAATCGCTCTCCTCGCGGTCGATTATGATCCTAACCGTCTGTCCTACTTTGGCATTCTGGATTTCCTGAGAAATCTCCTCCTGAACAGCCATCAGGCGGTCGAGCCTCTGTTGCTTTACTTCCTGGGGAATATCGTCGGTAAAGTGAATGGCGCCGTAGGTGTCATCTTCCTCACAATAGGCAAAAGCGCCCATGCGTTCGAAGCGCTGCTCCTTCACGAAATCGATAAGCTCACCGAATTCAGCGTCGCCCTCGCCGGGGAAACCGGTCATGAGAGTGGTGCGGATATGAATTCCGGGCACCCGGCGACGTATTTCGGCCAAAAGTTCGCGCGTCTGTTTGCCGTCGATATGGCGACGCATGTTCTTCAGGACAGGATCAGAGATGTGTTGCAAGGCAATATCAAGATACTTGCAAACATTGTCACGACGTGCCATCACATCGAGCAGATCCATCGGGAAATCAGCGGGATAGGCGTAGTGCAGCCGAATCCACTCTACGCCTTCAACATCAGCCATCGTGTCGATCAACCGCGCAAGGGCACTTTGGCCATAAATGTCGCGCCCGTAGCTCGATAGATCTTGCGCGATTACATTGAATTCCTTCACTCCGCGCTGAACGAGCATACGCGTTTCTTCAACTATATCATCAATAGTGCGCGAACGGAAACGTCCGGTTATCAGCGGAATGGCACAGAAAGAGCAGAAGCGGTTACAACCTTCTGCAATTTTGATATAAGCGTGGTGTGACGGCGTGGTGATCACACGGTCAAATGATGCCGAGCCGGGGGCATCTTTGATCAGATCGGTAACCATGCCGACCCAATCGGTCTTGCCATACCATCTGTCAACCTCCGGAATCTCGCGCTTCAGCTCATCTCGGTAACGCTCCGAAAGGCAACCCATAACTATGAGCTGCTTTATACGGCCCGATCTTCGCTCCTGCGCCCACTTAAGAATCTCATTGACCGACTCTTCCTTTGCATCGCCGATAAAGCCGCAGGTGTTTATCACTACAATATGATCGCGTCCTGTCGATTCAGGTTCGTGAACAGCATCACAACCCGCATCGGCGAGCATGGCGAGCAAACGTTCGGAGTCAACAAGATTCTTCGAACAGCCCAGAGTTATGACATCGACTTTCTGACGCCGGCGATCACTCTGCATCACTCTTTTTCCCGAAAAGCGACTTTACGAATTCAGTTTTATTGAACACCTGCAGGTCGGTGATGCCTTCTCCAAGACCGATATATTTTACCGGGATGCGGAACTGGTCGCTGATACCTATCACCACTCCGCCCTTAGCCGTTCCGTCAAGCTTTGTGACGGCAAGCGCATTGACATCAGTGGCTTCGGTGAAGTGTTTTGCCTGCGAGAACGCATTCTGACCGGTTGAACCGTCAAGCACAAGGAGAACTTCGTGAGGCGCTGAAGGCACGAGCTTCCTCATCACGTTGCGGATCTTGGTGAGCTCATCCATAAGCCCTTTCTGATTATGCAGACGGCCGGCAGTGTCGATTATCACAACGTCGGCTCCCTGAGCTTTGGCACTTTGCAGAGTGTCGTAGGCAACGGCACCGGGATCGCTACCCTGCTTCTGCTTAACGACAGGCACTCCGGCGCGCTCGCCCCACACATCGAGCTGCTCGATAGCGGCGGCACGGAACGTATCGGCGGCTCCGAGCACAACCTTATAGCCCGCATTCTTGAACTGGGCGGCAAGTTTTCCGATCGTCGTTGTCTTCCCTACGCCATTGACGCCGACCACCATGATCACATAAGGCGAATCGGCATGCTCGGGAAGGATAAAATCGTCGGAAAGGGTCTCTGTATTGGTCTCTGCCAGAAGAGAGGAGATCTCGTCGTAGAGCAGATCGTTGAGTTCCTGAGTGTTGATATATTTGTCGCGGGCCACTCGCTCCTCAAGGCGTTTGATGATTTTAAGGGTAGTGTCGACACCGACATCGCTGGTGATAAACACCTCTTCAAGTTCATCGAGAACATCATCGTCAACCTTGCTTTTACCGGCAACGGCATGCGCGATTTTATCGAAAACGCTCTTCTTGGTTCTTTCGAGACCTTTATCGAGCGTTTCCTTTTTTTCTCTGCTGAATAATTTCTTAAAAAATCCTGCCATAGGGTTCTGTTTAGGACATGCAAAGTTACAACTTTTTTCGCGCCCTGCAAAATCCTAACGGCGTGCCTGCATAATAAGATTCGGCCCCGGAATGAAATAAATTTCAAGCCTTCGGTTGGCGGCACGGCCGGCACGGGTTGTGTTGACATCGACAGGGTCAGTGTCGCCCATAGCGAAGGGTATTATCACAAGATCTTCGTCGACATTGTCGAGCATCCAGTCGTAGATTGTATTGACTCTGTTTTGCGACAGCTCCTGATTATAAGTATCTGACCCCGTGTTATCAGTATGAACGCAGTACACGATCTTAAACAACCCGGGATCTTTCATATAGCCGAGCAGCGGATTGAGATACTTTCCATAGCGAGGGCTGAGGAGAGTGTCGTTCGGCAGGAATATGCGATCAGTGGGAACCGTGACGATCACAACCTCGTCATCGCGGTCAAGATCAACGATATAATCCTTCTTGGCCAGTTCTGAAGCAAAACTGCGCATATAGTTTCTGACAAACACCTTTTCATCGGCGGCGACAGCCGGAGTCTCGATATTGCTGTCGAGATCCATGTCCATGAAAAGAGCTTCGTCGTAGTTTTCCCACGGATCGGAATGTCCGGCGGAAGAAATCGCGACAACACCGGCCAGCAAAATGAGGAAAAAGAGGAGACGGCGCATGGTGTCAGAATTGGTCAAAAGTGTTTTCAAACTCAAGTTCAGCTTCGATAATGGGAAGCACATCTTCGGGTTTCACCAGATTGCCTTTATCCTTGCGAAGCAGATTAAGGGCATGCGATGCTATAGCTGCCGGATCGATATCGTCGTCAGTGTCGTCGGCGTCGATATCGAGAAAGCCATTAGCCTCCTGCCAGTCCCACACTATGTCGATAATGTTCAGAATCTGATCATCATCATATTCTGTGAGTCGCTCACCTGTTTTAGAGCGGATGTAGCGTATAGCGTCAGTTTCGTCGTAAACCATAAACTCTCAATTATTTATCAAACCCTCAGGGAGGTCGACAGTGAGGGTTGAATTGTCGGTGTCGATATCGGTTATAAATTCATCGGCCACAGGCACAAGGAAAGTGCCGTCACCCTCTGTTTTCTCAACAACAAAAAGCACGTTGGCGGTCGAATCGTCGATATCCACTATTTTTCCTATAATGGAACCGTCGGTCAACAGCATTGTATAGCCAACGAGGTCTGCCGCATAAAGGCCATCCTGATCATCGGCATCTTCATCAACAGCAATGATTTGCTGCTTTTCACTCTGGCGCATGAATATCTGACGGTTCACGAGCAGTTTAGCCTGAACCTCATTATCGATACCGTCAATTTTCAGCAGAAATGAATCGCGCCCCTTAGGCCGAATGCCGGTAATGAAAAACGGAACGAAAATACCGTCGATATCAACAATCACACAGTCGGTTGCCGTAGGGTCGACACCCTCGTCGAACGATGCTGAGATCTCACCGTTAACCCCGTGCGGCTTGTTGAACACTCCAGCCGGAAATATGTCGCTGCGCTTGATCACTTCCGTCTGCGTTTCTTAGTTGCAACAGGGGCAACGATATCAAATTCATGAAGATGAACTACCTCAGGATCGAGCCTGATCTCGCCATGGGTATAGTCGGCAAGATCCTTGAACACTCGGGCATCGGTGGCATTATCACGGTCAACTGCCGCGAGCTGCTTTTTCATCTGGTTGGCAAGCATCATCACAAGCTCGTCGCGCTCAGCCCCGGGCTCCATCGCGGCTGCCTTGCCTATCATCTTCTCAAGCGAGCGGCCATACTGACGCAACCTGATGCGTGTTGACGGATAAGGAACCTTTGCTGGAGCTGTGTCGAGCACATCCTCTGAAATAACCTCACAGGGCCAGTCGATATCAAGCTTGAAGCGGCTCATCACGGCAAGGTGATCCCATAGTTTTCTCCGCGAGGCTTCACTGTCTTTCATTGTGGGGAAAAGAGTAGCCATGGCGCGGATAATCGAACGCGCACAATGGTTACGCTCGTCACGGTCTTCGATTGTAAGACAATGATCTACCATGCGCTGGATGTTGCGTCCGTATTCGGGAAGCGACAGACGCTCGAGCTGTGTGTTATAACGTAACATTACGATCTGTTCGGATTAGAATCTCAAAATTACGTGTTTTTAACCAATCAAACAAATTTAGGAACCTAAAGGTTGCAAAAAAGGAGCAGGGCCTCACGGCTCCGCTCCTTCAAAATTAAACAGGGATATGAATGATGAGATTTGAGATGTCTTGGTGTTGAGATTACATGTTCATGCCGCCGTCAACCTGGATAACCTGACCGGTAACGTAGCCTGACATGTCGCTGGCAAGGAATGTCGCCACATTGGCGATATCTTCAACCTGTCCGCCGCGGCGCAGAGGAATTTTCTTGCACCAATCGGCGCGAACCTCGTCGGGAAGTGCTGCGGTCATGGCTGTTTCAATAAATCCGGGGGCGATGGCGTTGGCACGGATGCCGCGCGAACCAACCTCCTGAGCAATACTCTTGGCGAGGGCGATCAAACCGGCCTTCGAAGCTGCATAGTTGCTCTGGCCGGCATTGCCGTGAACACCCACTACAGAAGCCATGTTGATGATGCTGCCACCCTTCTGACGGAGCATGATGGGAAGAACGGCGTTGATGAAATTGAAGGCGCTCTTAAGGTTGACGGCAATAACGCGGTCCCACTGATCTTCAGTCATGCGCATCATCAGGCCATCTTTAGTGATGCCGGCATTGTTGACAAGGATGTCGATGCGGCCGAAATCCTTGTGAACTTCAGCAACAACTTCCTTTGTCTCGGCAAAGTTAGATGCGTCAGAGGCATATCCTTTAGCTTTCACACCTAATGCAGTGAGTTCTGCTTCAGTAGCTTTAGCATTGTCGTCGATAGCGATATCGGTAAAGGCGATGTTGGCGCCTTCCTGTGCAAACTTAATAGCAAGGGCTTTGCCGATGCCGCGGGCGGCGCCGGTGATGAGAGCCGTTTTTCCTTCAAGTAATTTCATAATCTTCTATAGATGGTTAATGATTGTTTTTTCGAGTTATCTTCACCAGTTTCTCACCGGTTCGGAATCAATCACGGGCTTTCGCACTCCTTCAACGAGGAAATCAACGATATGTCGCCGCATGTCGGCCCTATCAATACCGATGTCGCCGAAATTATTGCGCAGATGAGAATAGTCGACTCCCTGAAACACAACCGTTTCCATGGCGGGAAGCCGATGCGCCTGCTCGGGGATGAAGTCACCCGTGCGGATTCCTTCTTCAATCAGTGATGAAAACAGCACAGATTCCTTGTCGATCGCCAGACGACGAATGCGGTCAATGCGCCTGAAATCGCGTCCGAAAAGCGACTTGAACGAGGAATCCTGTCGCAGCACGGTGTCGTTGATTATATCGAAGCGGGTGTTGAGATAGTTGCGCAGTTTGTCAATCGGATCGACATTGCTGTCAACCACCTCGCGAAGGCGCGAAACAAGGTTCTCGCTTTCGCGCTCGATCACCGCATTGTAAATCTCGCGTTTGTTCTTGAAATAGGTGTAGATGGTGCGCCTTCCTTTTTCGCTGGCAGTAGCTATGTCATTCATAGTTGTGTTCTCAATCCCCTTGTGGGCAAAGAGTTGACGGGCTACTTCGATCAGTTTTTCTCGAGTTTTGGTTACCATGCCGATAGGCGCAACAAATGGTTATTCGGTGCGAAATTACACTTTTTTTCTAAAATTGTGCGAAAACAGCCGTAATTATTCGCGGAAATGTATAATTTCGCATACCATGAATCTACGGATCAACAGGGCGGGAATAATTATTTCTGCCATTTTCATATTCTGCACTTATATTTTCAAGGCTAACGCTCAGTCGCCCGAAGGGTTCGACCCGGGCGCGTGCGTTTCTGATGCCTTCCGCGAATCGACCGGTGTGGCGATAATCGATCTTGCTACCGGCGAGACTCTAACAGATATCAACGGTTCGCGCCTGTTTATCCCGGCATCGGTGACAAAGGCCCTGACAACAGCATCGGTAATGTGCCTCAAAGACTCGGCGGAGCGTTTTGTCACACCGGCAGTAGCTCTCGGTGAGATCCGCGATGGCGTGCTTGAGGGCGACCTTGTTATCAACTGCTCGGGCGACCCCACAATTGAATCGCGACACATGCGAGAGGGCGCCGGCATTGCCGACTCGATAGCCCGCGGATTGCGCGATGCGGGCATAAGCCGAATAAGAGGCCGAATTATCGTCGACGAGGTATCGCTGCCTGAATCAGGGGTGCCATCGGGATGGATGGACGAGGATCTGATTGAATATTATGGAGCACAGCTCTTTGCCGCCAACTATGCCGACAACTGCGTCACCCTCTCCCTGCCTTCGTGCAGTACGTCACCTCACACTCCCGACCTTGAAATAAATGTGTGTGACGGCAAAGGAAAAGTGTCGGTCTGCAGGGAGCGAAACAAAAGATGCGTCATAGTGAGGGGCATAGTGCCGCGTAAAGACGTGTCACGCCGCATAGCCAACCCTCTGCCCTGCTCCACTCTTTCAGAAGCGGTCAGAACAAAGCTTGAACTTGAAGGGATCACGGTCGACAATGAAGATTTACAGCCTTCCTATAAGGCTACGCTGATCTACACCCATCTCTCACCCCGTTTCATTGACATAATGCGAAGCCTGATGTTCAGAAGCGATAATCTATATGCCGAAGGTATGCTCCGCACTCTCGCCCCGGGTGAGAGCCGTGAGGAAGCCCTTGCCGAGGAGCGCGACATCTGGGCTGACAACGATCTGGAAATGACAGGTGGCCTGATGGTTGAAGATGGTAGCGGACTGTCGCGCCGCAACAGGCTCTCGCCGGTTTTCCTCGCGCGGGTTCTCGAATGGATGTCACACAGCCTGCTCGCCGACAGTTATTTCAGGATCTTTCCGAAAGCCGGAAAAGAGGGAACTGTCAAGAACTTCCTCAAAGGGACCGCACTCGAAGGGCGAATGATCCTTAAATCAGGGTCAATGCGGGGTGTGCAGAGCTATGCAGGCTACTATCTTGACGAATCCGGGCAACCGAGTCACGCTGTAGTTCTGATGTCGAACAATTATTCCGGGTCACGTCAGAATCTTAAACAGGAGATGGCGAACCTGCTCGTCGCCCATTTCTGTCCTGCCGCCGTCACCGACGATCCCGAGTATCTGCCCGAAGATATTCCACAATAACTCTAATTGGAATTTTTTGGTTATTTTTGCGGCATGGAGAAGGCAATGATAGAAAAGGCCCAGCAGCTCTCGCTCGAAATCAGCGGGCTGCTGACACTTATGAAGCATGACAGTAATTGCGATGCCTTAGCGATCGTGAAAGAAAAGCTATCGGAGCTCACTTCGATGGTTGAGGGCGACGCTAAAGCTACAGCTCCAGTAGTCGCTGAATCGCATGAAGAAACTGAGCAACCGGCTCCGGTTGAAGTCGAGATGCCGGCCACGGTCGATACATCGACAATAAACATCGAACCTACACCCGCTGAAATGCCTGCCCGGGAGGAAGATCACAGCGAATCTCCAACCCGCGATCTTCGACGTGCCGTGACCCTCAACGACCGCTATCTGTTTTGCCGTGAGCTTTTCGATATGGACAACAGCAAACTCAACAGCGCTTTGGAAACTCTCGGTAACTTCAAAAGTTTCGAGCAGGCGCGCGACTATGCCATCACCACACTCGGGCTCAATACGGAGAATCCGGCCACGGAGTATTTCCTGAATTTCATTTCGCGCAACTATAAATGAGCGGAAAAATCTTCTTTGTCCCGACTCCCGTAGGCAATCTCGCCGATATGACACCCCGGGCGATCGAGGTGCTCAGCCAATGCTCACTTATTCTTTGTGAAGACACCCGCACAAGCGGAACCCTGCTGAAACATTTCGGGATCACTACCCCCACAGCAAGCTTTCATAAGTTCAACGAACATGAGGCTCTCGAAAGGGTTATGCAGCGGCTTGAAAGCGGTGAGCAGATTGCCCTTGTGAGCGATGCCGGCACCCCCGGCATCAGTGACCCGGGATTCCTGCTGAGCCGCGAGTGCCGTCGTCGGCAAATCACTGTCGAGACACTGCCGGGCCCTACGGCATTTGTCCCTGCACTTGTCAATTCCGGTCTGCCATGCGAACGTTTCTGCTTTGAAGGCTTCCTGCCACCCAAAAAGGGACGTGCCACGCGCATTGCCGAGATAGCGGCTGAGCGGCGTACCACCATTATATATGAGTCGCCGCTCCGCCTCGTCAAAACTCTTGAACAGCTCGCGCAGGCTTGCGGGCCTGACCGTCAGGCATCGGTTTCGCGCGAGATCTCCAAGATCCATGATCAGACAGTGCGCGGAACATTGAGTGAGCTTATCGAACATTTTTCAGTGAACAATCCCAAGGGAGAAATTGTTATCGTTTTAGGTGGTGTTGAGTCATCGCCCAAGGCGGAACATCGCAACAAATTCCGCGACATTGAAAATTAAGTGTCAACCCTCTGAATCTAAACCACTTTCCAACATAATTTTTCACATCATGAAAAAATTAGCTATCTGCGCCGCAGCCGCTCTCACCATTCTGACAGGCTGCAACGGCGACAAACTTCAGAAAGCAGAATCAGAAAACGCCGAGCTTAAGAGCGACCTTCAGGAAACTCTTGCTGCTCAAGACAGTCTCTTTGCCCTGCTCAACGACATTACCGACGGCATGGGTCAGATCAAGGACCTCGAAAAGATTGTAACCGCTCCCGGCGACCTGAGCTCAGAGTCGCAGAGCCGTAAGGATCAGATCCGTGACGACATGATGGCTATTCAGCAGGCTCTCGAGGCACGCCGTCAGCGCCTCGAACAGCTCGAAGCAAAGCTTAAAGCCCAGGGGATCCAGAATGCCACCCTCACCAAGACGATCAACTCGCTCAACGCCCAGATTGCAGCACAGCAGGAGGAGATCTCCACTCTCACCAAGAAGCTTGCTGAAGCTAACATCCAGATCGAGATGCTTGAC
Source organism: uncultured Bacteroides sp. (assembly GCA_964556785.1). Lineage (GTDB taxonomy): Bacteria > Bacteroidota > Bacteroidia > Bacteroidales > Muribaculaceae > CAG-1031. The sequence goes on along the minus strand of CAZKXM010000013.1, from coordinate 960 downwards.
GGGCAGGTTAGAAACCTCAACACCACAGTCGATTCGCTCAACACAGGTCTGGCCAATGAACGCACTGAGCGTGCTAATGCCGAGGCTGCTGCCGTCAGCGCCACCAACGAGCTCAACGAGTGTTTCTACGCAATAGGCTCGAAAGAGGAGCTCAGAAAGCAGAAAATCCTTGAAACAGGCTTCCTCAAGAAGGCAAAACTGATGAAGGGCGACTTCTCGCAGAACTATTTCACCACTGCCGACAAACGCACTCTGACAACCATCTCGCTCCACAGCAAGAAAGCCAAGGTGCTCACCGGCCAGCCCGCTGACTCCTATACGATCGACACCACGGCCGACGGTTCAAAGATTCTGCGTATCACAAACCCGACAAAATTCTGGCAGCTTACTAATTATCTCGTTGTCCAGATTGACTGATAGCAACATATCAACCCTCTCAAAGCGCGTTTCCGAATGTCGGAAACGCGCTTTTGTATGTTCGGTGGATTTTGTGTAATTTTGCCGTTGAAACACTTTATTGTAACTATGGCTAAAGAACTAAAGGACCTCACCAAACGCAGTGAGGACTATTCGCAATGGTATAATGAACTTGTGGTGAAAGCAGGCCTCGCCGAGCAAAGCGCTGTCAGAGGATGCATGGTGATCAAGCCTTACGGCTATGCCATCTGGGAAAAGATGCAGCATGCCCTTGATCAGAAATTCAAGGAAAAGGGTGTGCAGAACGCCTACTTCCCTCTGTTTATCCCCAAGTCATATCTTTGCCGCGAAGCCGAGCATGTAGAGGGATTCGCAAAAGAATGTGCTGTGGTGACACACTACCGTCTGAAGAACGATCCCGACGGCAATGGCGTTGTAGTCGATCCCGAAGCAAAGCTCGAAGAGGAGCTGATTGTACGCCCTACATCAGAAACCATCATCTGGGGCACATATAAAAACTGGATCCACTCCTATCGCGACCTG
>CAZKXM010000012.1:17942-36273 GCA_964556785.1 uncultured Bacteroides sp. | reverse complement strand
GAGCACCTGACTGTTAATCAGGGGGTCGTTGGTTCAAGCCCATCCTGAAGCGCCTGCAAGAGAGACGGTTCACACCTTGAGAGCCGTCTCTCTTGCTGTTTTTACGTTTTTTGCGTACCTTTGACCGCATGCGATATTTCTTCTTACTTTTGACGGCACTGCTCCTCACGGCCTGCGGAAAGGCCGATAAATTCACTGTTGAGGTGAAGATGGAGGATCTCGGAATCGAAGTCATCCGAATGATCTATATCAGCGATGGTGGACGGCTGCTGACCGTTGAAGGCCGTGCAAAAAAGCCGGGCGACCCCGTGAGGCTCGAAGGAGAATCGGCCGACTACACTCTGGCACGCCTGCTCCGTGCCGACGGCACTCCACTGACATGTTTCACAGCCCGCAACGGCGAGAAGATTAAAATCAACATTTCGGCCGACGGCAGCGAAATAGAGATAAAGGGCAATGAGGCTTGCGACTCCCTGACCGCCTTTAACCGCTCTGTGGCAACGCTCGGGCCGGCGGATGTGAACAGGCGCATAGCCCGCTTTGTCAAGGCCAATCCTGCGTCGGTTGCATCCACCATGCTGCTGGTGACCCGCTTCGATGCCGCCGCAAATCCCGAGATGGCCGATTCGCTCTACTCGCTTCTCGAACCGACGGTGAAAAGCAGCGGAGTGGTTAAAGGCTGGGCCGAGCAGCTCGCCCTGGCCGTTTCCGACGACAATTCGCGCAAACTTCCCGCCATAACCGTCTACGGCCCTGCCGACAGCGTGATCTCCATCACGGCTTTCTCCAATCCCCACACCCTGATAGCGTTCACACCCCCGGTGCGTACCGACAGCATTGACCGTCTGCTGCGCCGGCTCCGCAGCGATTACAGCTCGAAACGCCTGAAGATCTATGAGATTACACTGAACACCGACTCGTCGGCATGGAACCGCGAGGCAAAGCGCGACTCCTCTCGCTGGAGCCGCGGGTGGGTGCCCGGAGGAGCAGCATCGCCGGCTCTGCGCCGCCTCAACATAACCCGCTGTCCCTTCTTCATCGTGGCCGACAGCTCGGGTTCGCAGTGTCTGCGCACATCATCGGTTGGCGCGATAGAGCGCCAGTTTGAAACAATCAGGTAATTCGCCGGCTTCCTCACTCACTCCATCCCCAACGTCATGTTAGTAAAAATTCCCGCGGCCGCCCTGACAGGCATCGACGCCATTCCGGTCAATGTGGAAGTGGCCGTCAATCCCGGCATCCAGTTCACAATGGTGGGCCTGCCCGACACTGCCGTCAAGGAAGCATATCAGCGGGTTGTGTCGGCAACTCTGCAGAGCGGCTACGATTTCCCGCGGCGTAATGTCGTTGTCAACCTCAGCCCCGCCGATGTCAGGAAAGAGGGGTCGGCCTATGATCTCCCGATAGCCATAGGCATTCTGACCGGCGCGGAGATCGTACGCCCTCAGATCAATCCGTCAGACTACATGATGATGGGCGAGCTTTCGCTCGACGGCACCCTCCTGCCCATTGGCGGTGTGCTCCCCATGGCTATCCGCGCGCGTCACGAAGGCTTCAAGGGAATGATCGTGCCCGCGGCCAATGCCACAGAAGCAGCCGTTGTCAATAATCTCGATGTCATTGCAGCCAGCTCGCTGCGCGAAGTGGCCGAATTCCTTTCAGGCACACGTGACATTGCCCCGACAGTTGTCAACACCCGCGAAGAATTTGCCGCCGCAAGCACCGTTTTCGATATCGACTTCTCTGAAGTGAAAGGCCAGGAAATGGTGAAGCGCGCTTTTGAGGTTGCATGTGCCGGGGGCCACAACATTCTCTTGGTCGGGCCTCCCGGAGCCGGCAAATCAATGCTCGCCAAGCGCCTGCCAACGATCCTTCCGCCGCTCACACTCTCCGAAGCCCTCGAAACCACCAAAATCCACTCGGTTGCCGGAAAACTCAAGGATGGCTCGCGTCTAATGACGGCGCGCCCATTCCGCTCGCCTCACCACACCATCTCACCGGTGGCCTTGGTGGGAGGCGGATCGAATCCCATGCCGGGCGAGATATCGCTTGCCCACAACGGCATTCTTTTCCTCGACGAATTTCCCGAGTTTTCGCGCTCGGTGCTCGAAGTGCTCCGCCAGCCTCTGGAAGACCGTCACATCTCCATTTCGCGCGCACGCTATTCAATTGACTATCCAGCCAGTTTCATGCTCGTTGCCTCGATGAATCCGTGTCCGTGCGGCTACTATAACCATCCCACAAAGGAATGCACGTGCCCGCCAGGCGCCGTCACGAAGTATCTGAGCCGCATTTCAGGCCCTCTGCTTGATCGAATCGACATTCAGTGTGAAATCCTTCCGGTGCCGTTCAATGAGCTGTCGTCGCTTGCCGAAGGCGAATCGAGCGAAGCAATCCGTCAAAGGGTGATCCACGCCCGCGCGATCCAGGAACGTCGCTATGCCGACTCGCCTGAGGTTCACTGCAACGCGCAGATGACAACCCGCATGCTGCGGCAATACGCACGCCCCGACGATGCCGCGATGGAAATTCTGCGCACAACTATCGAGCGGTTCGACATGTCGGCCCGCGCCTACGACCGCATTCTCCGTGTGGCCCGCACCATCGCCGACCTTGACGGCGCCCCCTCCATCACAGCCGTCCACATGCGCGAAGCCGTGTCTTACCGCAACCTCGACCGATCCACCTGGGGCAAGTCGTATTGATCCGCTCAATCTCCACATTAGCAACACCCGATTAAGGAAAAGCTAAAGCATTTCCCGCACTCACAAATAAATTATTTGGAAAAGTGAAGGAGCTTCAGCTTCTCACCATTCTTGATCTCAACAAATGAATTCTAACCCAAAGATCAAGCGAGCTTATTGGCATGACTACCGAACAGCTTGCCGATATCTCATTACCCTATCCAAGAATCCAACCATCCCTCCATTAAGCCGGATTGACGGGGATTGGCGACTTCCGGTAAGCACGCATGGCTCATCTTACACATGTTGGTCACCCATCGGCCGAATAATCGCAGACAAACTCTATAACATCAGAGAAATCCATACCGCGCTAAGAGTTGAACAATATGTCGTCATGCCCGACCATATTCATTTCCTCCTTTGGGTTCAGACCAAACTCCCTGAACCGTTGGGACGCTACATTGCAAGATTCAAAAATATCATAAATAAGGAAGCGGCCTCTGTCAGCATTTTCCAAGAGGGATTCAATGACCAAATTATAACCAATAAAAGAGATTTGAACTCCATTTATAACTATGTTCGCTCTAATCCTTACCGTCTCGCCGTGCGCCTCGCCTGTCCGGATTTCTTTACCAGGCGAAATCGGCTACTCATCGGAGCAACTCCTTGTCAACTCTACGGAAACCTTAACCTTTTATACAATCCTTTCAAGGAACAAGTGATCGTGCATAGGGCGGATAATGAAGATGTATACTCTTCCAATAGAGATAGATGGCTCTACACCGCAGGCAATGGAGGAGTCCTGGTCTCCCCGTTTATCAGCAAAAGAGAAAAGGATATAAGGAAAGAAGCTGAATTAGTAGGCGGAAGATTCATTCTCATCGCGAATAGACCATTTGGAGAACGTGAAAAGCCTATGGGCAAAGACTTTGCTCTGTGTGCCGAAGGCCGCATGCTGATTATTGCTCCGCAAACGGCTTGGGATTTCTCTCGCTCAGCGTGCCTTCAAATGAATGAATTAGCTGCCCTATTATCGGAATATAAGGGTTGACCGGGCCCTTACCTTCTTCTCTGCTGCCACTCCTTATTCACAAGGGTGAAACTTGACATCGGCTTCATTGCTTTAGAATCGCCAGCGAAGATAAGAACACACCTCGACCGGTCAACCTGGGGCAAGAGCTTCTGACACCCTCTGCCTACCTGGCGGCGGGGTGTATCTCCGCCTGACGCGGCTCAGTCGCTCATGGTTGTGATCTCACGGCCCGAGAGGCGATAGGTCTGCATGCGCAGATACCATCCGAGAGCCTCATAGTCTTTGCCGAACTCAGCCTGTTTTTCCACACTCACTGGTGCCCCGATTGAGATGTGCAGAGGCTTGTTCTTCTTCTTGAAAAGCTCGCGGGCAAGGCATGCCGTGCGGAGCGGAATGCAGTGATGACCGAGAAAGGTGAACAGCCGCGAGTTTGTGCCGTGAAAATAAATCGGAATCACAGGCACCTTGGCTTTCTGGATAATCTGGAGCACGATGGGCTGCCACGGACGGTCAACGATTATGCCATCCTTGTCGGTCTTGCCTATGGCGCCGGCGGGGAAGAATCCGACAGGGTCACCGTTTTTCAACAGCGTCAGCGCCTCGCGCACTCCGGCAACCGACACCTTGCGCTTCTCGGGATCGGTCGACGCGCTCTGGTCAACAGCGATAAAATTGGGGCGCATGGCCGATAGCTTGTTGAGAATCATGTTGACCATCACCTTATATTGCGGCCTGAACCTTGTGATCAGATAGATCAGCGCTATTCCGTCGAGCGAGCCGAAGGGATGATTGCTCACGGTGATGAACGGCCCCTCTTTGAATTGCTCGAGATTTTCCATCCCGTCAACCTCAAGAGGAATCTTGAACTCGTCGTCAATCAGATGTTTGACAAACGCCGGGCCCGGATCCTTGCTCCATGCCGAGTGAACACGGTTAACCTCATCGATCTGAAAAAGATGCATCAGCCACTTCACAAGGCGCGGAAACGAAGCCGCTTTGGGCACAAGCTCGGTGATGTCGCCGAAACTTATAACCTCGGGGCGCACCTCCAGCCCGGGATAATTGTCGAACGTGTAGATCTGTTCCCCTTTGCTGTTTTTGGCTATATGCATCATCAGTCAGAGATTTTCTGTTTGTTTTTTGAAAAGATTCCCAGATGGCTGAGCACCTTGTCGATATAGGGATCGAGTCTGGTGGGGCGGAACACAAAATTTCTCTGCAGCAGGAAGTTCCAGCAAAGCGACACCATCAACGCCACAAACAGGCGCGCGGCAAGGAAGGTGCCGTCCTTATCGATTCCGGTCACTTCAATGATCCAGTGGATGTTGCTGAACATTTTGTAGACAAAATCGGTGCCGAAGCTATTGAGCAGCAGCGACCCGGTCCACACGAACAGAAACTTGGCCAGAGCAACCCGCCAGTTCACCCCATAGGCATGGAATGTGAACCGGTAGTTGATTATACAGTTCAGCACCCCTCCGACAAAGGCACCGATAGCCGTTGAAAGAAACGCCGTGAGGTGGAAAAGCGAAAAGACAAGAAAAGCTGTCAGGGTATCGATCCAGCCACACAACTGCGATGACACGCTCGACCGCAGCAGAGTGTAGAAAAAACCGTCGTTATACAGGATTTTTTCCTTTACCTTCTCAAGCCGCGGTTTTGTGTTTTGTGCCTGAACCTTTTCCAGACGCGACATTTAATTTCCGTGAAAATTTTTCGGAGGATCTATCTTGGCCAGCTCCCTGAGATCTTTCGACAGCGAAACGATGTAGACAATAAAGAGAGCTGCCGCCACAATTGCGCCGATACAGTCGTAAACCGTCCATTCCTGCGAGAAAATCGTCAGTGTGAGGTTGTCGAGCGGCAGGTAGATGTAAAGAATGCACACCGCGATTATGATCAGGCGCATCTCCGTAGGGCCGAGGCTGGCATAGGTGAGCCTGAACTTGCCCATCACGATTGTGGTGAGGTAAGTGTAGATCGACATGCACAGATAGCCGCCCATGATAAACAGGGCGATGCTCAGGTCCATCAGCGGCGACAGGCCCAGACCGATGCAGAACAGACAAGTTGTGAGCGCGTCGAGCGAGTGATCGATAAAGAAACCGTACTTGGGGCGCTGGGTCTGACGCACACGGGCCAACGTGCCGTCAAGACTGTCGCCATACCAGTTGAGCACCAGACAGAACGACGATGCATAAAAGAAATTCACATCATATTGAGCGAGCCAGCAGAACGCCGCGTAAAGCACTGCTGCGGCAACTCCGAAATATGTCAGCATGTCTGACGTCACCCAATCAGGCAGACGCTCGGCGAGCCACACAAGCGCCTTTTTCTCAAGACGGTTGAGAAGCGAGGTCTGGATGCGTTCGGCATTCTCATTTCCCATGGTCAACTGCTATTTTTAGCTGATTTGTGATAATAATATTAGTGCAAATGTAGCGAAAATTTCAATCATGCACATAATCCGCCGTGAAAAATTCGTGCTCCGGCGCCCCCAGTCCCGCCAAACCGCCGCCAAGAAGGCCGCTAAGGCATTATTTATAGCGTTATAGGGAGTTATCCCATGATTTTATTTACCTTTGCGCTTAATCCCTGTTATACTCTTATCAGTGCATGTACAGATTCTTGATCTTCATAACGGTCGTTGCGATGTCGGTTGCTCCCGCCGCAGGCTTTGAACTCGATTGGGAAGCCACCACGGCCGTAAACGCGGGCACCGGTCCGTTCACACCCTCGCTCATCATGGCCAACCGTGCCGGAACCCTCACGCAGTCAAAGGGAATCTATGAGCGCGCGTCGGTGTTCTCGCCTCTCGATCCTGAAAAACGGTTTGACTATTCATTTGCCGTCGACGGCTATGTGCAGGCCACATCGGCAGTCGACTACAGGAGATGGAATGACGCCACACAGACGTTTGAGATGATTCCCCGACGGCCTGCCGCGCTGACTCTCCAGCAGCTGTACGGAATGGTGAAGTATCGCAGCCTGTTCCTGATGGCGGGCATGAAGGAACACGACCGCACCTTCCTCAACAATCCCCTGTCGAGCGGCGACCTCACCATGAGCAACAACGCCAGGCCGATTCCTCAGGTCAAGATAGGGTTCTACGATTTTGTCAACATCCCCCTGACCTACGGCTGGGTCCAGATTATCGGCGACATAGCCTATGGCAAATTCACCGACTCAAAGTGGAACAAACAGCATTTCAATTACTATCAGTCGTTTCTCACCACAGGAGTGTGGTTTCATTACAAACGCCTCTATCTGCGCACCAATCCCCGGCAACGGTTAAGTGCCACGGTGGGAATGCAGCACGCATCGCAGTTCGGGGGCTACTGGCGTGTCTACCGCAACGGGGTTTGCACCTATTCGCAGCGCGATCATGTTAACCTCAGGACATTTCTCAACATCTTTGTCCAGTCGCAATACAACAACAGCGACATCCTCGGCGAGGCAATGAACTTTCAGGGTAATCACCTTGGATCGTGGGACGTGAAATTCCGTTATATGCTGCGTAACAACGACGAGATTTCATTCTATGTAATGAAGCCATGGGAGGATGGCACGGGTATCGGCTGGCAGAACGGATTCGACGGTGTGTGGGGACTGAGCTACACCTCGGCCAACCAGAAGATTATCAAAGGCGCCGTGATTGAATATCTCGATTTCACGAATCAGGCCGGCCCTTTCCTTCACGAACCTACCCCCGACATTCCTTTCAATCCCACCGGTGCCGACAACTATTACAACAACTTCATGTACAATTCCTGGACCAACTATGGAATGGGAATCGGCAGTCCGGCCTTCAAATCAACCATTTACAACACCAACGGCTACCTGCAGTATACCGACAACACCTTCCGCGGTTTCCATATAGGGGTAGAGGGTGAGGCCGGCCCGATCGACTGGCGCATGCTGCTGAGCTGGAAACAATCGAAGGGCCAGCAGCTCTATCCGCGTGCCCGCAGAGTCAGCTCCACCTCAATGATGGTAAGCGCCGCCTATGCCATGCCACAGGTGAGCGGCCTGACATTCAATGCCGCCCTCGGCTTCGACGCTGGCAATCTCTATCCGCGATGCTTCGGTGCACTCGTTTCAGTGACCTATCGCGGCAGCCTCCTTTCAAAACATAGATCGAAATGAAGAAGATAATAATAATCGCAGCAGCCATGCTGGCACTGTTAATCGCCGCCACGGGCTGCACCCACCATGAGGGCCCCTCGGGAAATCTATTCGGCCGGTGGGTGTTTGACCGCATCGAGGCCGAAAACATGGATGTGCCCGAGCAAGACGGCACACTCTTCATCGCTTTCCAGAGCTCAGTGTGTGAACTCAAGCGCAACGACGGCGACATGGCTTTCTCAACCAGCTTCGGAATCTTCCACATGGATGACGGCTATCTCTACCTCGATTTCCCTCAACAGGACAATCCTCCGTTCAAGCAGACGGGCCTTGCGAGAAACAATGTACTGAAAATCCTGAAATTCACCCGCAAGGAGCTGGTATTGCTCTATCACCCCGAGCCCGATGCCTCGTTGATCTACTACCTGCGTAAATGGTAGACTCAAAACCCTCCCCTGCCTCAACCACTTTCATTCAACCCCTCAGCAAATGAATCTACCCGACATCAGCAGCTGGAAAACACAGCTCGCCGGCTATTTCGATCTGTCTGACTATCTTTTGCCTCAGGCCGAAGCCGAAAGTGTGATCCGCGAAGGTGTATCGTTTCGCGGTCCGAACATCCTGATTCTTATCGTCGCTATCTTCATTGCATCGCTCGGACTCAACACCAATTCAACGGCTGTGATAATCGGCGCCATGCTCATATCGCCGCTGATGGGGCCAATTATCGGCATGGGTCTCGCTGTGGGAATCCACGACTTCGACCTGATGAAGCGATCGTTCCGAAACCTCATGATGGCCACAGCGTTCAGTGTCGCAACATCGTGTCTCTACTTCCTGATCTCGCCTGTCAGCGAGGGTCACAGCGAACTGCTCGCACGCACATCGCCGACAATCTACGATGTGTTCATCGGATTTTTCGGCGGCGCCGCCGGCATCCTCGCCATCGGCAGCAAGGTCAAGGGCAATGTGATTCCGGGAGTGGCCATAGCGACTGCCCTCATGCCCCCGCTCTGCACCGTGGGCTACGGCCTGGCAACATTCCAGATGTCATACTTTTTCGGGGCCCTGTTCCTGTTTTTCATCAATTCCGTATTCATTGCCTGCGCCACAACGGTGGGCGTGAAGCTGATGAAATATCACATCAAGGATTTCTCAAACCCCGAACGCGCACGGCGGGTACGCAATCTGGTCTACACGATCGCCCTGCTGACAATGATTCCGGCGGGCTATCTCACCTACAGGATGTATCAGCAATCCACATTCTCAATGAACTGCCAGCGGTTTGTTGATCAGCAGTTCAACTTCGAGAACACACAGGTGCTCCACTACACCTCGTCAATGGACGGGAAAAACAGAACCCTCACCGTGAGTCTCGTGGGAAAGATCCTGCCGCAAGATTCGCTCACCCTGGCCCTCACCGACCGGCTGCCCGAATATAATCTCGGGGGTACACGCCTACGCATTATCCAGGGCGATGACCCTACTTCGGGCTTCGATGCCGCTACGGCCACCTCGACCATGCTCCGCGATATGTATCAGGTGACACAGACCACCATCAACACCCAGCGCGAAACCATCGACTCGCTTCGTGCGGCCTGCTCGCAGATGGCCCGCAACGACACTATCAGCGCCGCCATATCGCCCGAGCTGAAGGTTGTGTTCCCCCAGGTTGCCGATATAGCCATAACCCGCGCCATAGTGAGCAATGTCGACACCCGCGGTCTCGACACCCTTCAGGTTGCTCTGGTGAAATACAATCAACCCATGTCGGCATCGCAGCGCGAGAAATTCCGCTCCTATCTTGAGGCGCGCCTGGGCGTGCGCTCCATCTCGATCGTGCCGATGAATTAGAGCGACCCCTGCTCCACCCTCACAGCCACCTGTTCGATAATGGCGTCCTTGCGGTCTTTTTCAGGCTTGTAATCAGTTTTGAGGTTCACACCGAAAAGGCGGCCGAATGTCTGCCAGAAACCGGCCCTGAATGTGCCTAAGAAAGCTTTGAGGATGTTGTAGCTGCTCTGGTCGGTCTCGCGGTTAATGAGCTTGCAGAGCATCTGGGCCTGCGATTTGGTGAATTTCTTGAGCTGGGGCTTATACTGATCGAAAATAGCCCCTTCCATCTTCTTGATATGTTCGTCGCGCTCCTTCTGGGTGGGGAATGTCTCGATATATTCGTAGGTCTCGATCATCGTTTCGCAAATCACCTTGGCATAAGGAAGGGCCTTCTTGACATCGCGCACGGTGCGCCAGTAAAATTCCTCCTCTTTTTTGTTGCGGAACTTAAGCTCGGGATAAACCACCACCTCGTTCATCATCATCATCATGGTCTGCTCACCGTCGATCTCGGTGAGATAGTAACCCTTTACGGCACGCTTTCTCCCCGACCCTACCTTCAGGGCAGAGTCAGAACCGCCGGCCGGTTCCTGAGCCGGAAGTGCCGGAGTCAGGATCACGACCGCCAGCAGGAATAGGAGTGTGCGCACAAGGTGTTTCATATCATTGACAATGATATAACGCCTGAACGGCCCATTTATTTCTTGTCAACAGGCGGATAATCGACTGTGAAGTGCAAACCGCGGCTCTCTTTGCGCTGTTTGGCCTGGTTCATTATCAGATAACCAACGTTGATAATGTTGCGCAGTTCGCACAGTTCGCGCGATGCTTTCGAGCGTTTGAACAGGCGCTCGGTTTCCTCATAGAGCAGGTCAAGACGGTTCCACGCACGGTTCAGGCGCAGATTCGAACGGACAATGCCCACATAGGTTCCCATGATCTGGTTAACCTCCCTGATGCTCTGGGTGATCAGCACCATTTCCTCGGGATGCGCTGTTCCTTCGTCGTTCCAGTCAGGCACATCATGACGCAGATCGTAATGGGCAATCTGCTCCGAAGCATGGCGCGCGGCCGAGTCGGCATAGACAACGGCCTCGATCAGTGAGTTTGAAGCCAGACGGTTTCCGCCGTGAAGACCTGTGCAGCTGCATTCGCCAACTGCATAGAGCCGCTTGATGGTCGACTCGCCGTTATAGTCAACCTTTATGCCGCCGCAAAGATAATGGGCCGCGGGAGCAACGGGAATATAGTCCTTGGTGATGTCTATGCCGAGCGACAGACACTTGGCATAGATGTTCGGGAAATGACGGCGTGTTTCCTCAGGGTCCTTGTGGGTTACGTCGAGATACACATGGTCGTCGCCATGGAGCTTCATCTCACTGTCGATGGCGCGGGCAACGATGTCGCGCGGCGCGAGCGACAGCCGGGGATCATACTTGTGCATGAACTCCTCGCCGCGAAGGTTGCGCAGCACACCCCCGTAGCCGCGCATCGCCTCCGTGATCAGAAACGAAGGCCGGTCGCCGGGGTGATAGAGGGCTGTGGGGTGAAACTGGATAAACTCCATATCGGCCACCGTTCCTTTGGCACGATACACCATCGCTATGCCGTCGCCGGTGGCGATCAGCGGATTGGTGGTGGTTTGATACACCGCTCCCACACCGCCTGTGGCCATCAGGGTCACTTTTGCCAGAAACTTGTCGACGCTGCCGGTGGCCTCGTTGAGCACGTAGGCACCATAGCAGGTTATGTCGGGAGTGCGGCGGGTAACCCGCTTGCCCAGATGATGCTGCGTTATGATCTCGATAGCGAAGTGATGTTCGAAAATATCGATGTTGCCGTTGGCTCTGACACGCTCCATCAAACCGCGCTGGATCTCGAAGCCGGTGTTGTCGGCATGGTGAAGTATGCGGAATTCACTGTGACCACCCTCGCGGTGAAGGTCGAACTTTCCGTCGGAATCGCGGTCAAATTCCACTCCCCACTCCAGCAGCTGGCGGATTTGCTCGGGAGCACCTTTCACAACTTTTTCAACAGCAACCGGATCAGAAAGCCAGTCACCGGCCACCATCGTGTCGTGGATATGCTTGTCAAAATCGTCTAACTCAAGGTTGGTCACCGAGGCCACTCCCCCTTGAGCCAGAGCTGTGTTGGCTTCGTCGAGCGATGTTTTGCAGATCAGGGCCACGCGACCGGTCTGAGCAACCTTAAGGGCGAAACTCATGCCGGCAATGCCCGATCCTATCACGATATAATCATATTCGTAAGTCACGGTCAAAGAATTTAAGTCACCGCAAAATTAACCAAAAATCACTCAGAAGGAATCAGTAGCGGCGCGAAATGTTGACAACAGTCTCCACAAGATAGAGCGCGCGGATTGAATCGCGGTCAACGATCATGTCGTCATAGTCGGGGTTGGCGCTGTGAAGCACAACCTTTGACTCATCCTGATGGCGGCGCACAAATTTCACCATGCGGTAATCGTCGAGCACCACAACGTAGATCTGACCCCAGAAAATGTTACTGCGCGAGTCGCTTCGGCTGATTGCCACAAGCGAGTCGGGATTCACAACCGGCACCATCGAATCGCCGCTCACACGCACCACGGCACACTCCTTCGACACTTGCGGCAGATTGATGTAGCCAATCACCCTGTCGGCAGTGAAAAGGCGCGACAGCTCGGCAAAACCTGCCGTCACGTCGATGTCGAACACCGGGGTTCCGGGGGCAACCGTAGCCGCCGGCACTGGATTCTCGGAGAGTCCGCGCAGCCAGTCTTTCGACACATTCATTTCAACAACCACCCTGTTGACAAGACTTTCGCTCACCGGTAGATGGCCATTGAGTTGCTTCGACAGGTTCGACGGATTGACACCAAGCCTGCGGGCCAGAGCCGCCTGCGAAAGATTTTCACGCTCCATGAGCTCTCGCAGCCTGCTGATCACATTTTTTTCAATGTCCATAGGGGGTGTGATGGTGTGGTTGATGGAAAATATCAAAGGTTTGAGAGCATGCTGAGCTCCTCGAGCATCTCGGCCCGGCTGAAATGGCGCACCGACGCGAATTTTCGGGCGAAATCGCGGGCAATATCCTGCACACCGCGATGATTGAACACCTGATAGAGATAATCGTAGTCCTTCTCGAAAATGCGGTCGGCCTCATCCTCCTCAAGCGAACATGTGTCAGCACCCTCGGCAAGGATGTGGCTGCGCAGCGCATCGCGGATATCACTGCCGATCTCGGCCTGATCGAGCACCAGGCGCCTGCACATCACATTGGATATCATCATGGCCGTGATGAGGTTGAAATTACGCAACATGCGGTTCCATGCGGCTTTAGCCGAAAGCGAGGGATTGCCGGAGAAGAAAAAGTCCTGATTCATCTCCATCATCTCGTGGGCCGGAGAGTCGAGCGACATCCCGGCAAGCATATCTTCACCGTCAAACACCACCAGACCGATGGCCATACCTGTGGCGCCGTAACAGCGGTCGTCTTCGTTTCTGTAGCTTAACATAAGAGCTTTTCAGTTCATTATGAGAATCTTGGTTACGGCTGCCGACGATGATCCGCTTTCGTTTTGCGAAGCAAACACATAGTAGACACCCGATTTCACACGTGCACCGGCGCTATTGCAACCGTCCCACGTGAACATGCCTCCGTCGCTCTTGCCCTGATACACGACATTGCCCGACGAATCGGCAATCTTAACCAGCGAGTTGGCCATGAGGCCCTTGACGGTTATCCAGCCGCTGTAGCCCGGCTTCACGGGGTTGGGGAAGGCATAGACATTGTCGTAGTTGGGCTCGCCGGGTCCGTTGAAGGTGCTGTAGCGCATCAGTCCGAGAGTGGTGGCTATGTAGAGCTCGTTGCTGTTCTTGTCCATGTAGAGCTTGCTGATGGTGTTGGAGAGCAACGGCGAGTTGTCGGTCGTGAAGTGATCAAGAATCTCCTCACCCGATGCGCTCACATAGTAGAGACCCGAATTGCGGGTACCGATCCACTTGTTGTTGCTGCTGTCAACAGCGATTGTAGTAACAAATTCACCATCAAGAAGATAGTCAGCAAAGTTACTGCCGTCGTTGCGCGGCACCTTGATGCGTGTGATTCGCATGTCGGTTGAAAATCCGTTGGCGGGATTGGTGATCTTGAAAGGCCCGGTGTCGGTGCCAACCCACAGATCATTGTTTTTGTCGACAACCAGGGCGGTGTAGTAGACCGGTATCAGAGTCTTGCCATCCTGATCAGTCAGAGAGTTGAGCATCAGGAAACGGTCGTCGGCGGTGTTGGTGAGTGTGCCGTTAGTATCGTAGATACAGAGGGGGCGCTGATAGAGCGCACACTTGAAATAGGTGATGTTGGTGCCGGGGATGGTTATGAATATACCGTCACCGTTACCAAGAAAGTCTTTTGCCTTGGTGGTGATCCAGTCGCTCTCGGTGATCTTCGAAAGGTCGCCCTTGAGCTTCGATGCCGGGAGAATTTTAATAGGCTCGGCCTGACTTACATCGAGACACATTGCCCACAGATTGCCGTCGGGATCAAAATACACACCGTGCTGACGGCCAAGTTCCTGAGGATTGGTGTGCGACAACTGCTTGCCATCCTTGACAATGTAGATACCGTCGGTTTGAGTGGCGATAGCTATCATGTCGGGGTCGGCAGGGTTGACATCCATTCCGGTGGGGAAACGTATCTGTGTAATCTTGGAGCCGGTGCGGTTCACCAGACCCTCCGTAGGTGTCACATCCTCCACTCCGTCAGGACCAACTATGTTGATGTAGAGATAGTCGGCGTTGACAGCTGAGGGATTGAGGGTGTTGGTTGCGCCCGACGTGCAGAGATAAATTTTCTTTCCGTCGGCTGAGCTGGCAAAATAGGCTCCTTTGAGGAAGTTGACGGCATCGGCAGGGAGCATGCGGTCATGCTTCACTTTAATGTCGGTGCCGGTTATGTCGTAGTGACCGAGGCCGTTAGCATCGGCAGCCCAGAAATCGGCAGCTGTGTTCCACATTCCGTAGGCGTTCTTGTTAAGGAGCGAAGGCACGGTCTGTTCCTTGGCGAAGGTGCCTTTATTGTCAGCAAAATCATAGGCATAGACCGCTCCACCGCAAACGGTGCGGATCTTGCCGTCCTTGCCTCGCATAAACACCGTCGGTGTACCCGAAACGCCATACGATACTTCGGTACCGGCACCGGTTTCCATGTCATACTGCAGGTGTTTGACGCGTGATGTGTAGCGAACAAGCACACTGTTGCCTATTCCCTTCATTTCAGCAACACCAACATTCTCGCCCAGATCCTTGAAGTTCTCGAAACGGTTGATCAGGTCAGACCGCTTGATGGCGTAGTTTCTATTGTCGGCATTGATGATCAGATAATCGCCGTGAACGCCGGCAGCTGCGACATTTTTGCCGTAGATACCCGACTGGCGCACTGTTGCCGTGTTGGTGTCAAACACCACCAGGCCGAACTTTGTGGCCACGTATGCCAGATTATCCTTGAAATCAACCTGATTGACACCCTTGTCGTAGGCAAGGGTTGCCTCCTTGATGTCAGGCATATTCACAATCCGGCCATCGTCGTAGATAAGGTCGACGTTGCCGGTGTCATAGCCCACAAACAGAAACTTTCCGGCCGGATTATAGTCGATACACGACACACCGCAGTCAGAAAGACTTCCGGTGTATTCGCGCGATTCATCGTTAGCTTTGTCGTAACTGTAGAGACGTCCTAAAGAAGTGTAATAGACAATATCGGGAGTGTCGACAACTTTGGTCGGCACCCCTTGATAGAGCGGATAAACAAACCATGAACCGACAGCTTTCTGCGCAAACAGAGTGAGCGGCATCAGGGCGATGAGGAGAAAAAGGGTTCTTTTTATCATTTTCAGGAATCTTCTGTTTCTATTAGATATTTTACAAGTTTCTGCACAGCGCGGCCACGGTGGCTAACGGCATTTTTTGCATCGGCATCCATCTGGGCGAATGACAGACCGCAGTTTTCAGGTTCGAACACCGGATCGTAGCCAAAGCCCTCTGTTCCGCGGGGCGATGTCAGGATGTTTCCTTCCACCGTGCCGGTGAAATGCTCCGTTTTGCCGTTGAGAATCAGAGCAATTTCAGTAACGAAGCGTGCCGTGCGGTTGGTTTTATCCTTCATTTCGCGCAGCAGCTTCGCCATGTTTGCTTCCGAATCATGGCCCGGGCCGGCGTAGCGTGCCGAAAAAACTCCGGGCTCACCTCCGAGAGCATCGACCTCGAGGCCGGTGTCGTCGGCAAAACAGTCGTAGCCATACCGTTCCTTCACCCACTGAGCCTTCTGCACTGCGTTGCCACGCAGTGTGTCGGCCGTTTCGGGAATATCGTCGTGACATCCGATATCGTCAAGCGACAAAATCTCTATCCGGCCACCGAGCATGCGGCGCAGTTCAGCGAGCTTATGGGCGTTGTTGGTGGCAAAAACAATCTGTTTCGGCATCAGCTGTGGTTAATAAATAATTGTAATTACGATAAAATAACGATTTATTGCCCTGATTATTTTATCCAACTACCACATTAACAATCTTCTTCGGTACGACAATCACCTTGCGCACCGTCTTTCCGTCGAGCCACTTCTGCGCAGCGGGATCAGACAGGGCGATTTCCTGCACCTGATCAGCGGGCATATCGGCAGCCACAGAAATGGTGAAACGTGCCTTGCCGTTGAACGCCACTGCATAGTTGACGGTTGATTCGCGAAGATACTCCTCGTTCCATCCGGGCCACTCGGCATCGTTAACAGTTGTGTCATGGCCAAGAGCCGAATGCCAGAGTTCCTCAGCAACATGAGGTGCGAAAGGAGCGAGAACAATCACAAGTGGCTCCAGAATCTCACGGCTGTGACATTTGAGTGATGTGAGCTCGTTGACGCATATCATGAAGGCAGCAACCGAAGTGTTGTAGCTGAACTGCTCGATATCGCCTGTAACCTTCTTTATCAGGGTGTGGAGAGCCTTGAGAGCTTCGGCAGAAGGCTTGCTGTTGTCAACAAGGCATTCGTCGCCTTTATAATAAAGGTTCCAGAGTTTCTTAATGAAGCGGTTCACACCGTCGATGCCGTTGGTGTCCCATGGCTTGCTCTGCTCGAGCGGCCCGAGAAACATTTCGTAGAGACGGAGTGTGTCGGCGCCATAACGGTCAACGATATCGTCGGGGTTGACAACATTAAACATCGATTTCGACATTTTCTCTACAGCATAGCCGGTGCGGTACACACCATCTTCGGTTATGAACTCAGCATCGGCGAAATCGGGGCGCCAGCTGCGGAAACGGTCCATATCGAGGATGTCGTTGCTGACGAGATTGATGTCGACCCTGATGGGCGTTACCTCATACTGATCCTTAAGGCCATGGCTCACAAACTTGTTTGTGCCCTGAATGCGGTAAACAAAACTTGTGCGACCCTGAATCATGCCCTGGTTGATGAGTTTCTTGAAGGGCTCCGGCTCACACACCACACCCAGGTCATAAAGGAATTTGTTCCAGAAGCGGCTGTAGATAAGATGGCCTGTTGCATGCTCGGTTCCACCAATGTAGAGATCGACATTGCGCCAGTATTCATCGGCTTCACGCCCCACAAGAGCTTCGTTGTTGCGGGGATCCATGTAACGGAGATAGTAGGCCGACGATCCGGCAAAGCCTGGCATGGTGCACAATTCTATGGGGTAGCCTTCAGGAGTAACCCAGTTCTTTGCACGTCCCAGCGGGGGCTCACCGGTTTCGGTGGGCAGATATTTATCCACTTCTGGAAGGTGAAGCGGAAGCTGCGACTCGTCCATCACATGCGGAATGCCTTCCTTGTAGTAAACCGGGAAGGGTTCGCCCCAATAGCGCTGACGGCTGAAGATGGCATCGCGCAGACGATAGTTTACCTTCACCTTTCCCAGGCCTTGTTCGGTTATGAATTTCTTGGTGGCGGCTATGGCATCCTTAACCTCAAGTCCGTTAAGATCGAGCAGCTCGCTCTTGCTGTTGATCATCTTGCCACTTTTGGCATCGAAACTTTCGGTGCTGACGTCGCAACCCTCTATCAAGGGCACGATTTCAAGATCGAATTTTTTTGCGAAAGCATAGTCGCGGCTGTCGTGGGCCGGCACGGCCATAATGGCACCTGTGCCGTAGCCGGCAAGCACATAATCGCTCACCCACACCGGAATTTTCTTGCCTGTGAGAGGATTGACAGCGTATGCCCCTGTGAACACACCGGTCACTTTCTTGTCAATCATGCGCTCGCGCTCTGTCTTGTGTTTTACAGCGTCGAGATATTCCCTGACGGCTTCCTTACGGTCATGAGTAGTGACAATGTCAACATACTCGCTTTCGGGTGCGAGAACCATAAATGTAACTCCGAAAACAGTGTCGGCGCGGGTGGTAAAGATTTCCAGCTCAACATCATCACGGCCGTCGATACGGAAACGCATCTCCGCACCCTCGCTTCGGCCAATCCAGTTGCGCTGGGTTTCCTTCAGCGAATCAGTCCAGTCGAGCTTGTCGAGGCCTTCAAGCAGACGCTCGGCATAGGCCGACACTCGCAGACACCACTGATACATCATTTTCTGTTCTACAGGATAGCCACCTCTTACCGACAGACCTTCCGACACTTCGTCGTTGGCCAG
>CAZKXM010000012.1:0-17932 GCA_964556785.1 uncultured Bacteroides sp. | reverse complement strand
GTTCAGGACACCAGTTAACCATCGTGTTTCCCTGATAGGCGATACGGTAGTTCATCAGAGTGTCGCTTTTCTGCTTTTCTGACATTGCGCGCCACTGGTCGGCGGTAAACCGGAGTTCTTCGCTTGCAGCAGCCGTGATCCCGTCGGTTCCTTTCTCCTCGAAATGAGCAATCAGCTTTTCAATAGGCTCGGCCTTGCGCGTGGCAGTGTCGAAATAGCTGCCGAACATCTTTACGAATGCCCACTGGGTCCATTTGTAATAGTCGGGATCGCAGGTCTTGATCTCGCGGTCCCAGTCGTAGCTGAAACCTATTTTGTCGAGCTGACTCCGGTAGCGCGCCACATTCTCCATGGTTGTTTTTTCAGGATGCTGACCGGTTTGTATGGCATATTGCTCGGCAGGAAGGCCATAAGCATCATAACCCATGGGATGGAGCACGTTGAAACCGCGCAGGCGTTTGTAGCGCGAGTAGATATCGCTGGCAATGTATCCCAGCGGATGGCCCACATGGAGTCCGGCTCCCGAAGGATAGGGAAACATATCGAGAACATAAAACTTCGGCTTGTCGCCGCCGTTTTCTGTCTTGTAGATCTTATTCTCACGCCAGTAGTTTTGCCAGCGCTGCTCTATATCTTTATGATTGTATTCCATTTGAGGATAATGATGATTGCTAAAAGTGATGATTAACTGTAGATATTTATCATGAAAGGGCGAGCATGGCCTCGATCGGGCGACGCGCACGCTCGGCAATTTCGGGATCAACCGTCACCTCAGGCTTTTCATAGCGCAGGGTGTTGTAAAGCTTTTCAAGGGTGTTGAGCTTCATGAACGAGCACTCATTGCACGCGCATGTCGAATCTTTGGGAGGAGCGGGAATAAACACCTTGTCGGGACACGCCTGACGCATTTTGTGAAGTATGCCGCTTTCAGTGGCCACAATAAATTCCTTGCTATCGCTTTCAATGGCATGTTTAAGCAACACGGCTGTCGACCCCACAACATCGGCTATCATCCTGACAGGACGCGGACACTCGGGATGAACCAGCACCTCGGCCTGAGGATGCTGTTTCTTCAGGTCAAGGATCTTTTCAAGCGAGAACTGTTCGTGAACATGACACGCACCGTCCCACAGCACCATGGTGCGCCCGGTTACAGAGTTGATATAGTTGCCCAGATTGCGGTCGGGCCCGAAAATTATCTTTTCGTCTTTTGGGAAAGAGTCGATCACCTTGCGGGCGTTGCCTGAGGTCACCACAACGTCGGTCAGGGCTTTCACGGCAGCCGAGGTGTTGACATAGCTCACCACCTTGTAACCCGGGTGTTCCTTGATGAAGACTTCAAACTCATCGGCCGGGCAGCTGTCGGCGAGCGAACATCCGGCATCGAGGTCGGGAACAAGCACCTTTTTGTCAGGACAAAGAATTTTGGCGGTCTCTCCCATGAAATGAACTCCGCAGAGCACAATGATCCTGGCATCCACCTTAGCGGCAATCTGAGCCAGGGCCAGCGAATCGCCCACATAATCGGCCAGATCCTGGATTTCACCCTGCTGATAGTAGTGAGCCATGATCACGGCACCCTTCTCCTGCTTGAGGCGCTTGATTTCAGCCTTGAGGTCGATACCCTCAGGGGTGTTCATGTCAACTTTACCCTTGTCAACGTTCATTTTTATTGTTTGTAAAGTTCTTTGAAAAAAATCTTAAAATCTTCTTTTCTCCAACAACTACAAAAATGCATGTAAATTGGTGAGATAACTTTTCACCGGTTTGCTTGCTTTTTAAGGTTATTGAAAATTGTTTACTGTTATCATCATGTTATCAAATCGGCCATTGCTCAGTAACAGCATGTTGCCTGAGTTATCTACAGCCGGTTAATAATGTGCAAAGTTAATAATTCTTCTTGATCCTTTACCTTAATAAAATGCAAAAACATGGTTTATAACCTTGCTGTAACTTCTTGTTAACTTTTTTGGATCGGCGCCACGCTCATTCTATATGCACACCGGTGATGAAAATCCAAATTTATTTTTTTATTTTCAGTCAACAAGTTTTCCACCCGTTATCAACACTTTTCAACACACTTTCAACACCCACACTAAGCTACACATCAGCCCGATTGATTATCAACACAGGTTTATAAACAGTTTTCAACATAATGTGTAAAAGCCGTTTTGATCAATGTTATCAACACTTCAACAAGCATTAAACAAGATAGTTACATCTGTTTTTAACATGATGTTGATAAATATGAAACAGCGACACTTATCAACACGCTTATCAACATGATTTTCCACACTTATGATGAAACATCAGTTTTTTTAGTTATAGGTGATTATTTGATGGAGAATGGTTAACTTTGCGGTAAAATTTTTCATTATGGATATCTTTGACACAATAAGCAACGACATTAAGAAGGCTATGCTTGCCCGCGATAAGGTGCGCCTGGAAACACTCAGAGGCATCAAGAAAGAATTTATCGAAGCCAAGACCGCCAAGGGTGGCGACGGCACTCTCAGTGACGATGCTGCAATGAAGATTCTGGCAAAGATGGCCAAGCAGCGCCGCGAAACCGCCGCTATCTACGACGAGCAGTCGCGCCCTGAACTTCGTGACAACGAACTTGCCGAAGCGAGTGTGATCGAGGAGTATCTTCCCAAACAGCTCACCGAGGCTGAGCTCGAGGCAGCAATCCGCGATATCATTGCCCGCACCGGTGCCACCGGACCCAAGGAGATGGGTAAGGTGATGGGGGTTGCGTCAAAAGAGTTTGCCGGTCGTGCCGACGGAAAGATTGTATCGGCAAAAGTACGCGAAATTCTCGCTGCACTCTGATTTAGTTTTTGCAAATTACTGACATCCGATGTTAACACTTCAGCAGATAAAGGCCGATCCCGAGCGCACTGTAGCGCGGTTGGCCGTGAAAGGATTTGACGGCAAGGAGCCTATCGCCAAGGTTCTTGAACTCGACGAGCAGCGCCGTTCGCTCCAGTTGGAAAACGATAACCGTGCCGCCGAGCTCAACCGCATGTCGGCTCAGATCGGTGCACTCATGAAACAGGGCAAGAAGGATGAGGCACAGGAGGCGAAAAACGCCGTGGCTCAACTCAAAGCCCTGCAGAAGGAAACAGCCGAAGCTCTCGACGCTGCCGAGAAGGCCCAGCGCGATATCCTTCTCACCATCCCCAACCTTCCTTGCGATGCCGTGCCCGAAGGTCGCACCGCCGAAGATAATGTTGTTGAGAAAACCGGCGGTCTGATGCCGGATCTTCCCGAAGATGCCCTGCCCCACTGGGATCTTGCCAAGAAATATAACCTGATCGATTTTGATTTAGGAGTGAAGATCACAGGTGCCGGTTTCCCCGTTTACATTGGCAAAGGAGCCCGTTTGCAGCGTGCGCTGATCCAGTTTTTCCTCGACAGTGCTGTCGAAGCCGGTTACACCGAAATCCAGCCTCCTTATGTTGTGAACGAAGCATCGGGTTACGGCACAGGCCAGCTGCCCGACAAGGAGGGTCAGATGTATTACATCAACGAGGATAATCTCTATCTCATCCCCACCGCCGAAGTGCCCGTCACCAACCTTTACCGCGACGTCATCATTCCCGCCGACAAGCTTCCGGTCAAAAACTGCGCTTACTCGGCATGTTTCCGTCGCGAAGCGGGCAGCTACGGCAAGGACGTGCGCGGTCTGAACCGTCTGCATCAGTTCGACAAGGTTGAGATTGTGCGCATCGAGCGTCCGGAGGATTCATACGCCGCTCTCGAGGAAATGAAAGATCATGTGCAGGGTTTGCTTGAAAAACTCGGACTGCCCTGGCACATTCTGCGTCTTTGCGGCGGCGACATGAGCTTTACCTCGGCGATCACATTTGACTTTGAAGTTTTTTCGGCCGCACAGAAGCGCTGGCTCGAGGTGTCGTCGGTGTCGAACTTTGAAACCTATCAGGCCAACCGCCTCAAATGCCGCTACCGCACAGCCGACAAGAAGACCGCGCTTGTCCACACCCTCAACGGCTCGGCGCTGGCGTTGCCGCGAATCATGGCTGCCCTGCTCGAGAACAATCAGACTCCCGAAGGAATAGTGGTTCCCGAGTGTCTGCGCAAATACACCGGCTTCTCCATCATTGACTGATATGACAAACTATTTAGCCGACAACGCCCGCAAGGTAACCACCCGCCGGCTTCAGGAAATGAAGCAGCGCGGTGAGAAAATCGCGTGTCTGACAGCCTACGATTATTCAATGGCCCGGCTTGTCGATGCCGCAGGTGTCGACATGATCCTTGTCGGCGATTCGGCATCAAACGTCATGGCCGGTCACACCACCACCCTGCCCATGACTCTCGATCAGATGATCTATCATGCCACGAGTGTGGTGAAGGGTGTCAAGCGAGCTCTGGTGGTGTGCGACATGCCTTTCGGCACATATCAGGGAAACTCGAAGGAGGCGCTTGCCAATGCCATCCGAATCATGAAGGAGAGCGCCGCCGAAGCTGTGAAGATTGAGGGAGGTTCGGAAATTCGCGAGAGTATCGAGCGAATTCTCTGCGCCGGAATTCCTGTGTGCGGTCATTTGGGCCTCACCCCCCAGTCAATCAACAAATTCGGGTCGTATGCCGTCAGGGCGCGCGAGGAGGCCGAGGCTAACAAACTGATGGAAGATGCCAGGCTTCTCGACTCTCTGGGATGTTTCGCTATCGTGCTCGAGAAAGTTCCCGCCGAGCTGGCTGCGAGAGTGGCCCGCGAAGTGTCGGTGCCCGTTATAGGTATCGGTGCCGGCGGCGGTGTCGACGGTCAGATCCTTGTTGTTCACGACATGCTTGGCATCAGCAAAGGCTTCTCGCCCCGTTTCCTGCGCCGCTATGCCGATCTTTCCTCGGTGATCAACGAGGCAGTGAGTCATTATGTAACCGATGTCAAACTCTCCGACTTCCCAAGCGAAAAAGAGCAGTACTGACACGAAGCGGAATCTCTACGCACAGATCATCCGCCTCGGCCTGCCGATCCTCATTGGGCAGGTAGGCATGATCGTGACCGGATTTGCCGACACGATCATGGTGGGCCGCTACTCCACTGCCGCGCTCGCCTCGGCATCGTTTGTCAACAATCTTTTCAATGTCGCCATTTTTGCCTGCGTGGGTTTCACCTATGGCATCACGCCGCTTGTAGGCAGCCTTTTCGGCCAGAAGCGCAAGGCTGACATTGGAGCGTTGATGCGCACAGCCCTGATTGTCAACCTCTGTTTCAGTCTGCTGGTCACGGCTATCATGGCTGTGGTTTACATAAGGCTGGAGCATCTGGGTCAGCCTCAGGAGCTGCTGCCTCTTATACGACCCTATTTTTTGATCTATCTTGCGGGAATTGTGCCGATCGCGGTGTTCAACGTGTTCGCCCAATGGAGCTATGCCATCAATAACACCCGCATGCCGATGTGGATCATCCTCTCGGCCAATCTGCTCAACGTGGCCGGAAACTGGCTGCTCATTCACGGTCACTGCGGTTTTCCCGAGCTTGGCTTGACAGGGGCCGGTCTGGCAACATTCGCTGCCAGAATAATGTGTCCGGCAGCAATAATGATAATCTTTTTTCTTCGCCGGCACTATAGCGCTTATCGCGAAGGATTCCTCCGAGCGAGAATAACCGGCGAACTTGTCGGCAGGGTTAACCGCACATCGTGGCCCGTTTCGCTGCAGATGACATTCGAGTCAGGATCGTTTACAGCCGCGGCCGTCATGACAGGCTGGATTGGCGCCATCGAGCTTGCGGCTTTCCAGATAATCGTGATTGTGGGCACGCTCGGTTTCTGTGTCTACTACAGCATGGCTGCCGCCGTGAGCGTGCTTGTGGCCAATGCTGCCGGAGTTTCCGACAGGCGGCTCATGCGCCGCACGGCGATGGCCGGCTATGTCATCATCCTTGCGCTGGCTGCGGCGGCATCGCTCTTCTTCATGGTGGGAGGTGAGAGAGCCATGCACCTTTTCAGTGAGGATCCGAAGGTGCTGACGCTCGCAGTAACGCTGATTCCACCGCTGGTTATCTACCAGTTCGGCGACGCCACGCAGATCACCTTTGCCAATGCGCTGCGCGGCACATCGCGCGTAATGCCGATGCTGTGGATAGCGTTTGTGAGCTATGTGGTGATCGGCGTTCCGGCCACATGGTTGCTCGGTTTTCCATGCGGAATGGGCGCCTACGGCATCATACTGAGTTTCTCAGTGAGCCTGTTTATCGCGGCAGGGTTGTTTCTCAATCGTTTTCTTGCCGCTACAAGGCCCGGACGATAGGTTGCGCCGGGCCACCGATATTTTTTGTTTGAGAGCAAAGGAATGTTAATGAATTTGCATTATCTTTGCGGTACGGAAACCCACCGCTTCGCGCGAGTTTTTGCATAGACGATGAACTACAGCTTTTTAGACTTCCTGGGGCTTTTAGGTGCCGTCGGCTTATTCCTTTATGGCATGAAGGTGATGAGCGAGGGCCTGCAGAAAGCCGCCGGCGACCGCCTGAGAAACATTCTCTCGGCGATGACCCGTAACCGCTTTACAGGTACGATAACCGGTATGTTGATCACGGCTCTGATCCAGAGTTCATCGGCTTCGACGGTAATGGTGGTGAGCTTCGTCAATGCCGGTCTGATGACCCTGGCGCAGTCGATGGCGGTGATCATGGGTGCGAATGTGGGCACCACCTTCACAGCGTGGGTTATCGCGCTGTTCGGTTTCTCGGTCAACGTATCGTCGTTCGTGCTCCCTCTGATCGGCATCTCGATTCCGTTGCTTTTCGCCAAAAAGAGCCGCACAAAGTCAATCGGCGAGTTCCTTGTAGGTTTCTCCTTCCTGTTCATGGGCCTCGACATGATCAGCGCCCATGTGCCTGATCTGCAGAGCAATCCCGAAATGTTCGCCTTCCTGCAGCGCTACACATCGATGGGCTTCGGGTCGGTGTGCATATTCCTGATGGTAGGCCTTGTGCTGACAATGATAATCCAGTCGTCGGCAGCCACGTTTGCAATCACGCTGATCATGTGCTCGAAAGGCTGGATCAATTTCGATCTGAGCTGCGCCATTGTGCTCGGCTCCAACATTGGTACCACCATAACGCCTATTCTCGCGTCGCTGAGCGGAAATGTCGCGGCCAAGCGCACCGCCATGGGCCACCTGCTGTTCAATCTGCTCGGCACGGTGTGGACAATGGCCCTCTTCTTCCCGTTCATTCACCTGACTGTGTGGCTCACCGAAGTGCTCGGTTTCGGCGATCCGACGGCGCTGGCCGATTATGTCAAACACATCGAGATAACCCAGCCTGATCTCTACAACCATCTGTTTGACAACTCCCTTCCCGCAAGCCATGATGTGATCCATAAGATAGCCGTGATGCAGACATCGGTGAGCTACGGCCTTTCGATGTTCCACACCGTGTTCAACGTTGTCAACCTCTTTATCATGATCTGGTTCACCAAGCTGTTCGTCAAGATCGTGATGGCCATCATACCCTCGAAGAAGGGCGACGACGAGGAATTCCAGCTCAAGTTTATTTCAGGCGGTCTGCTCAATGCCTCCGAGCTCAATCTGACTCAGGCCGAGAAAGAGATGGTGGTTTACGGCGAACGCGTTCAGCGCATGATCGGCATGACCCAGCAGATAATCCATGCCCGCGACAACGACTTTACCCAGCAATTTTCGCGCATAGAGAAATATGAGGAGATTTCTGACCGCATGGAGATCGAGATCGCCAACTATCTCAACCGCGCCTCAGAGGGTCGCCTGTCAAACGAGAGTAAACACCGCATAGCGTCGATGCTGTCGATTGTGAGCGAGATCGAGAGTATTGCCGACAGCTGTTACAGCATCAGCAAGACCCTCATCCGCCAGCGCGACATGCAGGTGAAGTTCAACGACGAGATCTATGCCAACATCGATGCGATGTTTGTTGAGGTTGAGGCGGCTATGAATAACATGATCTACCTGCTCTCACACCTCGAGCACGAGCGCGAGCAAGACATCATTGTGAGCTACAACAAGGAGCGTGAGATCAATAACCTGCGCAACCAGCTGCGCAGCGGCAACATCGAGAATATCAACAACCGTCACTACGAATATCAGGCGGGTATATTCTACATGGATATTATCGCCGATCTGGAGAAGACGGGCGACTATATCATCAATGTTGTCGACACTATCCGCGAACAGATGCGCAAGCAGCATGTGTGAGCCCGCGGGTGGCAGATAAAATAAAAATTCGGTTACAATACCGCTACATTTTTATTACACGCATTCTTAAAGGCTTGAAATGTGTATCTTTGTAGGAGTTAAGCCCCTGTTTTAGAGTATTACAATCTCACTTTTTCATCACATTTTGCTAACTTTCAAGAGAATGGGGGCAGTGGAAATTTTATGTCGCAGGGCGATGCCAACAATTCGTTGAATCAGAGTCTGGATCAGACAGCGGTGCTGCTGATCGACAACGACAGCATGATTCTCGAGCTGCTTCAGGTTAATCTAGCAGCCGATTATCAGGTTGATGCGTGTCGGTCGGCCGAGGAAGCCATCGAGCTTGATCTGACCCGCTATTCGCTTATAATTCTCGACATAAACCTCGGTGGCGGGATCGACGGCCTGCAGTTTGCCGAAATGCTCGGCCGCAGCGAGCTCACCTCAGGCATACCCTTTATTTTCTGCACAGCGCGCGACAGCGAAGACGAGATCATTCACGGATTCGATGCCGGAGCCGACGATTATATCGTCAAGCCATTCTCGCTGCGTGAGATGGTGGCGCGCGTGCGCAGTGTGATT
This sequence comes from uncultured Bacteroides sp., assembly GCA_964556785.1. GTDB lineage: Bacteria > Bacteroidota > Bacteroidia > Bacteroidales > Muribaculaceae > CAG-1031. The sequence goes on along the minus strand of CAZKXM010000012.1, from coordinate 9,142 downwards.
CGCCGTCATGCCTTGCGCCGTCCTGCCCACGCTGCGAAGGTGTCGCCGACAATCGACTATGAAGGGCTGGTTATAAATCTCGACAACCAGCGTGTGGAGATTCACGGTGAGCCTGTGACGCTGAGCCGCACCGAGTATCAGATACTGAAGCTGCTGATGCAGAATCAGGGAAAGCTTGTGAGCCGCGACGAAATCCATGCCCATGCGTGGACCGACTCTGAAGCGGTGTCGGCCCGCACCATCGATGTCAATATCTCGCGTCTGCGCAAGAAACTCGGCGAGTATGGCGCCTGCATTATCTCGCGTCCCGGACAGGGCTACACGCTGATGTCGCGCGATCTCTGACCCATTTCTCACAATAAACCTATGCTTCCCCCTTGTCTAACTCCCGGAGTGGCCGAAGCCGGCTGCGATGAAGCCGGACGCGGGTGTCTGGCAGGGCCGGTCTATGCCGCGGCGGTGATTTTGCCTGACGATTTCGCCCATCCCTGGCTCAATGACTCCAAGCAGCTCACCGAGCGGCGCCGCGAGCTGCTGCGTCCGCTGATCATGGAGCAGGCTGTGGCATGGGGCATCGGAGTTGTTTCGGCCCGTGAGATTGACCGCATCAACATTCTCAACGCATCGATTCTCGCCATGCACCGCGCGCTCGACAATCTGGGCATGGAGCCCGGGGCTGTTGTTGTCGACGGTAACCGCTTCAAGCCGTGGCGCAACGTAAGGTGGCAGACGATTGTCAAGGGCGACGCCAAGTTGGCCAACATAGCGGCTGCTTCAGTGCTCGCCAAGACCGCGCGCGACGAGGAGATGCGGCGACTGCACTCGCTGCTCCCCTTTTACGGCTGGGACATCAACAAAGGTTATCCAACAAAGGCTCATCGCGAAGCGATTGCCGCCCACGGCCCGTCGGAACACCACAGGCTCACATTCCGTCTGACGGCTGAATGATTCTGACTTCGTCAGTGCCTACCGTCAATTGCACCTCGGCGCCACAAACAAGAGGAATGTTGTGTGAAACATGGCCAACGGGAACGTTGAATGCCACCGGGTAGTCATAATCCTTGACAAGATTGAGAATCATAGCCTCGACCGACTCAAAGTCGGCATCGGGCTGGCATTTGGCGAATTTCCCTACAATCAGTCCGCGCAGCCTGGGCAGGATTCCGGCCAGCTTGAGGTTGTAGAAAATGCGTTCGAGCTTGTAGATAGGCTCGTTGACATCTTCCACAAACAGAACCACATCGGGTTTGAGAACATTGTAAGGGGTGCCGATAAGACCGGCTATCACCGAGAGATTGCCACCGACGAGGGTGCCGGTCGCTTCGCCCTGCCGGTTGCGTGGATCTGGCTTGACTGTGTAGTCAACACCCTTTCCGCGCAGAATGTCGAAAAGAGCGGCGTTGTCAGGATCGTCAGGGCCAAGGGCGATGTGCTCGGTCATCGATGCGTGGACCGAGGGGATGCCGCGCGATGTGAGCAGGGCGTGAAGAGCCGACACGTCGCTGAAACCAACCACCCATTTCTGATTCTCCTCGAGCGGCAGCTCGGCGAGCGAGTCGAGCAGATGCACCAGCCCGTAGCCGCCGCGCGAGCAGATAATAGCCTCTGTTTCGGGGTCGAGAATGGCGTTGCGCAGGTCTTCGAGACGCTGGGCATCTGTGCCGGCATAGGTGCCGTGGCGCGCAAAGGCGTTCTTGCCTGTGGTGACGGTCCATCCTTGGTTGCGGAGCACGGGAATGGCGCTGTAAACTGTCTGCGGACGGATAATGGAGGCCGGCGACACGATTGTGACGCGCGAACTGTCGGCAAGAGGCTGGAGCTGCATCGTGGTTGTGCGGGATGTTTCGGGTTGGGGGCGGGGAGAGGTGCCGGCGGCATGCTGGTGGAGACACACCATCGCCACTGCCGCAATAGCGGCGAAACAGCGCCTGAGGCGCAAGGGCCTGGGCGGGGTCATACGGTGGAGGCAGGGATGCCGAGAGCACGGACACGGTCGGCCACCTGTTCGAGCACTTCGTGTGACACCTTTCTGAGCTGCTCCTCGGGCGTTTTGCGGTCGATGGAGTAGATCATCACATCGCGAGGCTTGATGCGCTTATATGCTTCCAGAAGGGCCTCGATTTCGGCCTCGGTGGTGTTGTCGACAATCCGGCCGTCGTGCATTCCCGTGACGAGCATGGTCTGCACTGTGCATTGCCCCGGAAACTGCGCGATTTCGTCGATCGCTTTTTCGGCCGTAAAGGCCGGGTTGACCGGCCGGTCAATCAGACGCAGGGTGGGGGTGAGAGCAGAGTCGAGCTTGAGGATATTGTTGTCGACACGCCGCAGGGCACGCACAACGTCGTCGCGGTCGAGCCTCGTGGAATTGCACAGAACCGAAATCTTCACATCGGGAAAATATTTGTCGCGAAGCTCGATGGTGTCGCTGATTATGCCTTCGAAATCGGGGTGCATTGTCGGCTCGCCGTTACCGGAAAAGGTGATTACGTCGAGCTGTTCGCCATTGGCCTTCATCTGCGCGAGTTTTTCGTCGAGAAGACGGCGCACCTCCTCGCGCGGAGGGAGGCCTGCCTTGCCCGGACCCTGGGCGTTGAAGCCTGCCTCGCAATAGAGGCAGTCAAACGAGCACACTTTGCCGTCGGCAGGGGAGAGGTTGACCCCCAGCGATGTGCCGAGGCGGCGCGAATGGATCGGGCCGAATATCGTTGAATGAAAAAGTACAGTCTGCATAGTCGTTACATTGGTCTAACACTCTTATCAACAATTCGTTTTGATGAAAGTGGACAAATTTACAGTGCAACTACAAATTTGTCCGCAAATGTAGCTATTTATTCACTCCCGACAAAATCTCCCCGATTTCCGCCATTGCTTCAACCGATAGCAGAGAATTGTAGATTAAATGTTAAAAGAGCGACTAAATGCACGGTTAATAGAGCTGTTTTCGAAAAAATAATTATATTTGAGGCAGGATAACCTAAAAGATTGTAGCCATGATTAAATCGATTACAACAACTCTGGTACTTACGGCATTGTTCGCGCTTCAGGTATATGCTGAAAATGGGTTGACATTGCAGCACGATCTCACATCGGTCACGATGAAGGATTACACGGGTCGGGATCGTACGGGCGGCAAATACACTCAAAAGCCCTCGGTAACCGTTGGCTATGAAAGCGGAAATGATTCGGAGATCCATGCATTGCGCGTGGCGGTGAAGAGGTGTAACGGAATGGTAGCGGTTGGCGCCTCATTCACGATTCTGCACTATGCCTTGGAAGAAAATTCCAAGAAGATTGATATAACCACACTCACCGAAGGAGAAACAGCGCAGTTTGATGTGTCGGTTCCTGGATCGTATTGTCTGGGTTATTGCGCGGTTGATGAGGCAGACAAGCCGGTGAAGTCAGGACTGATCTACTTCGATTCGCTTTATGATGACGGAAATTGGAAAGTTTGCGGCGAAGCTGAGCTGTCGTCGGGAGTTTTATCGTCGGAGTATGTTATGGATCATACTTTTGACGAGCCCGGAGGTGGATTTGATCTTTATGGCTATTGCACGTTGAGGTATCCGTATTATTCGGGTGAGACATGGAAGGCCCCGATTGAATATAACGCCCTATTGAAAAAATACAGAATTGTCAATCCTTTTACCTGCAATCCCGAGCTAAAGGATTATGTTCCTGAGGAGGAAGATCTGCCAAGCAGCATTTTCGGCAATGTTGAATATTATCCCGAGGCTTTTATATTCGATCGTGAGCATCCGGCATGGTTACTTATAAATACCGAGAATGAAACCCGCGCCTATTGCGAGCCAATGCGCACAGGGCTTGCCGTGCTGCATAATTTTAGCCCTTATGGATACATTGCCAAGCCTTATGCTGAGAATGTAGGCTATGTGAGATATGATGTGTGTCCCAAGCAGGACCTCACTAAAGGGAAATATGCAGATCTGCCGATGGCCGATGAGCGGGAGGCATCGCTGATAGTAAGTTTCCCGGGATGGACATCGGGCATCGATGTAACCACTCAGGATAATGCCAATAATGCGGAAAAGGAGTATTATACTATAACGGGAGTGAAGGTAGACAAGCCCGGAAAAGGTTTTTATATCGTCAGACAAGGCGCTTCATCGGCAAAGAAGATGTATCTTTGCGGTGACGAAAGTTTTTGACAATGAAACTGATGATTCTGAATGGCCCGAATCTGAATCTGCTCGGGCGCAGGGAGCCTGAAATCTACGGAACTGTGACGATGGAAAGCTACCTTGAAGTGCTCCGTGCATGCTATCCCGATGTGGAAATAGAGTATTTTCAGAGCAACTCGGAGGGAGAGATCATCGACGCGCTCCAGCGTGCCGGATTCGATCCGCAAATGAAGGGAATTGTGCTCAATGCCGGGGCTTACACCCACACGTCGCTGGCCATTCACGATGCCGTCAAAGCTATTCCGGCACCGGTTGTCGAGGTTCATATCTCGAATGTCGATTCGCGGGAGGAGATTCGTCGCCGCTCAATGATCGCACCTGCCTGCCTGGGTGTGATAGCCGGCTTCGGCATGGATTCCTACCGCCTCGGGGTCGAGGCTCTCTGCGGAATGTGATGGAGAATCTCGAGGATTATATAAGCGCTCACACCTCCCCTGAGCCCGAGCTGCTCCACCAGCTTTACAGGGCCACACATCTCGAACGCCTTTATCCGCGAATGTGCTCAGGCCACGTGCAGGGGCGCATTCTGGCTATGCTCTCGCGCATGATCGGCCCGCGACGGGTGCTGGAGCTGGGAACCTTTTCAGGATATTCGGCCCTGTGTCTGGCCGAGGGCCTGGCCGAGGGTGGAGCGGTCCACACGGTGGAGATCGACGATGAGGCCGAGCCTTTTCTGCGCCGTTGGTTTGACCGTTCGCCGTCAGGCAACCGCATAGTGCTGCATATCGGCGATGCGGAGCAGATTGTGCCCCGCATCAGCGATGAGCCGTGGGATCTGGCCTATATCGACGCCAACAAGCGCGATTACAAGAAATATATCGACATGATTCTCCCCCTGATGCGGCCGGGAGGATTCATTATCGCCGACAATACGCTTTGGGACGGAAAGGTGACCGACCCTTCTGTCAACGACGCGCAGACGCGCGGAATCAGGGAGTTTAACGATTATGTGGCCCGGCATCCGAGGCTGCAGACGGTTATCCTGCCGCTTCGCGACGGACTGACGCTCATGTCAGTCACGCCATGATAGCTCCTGCAGCATGGAGTCGCGCAGGTCGGTCCAGCGGTAATAGGGGCCGCTCACCGGTTTGAGGCCGCTCAGAGGTTGCTCGCGTTCGTTGAGAAGCACCTTCACAAGCACGTCGGCAGGATCGGTCGAGCCGTCGGGCCGGTAAAACACCATCTGGATGTTGCACGCCATCGGGAAGATTTCGTAGGCGCGCCAATTGTCGCCCAGTGTCTCGAAGTCGGAGTAGGCTTTGCCGTAATCAGCCAGTTCGAGCAACACTGCCAGCGAGAGCACCATTGTTTCGTGGCCAAAACGGAGGTTGACGCTCTTGCGGGGCGATGCAGCCGCTGTGTCGGCCGCGGCAAGCATGTTGCGCAGCAGATGGCGCTGCACGGTGGGTGCAATGCCCCCGTTGAGCGACAGATTCCCGCCGTTGAGAAACCATTGGGCATTGTTTTTTCGCCAGCCAAGGTCAATCTCCCCGGGGCTGAACACTTCTGTGAGGATCTCGGGATAGCGCCCGCCATGGCTCGGCATATTTAGCGCCACCTCAAATAATTGGTCTGACAGCCCGGCAAGGTCGATGCTGTCAGTGGCGAAGCTGCGGTCGGTTATCAGACCGTCGATAAAATCGTAGCTTGCCGGATGGCTTGCCTTCCATGGATCGAGCACATGGAGCTGAACGGAATCGTTAGAGGCGTTTTTCACCGGGTCGTGATGGTTCATATACCACATGTCGGCCCCGCTGGCATCGGTAGTCACGCTGAGTTCCGGACTCGCGGCAGTGAGGGTCTCTACCTCGTTAAGCATCGAGAGGATGCAACGGATCACCACGGTTGACCGCGCATCGACAGCCGTTCCGGGCGAGAAAAGAGTGGGGTAGTTGGCAACCATGCGTGCGGCTATTCCGCGATGTTGCTCGGCTCCGAGAGGGGTGAGCTCGCCCAGACGGTTTCGCGAATCGTCGCGCAGCTGCCGGACCACGGCGAGTATGCGCTCCCCCTTCGGGGTCAGCACTCCTGCCCTCCCCGCTTTTTCAAGCTCGGCGACCGGGATGTCGTAGTTCTTCTCCTCGATGAGCCAGCGCGAACCGTGACGCCCGTAGTGCTCCATGTGAAAAGGCTCATAGCCCTCGGGAGCGGGTGTCTGCACAGGGATATCCTCTGAGGGATAGGGCTTGTACTGACTCGATGCGTCGGCCGGATCAACATAAGCCCGAGCTGCTGAAATTGTTGCCGCGAGGATGAGGAAAAGAGTTGCGGAGCGCTTCATTATGCGGCTTATTTGCGGGTGGGACGGGGCTCGGTGTTCTTTTCTTTGGGCATGCGGCGCGCCAGATCTTCATAGAGATCGTGGACAACGAGCTGATCATCCTTGACGCTCTTGGCCATGGTGCGCTGATTAGAGCCTTCGTTGGGCGACCCTACGGCACCCCAGGCCATTTCGGCAATTTTCACTGCCTCGGTGGATGTTGCGCGGCCTTCAACGGCAAAATAGTCGTGGTTCACCACTCCGGCAAGGTCGCCCTGACGGAATTTTTCGAAGAGGTCACGATATTTCGGGCTCTTGAGATCAGCGAGCTTCCACACCTTGGCCGAGTTGAGATATGCAACGTCGGCCTGCTCGTCGGCCGACATGGCGGTCGATGAAGCGGGAGCGGGCTCTGCCACCGGGGTGTCGTTGACTGGCTGAGCGGCGTCTTCAACAAGTGAGGGGGTGTCGGTCTGAGCGGCCACGTCGGGAGATTCGGGAAGATTTTCGGTGGCACCCTTGAGGAAACTCGGCAGGGTGAAGAATGCTATGAAGGCTATCGCCACCACTATGCACCCTATCACAAGCCAGCGGCGCTGCGCCAGCGAGAGCCCTTCGTGCTTGCTATCGCCTGATTTCTCCTTCTTGTTGACGGCCTTGACTTCGGGTTCGTGCTTGGGAGTAGCCTCGGTATCAGCAACCTGAGTGTCGGCGCTGACGGTTTCGTTCTTGAACTCGGGTGCAACGGGAGCATGGCGCTGCTCGCGGGCATGTTCGGTAACGTTCTCGAACTTCGGGGCAACGCGCTCCTGGCGCTCGGGATTGCGGTCGGCGGCCACGTTGGCAAAAGTGGGCGCCACCGGTTTGCCTGCGGCGCGTACGTCGACATTATACACCTCTCCGCCATGAGGAGTTGCCATTTTCTGGGCGCGGAAGCCGTGGAAGTTGCCGGAGTGGAGCTGACTGTATTCGGGGGTGTTCTTTTCCAGCGAGATCTGCTGCTCGAAGACCCGGCCTTCGCCAAACACCAGACGCAGGGTGATGCCCTGCTCTATCGGCACCAGAACAAGCTTGATCTCTGATTCGCGGGCAAGGTCGGCTGCGTCAAATTCCTTCACCAGCGGATGGAAATTGTTGCTTGCAACCTGAATCTCGACGCGGCGCCCCGGCTGAAGGTCGGTTTCCGTGAGCTCGATGTAGGGCTCCATGGTGTTCACGGGGCGGTCGTTGACGCTCATTGTGTAGCCGTTGACCAGACCTCCCTTGCTGTTGCACACCGACAGGCGCACGCGGCGTACAAAGCCCATGTTGGGCCCTGCCGGAGCCTTGATCTTCATCATGCTGCCAACATAGACGGCAAATGCCGAAGGAACGCCGGCGGTGATGGTTTCCTTGCGGGGGCTGAAGCCTTCCTTGGTGAAGGTGACCGTGATCTGTTTGCCATCTTCCACGGTGTCGGCGCTCGCACTCACTCCCTCGGGACAAACCACGGAATAGATCTTGCGTATGGGCGATGTCATCCTGTCGATGGCTATGCCGGGGCGGAGTGAGGAGGTGGCGTTGATAATTATGTCGTAGAAATAGCGGTCATACTCAGGCTGGTCGGGAAACGAGAACAGGCTCTCGAGTTCGCGCGACGACAGGTAGGTGCGGTAACACATCGGGCGCACTGATTCGCGGGGCACGTCGGAGGGGCGCCACTGCCACTGCGGCAGTTCGATGGCTTCGTCGGGGATCGATGCGGCCTGTAGCACCTTCACCACAGCCTCGTCGGTCATCACTCTGTCTTCGAGAAAAATCTTCTTGAGGCCGCTCAGTGCGGTGAACACCGAACGCCCGGGGAGCATGCAGCCGTTTTCGGCCATCACGGTCACCATTACACGGCCGGCCGAGGGGTCGAGAGGATCGGTCGTGATGATGGAGAAGAAGTGGCCGAACTCGTTGCGCCAGATCACGTAGCACTCGCGCGCGCTCATGAAATTGCGCACGATGGCATCGGGGTCGGGGAGCGATGCCATCCAATCGGTGTTGTCGGCATTAAAAGCATATTTGACAGCGAGTTTGCCGTCAAACAGGCCATGCATGGCCACATGGATATATGTAGGTTCTGTCATATCAGTTCAGGGATTGTTTTGGTTAATGCAAAGATATGAAATTTTCACGGATAAACTTCCGCCGAAATCAATTTGTTAGATATGAAAACCAAATAGTTTTCAACAACCATGATGATTCTTTGGGGCATTCTGTCGGTGATCGGCACATTGGGTATAGTGCTGGCGCGGAGACTGACGTCAATAGCGCCTATCAAGGTGTGGCTGATTGTGTCGATACCGTTGTTCTTCGTGTCGTTCACCCTGTTTCTCGTGTATATGACCGGTGGTGACATGTCAGACCTGGGAGTGATGGCTCTGGTGTCGGCCGTCACAACGCTGTCGCTGCTGCTCAGAGGCCACATTGTGCGCCGAAAATGAACAATCGGCCTCCGATGAACGTTTTATTTTGAAGCCCGAGGACGAAAGCGGGTGAATGAGCATTTTTTTATTAACTTTGCAACTCATGCGCCACTATTGCGGGCGGGTGAGCTTTGAAACAATTAAGTAACTAACCGACACTTACATAGATTATGGAAACAAAAGAATTTGACCGTTTGAGCTATGCTCTCGGTCTGAGCATGGGCAAT
>CAZKXM010000011.1:0-37596 GCA_964556785.1 uncultured Bacteroides sp. | reverse complement strand
GTCGGTCAGCGGGTTGATATACTTTGCCATAAGCGCAAATATAGCAATTTATCTTATATCGCGCAAATACGTGGGTGCGTTAGTTCGTCGCAACAATCACGCGAGCCGGAAGTAGTTCAAGAAGGGAGATCAGGCCACTGCGGGTTTCCTTATCAGGGCACGGACGGCGATGAGGGCACACAGGGCGAGCATGATTATGCCGATAATGAAAATGAAATGATAAGAGGTGTCGTCGACAATCAGGCCCCATCCGCCTGACGCGATGGCACCACCGGCTGCGAGGGCCATTGATATGACAGAGTAGATACGGGCATAGTTGAGGTTGCCGAACACGGTGCGGGTAAGCATGGCTGTCTGCACGGTCACTCCGGCATAGGCCCATCCGAAGAAAAAGCCTCCGCCAACACTCATCCATATTCCGGCACCGCCGCCGATCAGCATTATCAATCCGGCGATTCCCGCAACGGTCGTTACGATCGATCCGGCCATGCAGCTACGGTCGTTGATATGGCCCAGGGCGAGCTTGCCTATGGTGACGCCGGCCATTACCGATGCAGCAGCGAGAGCGGCCTGCTCGAGGGTGTAGCCCAGATCGGTGACATAGTTGGGGATGAAAAGATTGAGGGTTGAGCATGCCATCATAAGGAAGGCGAAGACAACCAATCCGTAGAACACAGGCATTTTCAGCGCTTTCTCATAGCTGATACCGCTGGGTGCAGGGTTGCCTGCGGGCTTTGAGTCGGCAGCCTCAGTGCTTCCGGCCATCTCGCTGCCATAGGGGAGCAGGCCCTTGAGCTCGGGCCGATCAACCAGAAGCAGCCAGAGCAGCGGGCTCACCACCACCAGAATCAGCACGCCGAAACCGGCGTAGGCATAGCGCCAGCCCCAGTCGGTTATCACCATTCCTGCGATCGGATTGAAAATCATGCCTCCGATGCCCGAGGCAGCGCTGCACACACCCATGAGCAGGCCCACCTTGCGGGTAAACCAGCGGTTGATCAGGGTGGGGAAGCTCAGATAGAGCAGGAAGGCAACCGTAATTCCGAGCACGCAGCCGGCAAGATAGAACTGCCACACGGCGGTTGCAGCGGCCATTCCCAGAAACGTTACGCCCATCAGTGCGGAGTTTCCCGCAAGAAGCTTCCGGGCACTGTAGCGCTCCATCATTCGCCCTGCGGCAGGCAACATGAGGGTCGACGCCACATACATAAGCGACATGTAGATGCCGAACGTGCCCACATTGACGCCCAGCGACGCGCTCACGGGCGAGTAAAAGATGCCTGCGCAGCTGAACGCCAGGCCTATGTTAACACCCATCATCAGGCAGCAGCACGCCACAATGACAAAACCGTAATGGATTCCTTTCACGATATTGAAATTTTTCCGCGAAGTTACACATTTACCCCGCAACAGCCAAACGCAAAAAAAGAGGGGAGCCGTGGTGGCTCCCCTCTTGCTGAGGTATCTTGATTGCGGGAGGATTAGTCCTCGATTGTGCAGATTGAAACTCGGTTCCAGCTTTCTTCGCTGAACATGTTGCCGATGCCTTCGCCTTCGGCTGTGATGCGGTCAGCTTTAACTTTGTAGCGGTTAACGAGAGTGGTCTTCACGATCTCTGCGCGCTTCTGGGCGAGCTTGATGTTGTTTTCGAGATTGCCGTCGGGTGAAGCATAACCCTTGATCACAACTTTCGAATTGGGGTGATTCTTCATGTAAGCGGCGATCATCTCTACGTTAGGCTGCTGGTCGGCGGTGATAACCGAGCTACCGATCTTGAAGAAGACGTAGCGAACAGAGTTGAGGTTGTTGTTAACTTCCTTGACAACTTCGGGCTTGCGGCTCTTGCATGCTTCGAGTTCGGCAGCGAGAGCGTTGGCGCGCTGGCCGTTGGCAGCTGCGAGGGCAGAAGCCTGATCAACTTGGCCGCGGAGTTCGTTGACGCGTGCATTGAGTGCTGCAACTTCGCCAGAGAGGTCGGGAGGACATGTAACGCAGGGGAAGCCCTTGCCGAAGTTATATGTAAGCTGAACGGCTGCGTTGAAGGTAGCGTCCTTAACGTTGTAGCCGACGGTGGTCATTGCGATATCGCCACCAGTCATGTTCCAGGCAATGCTGGGCTTGAGTGAGAGGGTCAGGGCGCGGTTAACGTTCCAGTCGATCGACAGACCTGCCTTGGTTACGAAGTAGTTGAAATCCTCGCGCTGCGACTTTGCCCAATAATCGTGGCCCCAGCCTGCACCTGCTACAACGCGGAGTGCGAAGGGACGGAAATCGCATGAATAACCGAGGAAGAGGTTAGAGAGATTCACATCAGCATAAGCGCCAACGTAGCTCTGATCGATAGCTGTGTAGCTGCGAACGCCTCTGAAATTGTTACCGTGCCATGAAGATGTGTTGACGGCTGCGGTGCCTTCAACGCCTACGCCGAAAACGTAGCTAACCTGCTTGTGGAGGTCAAGACCGAAGGTTCCGCGCATGCTTCCCCAGAAGGGATCGTTGGTGAGCGGAGTGGTTACACCACCGTTGACACCGAGTGACCAGTTGCTACCGAAGTTGGTGTGCTCTTGTGCCTGCTGTGCATTCACTGATGCCACGCATGCTGCAGCTGCTGCAAAAAGGACTAATTTCTTCATAAAAAATGGTTATTAACGTGAATAATTTTCGATTGCAAAGGTAAAAGTTTTAATGCTTTTAACCAAAATTTATTAAATGTTTTTACATTCGGTTGATCGGCGCTCCCTTGTGTCGGGATGGTTATTGCGCCTGATCAGCGCGTTTTCATTTTACTATACGCTTAGCGGTGCAGATTGGTTCACAAAAGAATTGAAATTTTAACATTTCAGTCAAAATTTTTCGCCGGCAACATCGAAGCAAGGGCAGGCTTTAGCCGAGAACTCGTTGTGACCGTGGACGGTAGCGTAGGGATAACGGACTCTGAGGGTGGCTACGAGTTTTTTGAGCGACCGGCGCTGCGCAGGGGTGCGGGTGTCGGCTGGGGTGACTCCGTCGGCCTCGGTTCCCCCGACATAGGCAATGCCGATGGAGTTGCTGTTGTGACCGCGGCAGTGGGCTCCGGGCTGATCTTCGGGGCGCCCCGGTTCGACGGTGCCGTCGAGACGGATGAGCCAGTGATAGCCTATGCCGGCCCAGCCGTTGGCGCGGTGCCAGCGGTCGACCATTGCTGCCGTTACTTCGCGACCGCGCGGAGTGGCGGTGCAGTGAATGATGATCTCGGTGATTTTTCGCATGATCCGGATTGAGTTAATGAAACATACATAACAGTGTCAATTCGAACTGCGAAAATAGCCCGGGCGCCGGGGCTCAGGGCTGAGATGGTGCGTGATACCGCGGCTTACTCAAACATTGCCGCCATGGCATCGAAGCGCGCAAGGCTGTCGCCGCCGTGACGGGCAATCGAGGCGCGGGCAGTGCGGAAGTCCTTGCGGAGCATCTGGCCCGACTTGGAGTAGAACTTGTCGGCGTAGCAAACAAGTTTCTCAAGGAGTGTTTCAGGGAGATAATCGGCTACGGGAATGGGAAGCCCGAGGATTTCGACATCCTCGGCAGTGATGCCTGAGCCGGTGTGGGTCTCGGCCACGCGCACCACCTCGTCGGGGGCGCCTTCGCGGCGCAGAAGCTCGGCGCCGAGCACGCCGTGGGTTATATAACGCTCGGTGCCCTCGCAGCCTATGGCCGGGGCATGGGTGAGAAAAATCCCGACATCGTGGAGCATGGCGGCGGCTTCAACCATCGCCGGATCGAGCGGCAGATTCTTGCGGCGCATGATGTCGAGGGCAAGATCGGCCACCTGCCGGGAGTGTTTCAGAAAGATATCCCGTCGGCGAGTGCCGACGGGATAATACTTGTCGATTATGGACTGGTAATCCACCAGAGAGGTCGCTTGATTAGAGTTCAACGATGGTGTTCCAGCCGTGAACATCTTCCTCCTCGCCGTTCTGGATTGCGCGTAGTTTGTTGTAGAGGGCGGTGGTGACAGGGCCAGGTTCGCCGTTCTTTGAGATCACATACTTGATGTCGTTGTCAACATCGTAGATCTCGCCTACGGGCGAGCACACGGCAGCTGTGCCGCAAGCCGAAGCCTCTTCAACCTCAGCCAGCTCCTCAACGGGAATCTGACGGCGCTCAACCTTCAGACCGAGGTCTTCGGCGAGCTGCATGAGGCTCTTGTTGGTGATCGAGGGAAGGATCGACTCGCTGGCGGGAGTGATGTAGGTGTTGTTCTTGATGGCGAAGAAGTTGGCCGGACCGCACTCGTCGAGATATTTCTTTTCCTTCGGGTCGAGATAGAGGACGGCGCTGTAGCCCATGTCGTGAGCGCGCTCGCCGGCCTGGATGCTGGCAGCGTAGTTGCCACCCACTTTGTAACGGCCTGTGCCCTTGGGGGCTACGCGGTCATAGTCGCGCATGATGCAGATGTTTGTGGGCTTGAAGCCTGACTTGAAGTAGGGACCTACGGGGCTTACGAAGATCATGAAAAGGAAGTCGGTTGCGGGTTTCACACCAACCTTGGGGGTCATGCCGATCTCAACGGGACGGAGATAGAGCGATGCGCCGCTGCCATAAGGGGGAATGAAGCGCTCGTTGAGCTTGACGGCCATGAGCACCATTTCGCGGAAAAGGTCTTCGGGAATGGGAGCCATCATGATGCCCTCGGCGCTTGCACGCATGCGGGCGGCGTTTTCTTCAAGACGGAACACACGCACCTTGCCGTCCTTGCCGCGGAATGCCTTGAGGCCTTCAAAACACTCCTGACCATAATGGAGGACAGTGGCAGCGATGTGAATGTTGACAGTGTCGGAGCTCGATACTTCGATCTTGCCCCATTTGCCGTCGCGATACCAGCAACGAACGTTGTAATCGGTGGGAACATATCCGAATGTCAGATTGCCCCAATCCATTTCAGTATTCATATGTAATTAGATAAAAAGTAATGTTGGCTTTAGTTACGCGCAAAGATAGCAAAAAATAGCGTGTCAAAGGCAAAAGTGAGAAAAAAATGCGGCGGGGCAAGGGTAGGCCAACTTTGCCACCCGGTTGCGCCCACGAGGGTGTAACTTTGCCGGTACAATACCGGAGTGTTCCTTACGTTAATAATAAACCATTATCTGTTGACTCAATCATGGATCTACTGAACTCATTGATATATATGCTCGGCGAGATGGCCCCCTATATCCTTCTGGGGTTTCTGATCGCCGGCCTGATGCACGCGTTCGTGCCCCAGAGCTTGATGGCGCGCCATCTCGCCGGCAACGGCTGGAAGCCTGTCGTCAAGGCGGCTATGATCGGAGTGCCGCTGCCGCTGTGTTCATGCGGTGTGCTGCCTACGGCGATCGGTATGCGCCGAACGGGTGCGAGCCGTGCGGCTTCGACATCCTTCCTGATAGCCACTCCTCAGACGGGTGTTGACAGCATTGCCGCCACATGGTCGCTGCTCGGTCCCGCTTTTGCCGTTATACGCCCTGTGGCGGCACTGGTGACATCGTTTGCCGGCGGTATGGCTGTCGGTAAGGCTGATAAGGACGATCAACCTGCGGGTGGCGTGTGCCAGGCAGCAGTTGTCGAGGAAGCGCAGGAGCCACGCCGCTCTTTCGGCGAAAAATGCGTTGACGCACTTCGCTACGGGTTTGTCGACCTTGTCGGCAGCATTGGCGGATGGCTCATTGCCGGCCTTATCATCGCGGCGCTGATTACGGTTTACGTTCCCGACTCATTCTTCTCGATTCTCGGCCGCACACCGATCCTCTCGATGATCGCCGTGCTGGTTATAGCAATCCCGATGTATGTCTGCGCCACCGGCTCGATACCTATCGCCATGTCGCTCGTGCTCAAGGGGCTGTCACCCGGCACCGCCCTTGTGCTCCTGATGGCCGGCCCGGCTGCCAACTTCGCGTCGTTCACTCTGATCTCGCGCGAGATGGGTCGCCGTTCGGCACTGATTTATCTCGCGGCTATCGTTGCCGGGGCTATCGGTTTCGGGCTGCTGATCGACTATCTGCTGCCGGCATCGTGGTTCATTCTTCCGGGCGCTATGCCTCAGGCGGGAGCCCACTGCCATCTGGGAATGTTCCCGGCCATTTGCTCGGCGATTCTCGTTGCGCTGTTGCTCTACAGCTATCTGCGCCGCATTTTCAATAAAACATCAATCAACATAAACAACATGACAAAAAAGTATATCATCAAGGGCATGAACTGCCCTCATTGCCAGGCTACCGTGGCCAAGACAATCGGTACAGTCGACGGTGTGACCAACGTGGATGTCAACCTGTCGGCAGGCCGCGCCACAGTTGAGGGTGAGCACAACGCCGAGGCTCTCATGGCCGCAGTGCGCGCTGCCGGTTTCGATGCCGCCGAGGCCTGACGCAGAGCGGCTGACATCGTGTTGCATTTCCGGCTAATATTCGCTATTTTTGCAGAATGATGAAAGGCCGGACACTGCGACTCTCAAGGATCATAGTGTCGGTGATCGCCTTCGGGCTGGTCACCGGCCTTTTTACATCTATCGGCATGGGCTTTCCCCGCTTTGCCGCCTGGATAGCCCGCATCCAGCTGCTGCCGGCGGCGATGGCGTTCGGCATGACGGTGTTTACCTGCTGGCTGATCGTGACGCTGATATTCGGGCGTGCCTACTGCTCGACTGTGTGTCCGCTCGGTTTTTTTCAGGACATATTCGCGCGCGGGAGGATGTTGAGACGCAGCCGCGACTATCATTTCCACCAGCCGGTCAACCGCCTGCGCATGATTCTGCTCATCGTCACGGCCGTGTGTCTTGTTGCAGGTATAGGTATCGTGCCGGTGTTTCTTGACCCTTACAGCGCTTACGGGCGCATAGCTCTCAATGTTGTGCGTCCGCTCTGGGCGATAGTCAATTCGGTGCCGGTTATGGCGGCGGGCTGGTCGGTCGCCGGATTTGTCACGGCTATGCTGACAGCCGTTGCCGTGGCGTGGGTGGCTGTCAGGCGAGGGCGGTTGATATGCAACACCGTTTGCCCCGTCGGCACGACCCTCGGAGTGATAAGCCGCTATTCGATTTTCCATATCGACATCAACACCGACCTTTGCATCCAGTGCCGCAAATGTGAGCACGCGTGCAAGGGTGAGTGTATCGATCTGACGTCGCACGTTGTCGACATGTCACGCTGCGTGCTCTGCTTCGACTGCCTGCCGGTGTGTCCGAACGATGCCATCCGTTACACTCCGTCGAGCCATCGCCTGCAGCTGCCAATGTTGCAGCGCATCGTTCCGGCAGGGAGTGCCCCCGAACCGGCCGCGACCTCCGGGCCGATGCCGAGCGAAGCCTCCGGGCCGCGACTGATTGACCGTCGCCACTTCCTTGCAACAGGAGCCATCGTGGCGCTGTCGCCTGTGATAATGCGGGCCGACAAGGCCGCGCGTGCCATTGCCGATGCCGCGGGGCAGCATGCCCCTGATCCCGAGTGGGCCGTGTATCCTCCCGGAGCTGCCGACCGTTTCTACTTCCTGAGCCGATGCACCGGCTGCGGGCTCTGTATAAGCCATTGTTCCACAGGTGTGCTCCGCACGGCCACCACGGAGTATGGCCGCACGCTCAAGGGCTTTCTCCATCCTGTGATGGACTTTGACCGGGCGCGGTGTGCGTTCGGCTGCACGAGATGCAACAACCTCTGTCCCACTGGGGCGCTGATGCCGTTGACGGTAGCTGAAAAACAGAAAACCGTGATTGGCCACGCGCTGACAATCCATGCCAACTGCATCGGGTGCGGGCTCTGCGAGAAAGAGTGCCCCCGCCGGGCCATCACTCTCAACTCCGGGCGTCGCCCGATAGTGAATGAGGCGCTGTGCATAGGGTGTGGCGCTTGCCAGAGTGTATGCCCGGCCTATCCTTATAAAGCAATTTATGTTGACGGCATTGCCGATAATCTTTCATGAAACAATATCTCGAACTCATCGAACGGGTGATGACACAGGGTGTCGACAAAGGTGACCGCACTGGCACCGGCACGCGCAGCGTGTTCGGCCACCAGATGCGCTTCGACCTTGCCGACGGATTTCCGTTGCTCACCACCAAAAAGCTCCATCTCAAGTCGATAATCCACGAACTGCTCTGGTTTCTGGCAGGCGACACCAATGTGAAGTATCTGCAGGACAACGGTGTCAGGATCTGGAACGAATGGGCCGGCCCCGACGGCGAGCTGGGGCACATCTACGGCTATCAGTGGAGGTCGTGGCCTGCCTACGACGGAACCTTCATCGACCAGATAAGCCGCGCGGTCGATGATATACGCAACAACCCCGACTCGCGCCGCATAATTGTCAGTTCATGGAATGTGGCCGATCTGCCGAACATGAATCTGCCGCCATGCCATGCTTTTTTCCAGTTCTATGTGGCTAACGGACGGCTGAGCCTGCAACTCTACCAGCGGTCGGCCGACTGCTTTCTTGGAGTGCCCTTCAACATCGCCAGCTATGCGCTGCTGCTGATGATGATGGCACAGGTGACAGGGCTTGAGGCCGGAGAGTTTATCCACACTCTGGGCGACACTCACATCTACAGCAATCATTTTGATCAGGTGAAGCTGCAGCTTGAGCGCGAGCCGCGGCCGCTTCCGCGCATGATCATCAATCCCGATGTCAAGAGCATTTTTGATTTCAAGTTTGAGGATTTCGAGCTCACCGGCTATAACCCTCATCCCCACATTAAAGGAATTGTCGCAGTATGACAACTGACAAACCGCATTTCACAATCATAGCCGCCCTCGGGCCGAACCGCGAACTCGGTTCGCAGGGCGATCTGTCATATCACATCTCGGCCGATCTGAAACGCTTCAAGCGGCTGACAACCGGCCATCCCGTCATTATGGGTCGCAAAACCTTCGAGTCGTTTCCCAACGGGGCGCTGCCGGGTCGCCGCAACATCGTGATAACGCGCAACGTCGACTATGCGGCTCCCGGGGTCGAGACCGCTCCATCGCTTGAGAGCGCACTGGAAATGACGGCCGGAGGACCTGAAGCATTCATTATCGGCGGCGGCGAGATCTATCGCCAGGCATTGCCGCTGGCCACCTCCATGGAGCTGACACTCGTCGAAACGCCGCCTGCACATGCCGCCGACACATGGTTTCCGGCCTATGAGGACGATTGGGCCACTGTCGCCCAAGAGGGACCTGAAACCGATCCCCGTACCGGGGCTGTTTACCGTTTCGTGACCCTCCGACGTGTTGGCGATTTGAAAATAAATGCGTAATTTTGCACCGTTGATGGCCCCTGTAGTTCAACGGATAGAATAGAGGTTTCCTAAACCTTAGATTGGAGTTCGATTCTCCACGGGGGTACTTGGCAAATGCAAAGAGGCAGCTGTTCCGCATCGCGACAGCTGCCTCTGAAATATCTGTAGCTTCTGATTCTTATTTGTGTTTGGCCAGCAGGCCGGCAAGGGTTGCGAGTGCGATGCACACCAGAGAGATTCCCATCACAAGCAGGATGGCCGTCGTGACAACCTTGGCGCCTGTGATGATGAAGCACACTCCGGCCACAATCACCAGTGCGGGCAGGATATAATAGTAGAGCGGAATTCTGAGCTCACGTCCCATAACCTTGAGCGAGAACATGTTCCAGATCCCTGCAAGCACAAGCACAGCAGCGAAGATATACACAAGGAGATTGGCGAATGTTGAGGGGGCGGCCGCAATCCACACACCCATCGCGAGGGCGAACACACCCAGCACACCGGGCCATATCATTCGCTGGTCGCGCGGACGGAGCAGGTTGGTTACGATGAGATAGAGGCCTGAGAGGAGAATGAACCATCCCATGCCTTCCACAATCCATTTGATGAGGTCGAGATAATTGTGGAATATGATAAGGAGCAGACCGGCTGCCAGTGAAAGGATGGCGATAAACCAATCGCTGCCGATGTGGGAGCGCGGTGTGCGTGCGGTGGTCGTAAGGCCGTTGTTGTTGGTATCCATAATGAAACGTGTTTGTTTATATTATAGATACACATGCGGAGGGCTAAAAGTTCAGGGCCGCATCAATTTGACAATCTCGGGCATAGCATCGGCCAGAGCGTCCATCGAGGGGAAGAGCAGATCGGCGCCTGCCGCCCGGAGCTCCTCGGGAGGAATGGGCCCTGTGTTGACGGCTATCGTGAACGCTCCCGACGCGTGACCTGCCTGAACGCCAAGAGGAGCATTCTCGATCACGATCGACTGCCATGGCTCAGCACCGGCCAGCTTCATGGCCCGCAGAAAGGGCTCGGGGTGGGGCTTTCCGTTGACAACGTCGCGCGAGGTTATGCGCATTCCGGGAGCGAAAATTCCCGGATAGTCAATGTCGAGGCGGTCAATCAGGCTACCCTGACCTGAGCCTGTGACGAGCACACGCTCAACTCCGGCCCTGCGGAGCACATCGAGCATCCGTGCCGCTCCCGGCATAGCCGGAGGGAGCGGGAGAGAGCTGAAGCGCTCGGTTTTGAGGCGATAGATTTCGGCTACTTCCCCGGCTGACGGTGCCGGCCGACCGTCACGCTCAAAAAGAAGGCGGATTGTTGCAGCCCCGGTGCGCCCCTCGTGCATGAAAAACTCACCCTCCCGGTAAGGCAGACCGATTGAGTCGCACACCTGCGCCCACGCCTGCGAGTGCAGGGGCATGGAGTCGTAGAGAGTGCCGTCCATGTCGATCAGGGCGGCCCGCAGGGAGGGCTCGAAGTTGTTGCGGCGGCTCCATGCGCTGATGGCGCGGGCTATATCAACTGTCATTTCTTGCGCTTTTTGGATTTTGCGGCAGGAACGGTTGCCTCTGCATCGGGGGCCGGCGGAGCGGGAATGAGTCCTTCCTGAATGAAGAGCAGAGAGTCGGCGTGAGAGATGGTGTCGGCGCCTGCCGTGGCGTCGAATCCGGCCTGCGCGGGCGAGTTGTCGAGCATCAGGTTGAGAGGCTCGCGCGAACGGCTTACACTGCGGCGGAACATGTCCTGAAGCCGGTTGACAAGATTGATTCGGGTGGTGTCGGCGATGGCGAAGGTGCGCGTTGCCGACTTGGCATCCCATTTGGCGCCCCCGAGGCGAATCTTCATCTTGTCGGAGTTGCCCGACACATTTATGCCGAACTTGAACGGAATCGGCGATTTGAGGACGGCGATGTGATATTTGAAATTCAGGTCGAGGTCATTGTTGCCATAAACACCGAGGCGATAGCGGTCAATGTTGAACATGAAAGGATAAAGCTGCATTTTCGAATCCTTGACAACGAGCTTGACGGTCATGGAGTCGATAACATTGTTATCCTTGTTCTTGAAAAGGAGCCACTTGCCGATCGAACGGAAGGTCTGTGCATCGAGAAGCACGAGGCTGTCGCCCTTGAGGGTCACAGCGGCGTTAAGGGTAGGAATCTTCAGGTCCATGGTTGGGAACAGGGCAGCCTGCGCCGCCACCTGTCCGTTGATAATGCCGTCCATGTCGTTGAGCAGCGGCATGATGGTGTCGAGAGCGGGCACCAGATCCAGGAAGCGGCCCACATGGAAGTCGCGCACGTTGAGCCCGAATGCAAAGTTGAGGTCGTCAGGGTCGATGCCTTGATAGAGGGCGGTTATGTCGACCTTGCCCACTGCCGAACGGGCCGAGAGGTTGCGCAGGTTCAGCGCGCCGTCAAAAATCTCAACCGAGCCGCGAAGGTTGTCGAAAATGAAGTCGGAATAGATCACATGGCGTGCATTGAGGCGGAGGGTGGCCTCGATATTTGTGGGGATGAGCAGCGGGCCTGAGTCGGTGGAGTCGGCCTGCGCGGCAATAGATTGCTGGATAAGATTGTCGTCGTCGGTATCGGCAATTGCGGCCTGGAAGCCTTCGCGCTCCTTCTCGGCAAACGCGGCCCCGGCAAATACTGCGGCCGCTATCTGGTTGACATCGATGGTGTCGGATCTCAGGCGGAAATTGACCCTGAGCGGCTGCCGGCCTGAGCGCGATGTCACGGCGCGGGCAAGGTTGGTGATCGATCCGTCGATCAGGAAGTCGCTGCGGCCAACTTGGTAGCGGGTGCGGGTGATGGTGACGCTGTCGTTGTTAAAACGCAGATCGATGTCGGAGAGCACATTGCGCAGCGGGAAGTAGGGAGTGAACACGCGTGCCCGCTTTGCCTTGAGCGATCCGGCTGCCTGCCAGCGGCGGATGAGGCTGCGGGTGTCGCTGTCAAGACCATAGTCGACGGTGGTGGAGCCCTCGGGCGCTGTCACGGCGCTCTGTCGAGCGCGCCGCTGCGACCGCATCAGTGAGCGGATGGAATCGTCGGGCAGGTCGGGGTAGAGGCGGCGGAGCGAGTCGATGCGTGCCTGCATTCTCGTTCCTGCGGCTCGACGGATTGTGGGATGGAGCGAGAGCGACACTTCGGTCTCGCGCAGGTTGGCGCGGTTGACATTGTCGGCATAGCGCATTCGCTTGGCATCGAAATTGAGCGACATCAGCGGGGCGCGCTTGCTGTCGCGGTAACGCTTGACCGAAGCACGGGCTCTGACCTGACGCACGGTGTAGCGTGTGGAGTCGGAAGTGTCGACAAACTTGAAGCGGCCTATCGACAGCACGGCGCCGATTGGATTGAGCTGCGAGGTGTCGGCGCTTGCCGAGGTGTTGCGACAGCCCACTCCTGCGCGCAGCTGCGACCCGTTGGCCGTCATGCCGGGCAGGGCGGCGGCGATGGTGTCGATGTTGAGCGAGAGGGTCAACAGTGAGTCGGCGCTGACATTTCCGTGGACAAACTTGCTTGTGGTGCCTAAAGCCACTTTGGCGCTGCGGATAAATGCCGTTATATCCATCTCGGGCATGGAGAAGCTGAAGCGGGAGAGTGAAGCTTCGCCTGTGGCCGTGATACGGTGGAAATTCTCGCGAGTGAGCCAGCTCTGCCGCAACTTGAACGAGGCATTGGCGCGCAGGCTGCCGTCGACGTTACACCCTGTCTGAGCCATCAGTTTGCTCGGCAGTCGGCTGAATTCAATTCCTCCCTTGAAGGTACCGTCGACAAGCGGATCAGACATCAGTGAGGTGGCTTTGCCGGTGAGTTCAACCCCAACACCCTGACCGATAGCGAGGAGGCGGCTGAGGGTGACGGTTGACCGGTCAGGTGCATCGCCGTCAATATGGGCAGTTGCCTCGATCAGGAACTTCTTGAGGTCGAGCTGTTCATAGGCAAGTTCTCCTTCTGGCACGTCAAGCGTAAGATCGACCGTCGGGAACTTATGGATTGCCGGTGTGTAGGGCTTCAGGAGATTGGCATGGAGCGAGAGGCTGAGGTTGGTTTTAAGTTTTGTGAGCTCGCCCCTCATTTCCTCAGGGATGAGGTTGATGATATCGTTAACCTTTACTTTGTCCAGCGCCAGGATAAGGCTTTGGACGGTGAGATTGTTTTCGAAATCGAGCTTCGTTGAGAGCACGGTGCGGATTTCGTTAAGTCCGGCTTCGAAATCGCGAAGTTCGATCTGGTAGGGCTCCCGGTGATTCCACAGTATATCGCCCCCCATACCCAGATGGAGTCCCGACAGATCTATGTCGCCCATACGGGTGTCGGCATCGGCGGCAAAGTTGAAGCGGTATTCAGGCGCTGATTCGCCTGTCAGGGCGGCGTTGCTCAGCACCATCCGGCAGCTGAGGGTGTCGGCGAGCGACACATAGGTCACCGGTGCATCGCCCTTTATCATAAAGCGGGTGAAACGGAGATCGGGAATGCTGACGGCGGATGTGTCGGGTTCTTCTGACGCCGGAAAAATGTTATAGTTAGACACTCCGGGAGCGGCATCGACAAGATTGATGGCCGGGCGGTCGATGATGATGTCGTAGAGCGCAATCCTTCCGCGCAGCAGTTCGAGCACGTTGACACCTCCGTGGAAACTGTTCAGGGTGAGCAGCGAGTCGGCGTTGGCCGGGAGCTGACTCTGCAGTTCGGCCGGAATGTTTCTGAGCGAATGGCTGATAATGCTTAGGGAGTCGACATCGAGCTGGAGCCTTGGGAAAGTTTTCCAATAAGTGAGCTCCACCCGCTTCACCTTCAGCTCGCCGTCGATAAACTCAGAGCCGTATTTCTCGACGAGAGGAGTGAGCCTTTCGGGCGTGAGGATCCACACCGCCGCGCCTGTGACGGCCACGAGAAGCAGCAGGAGCGCTACAACGGTGCAGAGGGTCCATTTGATTATTCGGAGCCATAGAGGGCGGCGTTTGCGGGGAGCGGGGGCCGGCTGTGACTGAGGGGCGGCGGGTGTTTCCATGCAATTATTTCTTTTGTTCTCTGACGGTTATGTGGAAGCAGGGTTGCTTGATTTCATATTTCACCCAGATTTTTCCTTCGTTGCGCATGTCGTCGAGCACCTCGGCGAGAACTCCCTTCAGCTGCTCGAAGTTGTTGGGTCGGGTACCCTCGGTTGCAACGAATTTGTTGTAGGCAATGTCGACGGTGGTTCCCATCTGGTGGACAGACGTGTCGAGCGCGTTGGCATTTACGCGGCGCAGCCTCCTGACGCTCTCGGGGGTGCGGAGCACACTCGTCACCTTGATGCGATAATCGCCCCCGCCGCGGCTTTTTACCGTCTGTCGGAACCGTCGGCCGATTTCATGGACCATCTCGGCCCCTTCGGGCACAAGGAACGGGCGGGAGTGGGTGAGCTTGTCGAGCACGAAATCGGGGCACGTGGCGATCTTGACAAGAGGGCGCCTCATGGTCCAGAAGGAGTGCATTGTCGACAGCGGCTCGATCCCTATTTTTGAAGCGTCGCGCAAATGAACGAAGTTACTGTCGTTGAACACTTCGGCCAGTCGGCCCAGGCGCCTGTAGTCGAGCCGCTGCACCTCCATGGTTGAATCGGGGTTGCCTGCTGCTGGAATGTTCTGCGGCTCAGGGGTTGATTCCGGCTGCCGATGCCCTGATCTGGGGCTGTCGATGCTGAATTCTATAACATCCACTTTCATGTTGTCGCTCTTCCCCGAGCATCCCGGAAGGAGTGTCAGGGAGAGAGCCGTCAGCAGGGCCGTAATCAACCAAAGCGGGGAGGTGCACTTCATAGATCTGGAAATTGATGGCTGATGGTGTCAGTCGGCTATATCTATCCCGGCCTCGGAGAGTGCCTTTCGGCGTTCGAGGCATGTGGCACACGTGCCGCAATGGTGCTCGCCGCCACGATAGCATGAATAGGTTAATGAATAGTCAACACCGAGAGCTTTGCCGCGCAGGGCTATCTCGGTTTTTGTCAGGCCGGTGTAGGGCGCACGCAGCTCAATTCCGGCATAGGTTCCGAGCCTGATGGCCTCACCCATGGCGCTGATGAAGCCGGGACGGCAGTCGGGATAAACCGAGTGGTCGCCCGAATGATTTGCCAGCATCACGGCCTTCAGACCACGGCTTTCGGCGAGTCCGGCGGCCACGGCGAGCATTATGCCGTTTCGGAAAGGAACGACCGTCGAGAGCATGTTTGCCTCGGCATAGTCGCCCGCGGGGATATCGTCGGCTCCCGAGAGCAGCGAGCTGCTGAAATGGGTGGCCATGAACCGCAGGTCGATCTCGATCAGCTCCACTCCGGCTAAGGCACACTGACGGCGGGCGCATTCAGCCTCGCGGGCTTCATGGTTTGAACCGTAGTGAAAATAAACGGCCCCCCCTATGCTGTCAACATAGTCGTGGAGCATGGTCACGGAGTCCATTCCTCCCGAGAGCACCATCAAGGCATCTTTTTTGGTCATGTCGCGGTCACACTGTTGGTTAGAAATTGGAGCGCATCGAGGCTGCGAGACGCTCGGCGGCAAGCTTTTGGTGAGCCTTATCGGCATGGCATGCAAAGGGATAGATCGCTATGCCTCCGCGGGGCGTGAACAGCCCGGTGACCTCGATGTAGCGCGGGTTCATCAGCTTGACGAGGTCTTTCATGATTATGTTGATGCAATCTTCGTGGAAGTCGCCGTGGTTGCGGAAGCTGAAAAGATAGAGCTTGAGGCTCTTGCTCTCAACCATCAGCTCGCCGGGGATATAGTTGATGATTATCTTCGCGAAATCAGGCTGTCCGGTTTTGGGGCAGAGCGATGTGAATTCTGTGCACATCAGCGACACAAGATAATCGTTTTCCGGGTGCTTGTTAGGGAATGTCTCCAGCAGCGAGGGATCGTAGTCGGTGGGATATTTCGTAGCCGCCGCTCCGAGTTGCTCGAGATTGTCAAGTTCCTCTTTTGATCTCATTGTCAGGGGGTGATTGAGAATAGTGGAATGATGATTCGGTTATAAAATGCAAAAATAACTAAATCGCCCGAAAAATTCAAAAAAGACCGATGAAGGATGTGATTGGACGTCTAATAGAATAAATTTGAGCTGAAAAAATGATTTGGAAAATTGAGGCGAAAGCGGTAACTTTGCAGCGTCAGAGGAGCGCCCGGCGCTCTTGGACAGATATGGATTGTCTTATGGTGTAATGGTAGCACTGCAGTTTTTGGTTCTGCCTGTCAAGGTTCGAATCCTTGTAAGACAACACATTTTTACCAGGGCTGAGATTGTGATATCTCAGCCTTTTTTTATAATTTCGCAAAAACCATCTGAATGAGGTGGTTGTTTGTGCATAAAATGGAAATAACAAATCAATATGGGAAAACAAAGCAACTCTAAAAGAAACGTTTGGCTCGCCGTTGTGGCGGTTGTGCTTATTGTGTTACTGCTTGTTTGGCTGACAATTGCCGACATGTGGGGCGACACTGACGTCAACGCAATCGCACCCCTGTCAGGCTTCCTTTTCTGACGGCGGGCGACAACCTCGGTTACACCTCTCGGCATGGGAATCGTGATATGGCTTGTGTGGGGCCTTGTGGGTCTCATCGGCGGTTACATGGCGGGCCGTTTGCTCAATGAGGGCGAGAACACGGTGGTTCTCGTGATTCTCGGCATTATCGGAGCGCTTGCCGGCGGCAGGCTCATGATGATTTTCGAGTTTCTTCGGCCCGATCAGCTTGAACTTGTGTCGCTGTTCACGGCGGCCGGCGGCTGCGCGCTATTCCTGTGGCCGGCGGTTGTGGCGATGCGGCGACGAAAATAGGCTTCGAAATAATTGGATTACACAGAATATCAGTAAGTAATTAAAACTAACACCGGTTCAGTAAAAATAATGAGAATCTCGTTTGCGGCAGGGATAGCGGCCCTGTGTCTGGCATCGTGTGGCTCTCGCCATGCGGCGCCCGACTATCTTTTTTCGTGTGATGACTTCACGGTTTATCCCGACTCGGTTGTTGAGGGCGCATTCACGGCCAGGGCTCTGTCGGCACTGGAGATCGTGACCGATTACCGAAGCCCTGACAATGCGGCCGCGTCACCGCTGGCACGTTTCCGTTTTTCGATCAACAGCCGCGACAACGAGATGGATCCGTCGCTGAGCCACACAGCTGTAATCGGTGTGCCGGGCGACACGATTGTCTATGAGTTTGGTTCGACAGCGGCCGATCCGAAAGCCGAGGCAGCCGCAACCGACACCCTGCCTAAAAACACAAAGTGGACCGTGAGGGTCGACATGCGCCCCATGCTGCGTGCGTTTGCGCGCGATGGCAAGTATGTCACCCCGACAGGCGACGTTATCGATGCCGATGATTTCAAGGGCGTGTGGCTGGCCGGGTCGGTTGAGCCGCTGACGTGGGATTTCGAGAATCTCTACGGGAAGCACGACCGCAAGCTTCATGACCGTGGCGACAGCATCTATGAGGTGACCCTGAAAATGAATCCGCCGTCGGAGCGCACCGCCGATCCAACAGGCTGGCGCATCGACGCTCCCAATGCGGATTATCCTCAGTATTCGAGCTCGCAGACACTCGTCGATGCCTGTTACAACATGGCGATTGCCGACATAGTTTCCGACATCAGGCCCGACGGCACCTTCCGCGCCGGCAAGGAGTGGGACGGAGTGTGGACGCGCGATGTGTCATATGCCGTCTATCTGTCGCTGGCCTGTCTTGACCCTGAAAAGTCAATGAACTCCCTGCGGGCCAAGGTGAAAAACGGCCGCATTGTGCAAGACACCGGCACGGGAGGCGCGTGGCCTGTCTCGTCTGACCGACAGGTGTGGGCCATCGCAGCGTGGGAGATTTACAAGGTGACCGGCAACCGCAGCTGGCTTGCCGAGGCCTACGATGTGATCGCGGCTACTCTGGCCGACGACATGAAGGTGACATGGGATCCGGCATATTCGCTGATGCATGGCGAGCAGAGCTATCTCGACTGGCGCGAGCAAACTTATCCCCGCTGGATGCAGCCCGCCGACATTTTCGGATCGATGTGTCTTGGCACCAACGCCGTGTTTGCCCGCACTTTCGAGATTGCATCGGAGATGGCGCGCGAACTCGGCCGCGAAAGCGAGATCGACTACTCGTCGATCCACACCAGGATGGTGAGTGCGATCAATGATAATCTTTGGATCCCCAATATGGGCTACTACAGCGAATATCTCTATTGTCAGCCCTATCCCATCCAGTCGCAGGCCACAGATAATCTCGGGCAGTCGCTCGCCGTGATTTTCGGCATCGCCACACCCGAGATGAGCGAATCGCTGATCAAAAACACTCCCGTCACATCATGGGGAACTCCTTCGGTTTATCCGCAGATTCCCGACATAAAGCCCTATCACAACGATGCCGTGTGGCCCTTCGTACAGGCCTTCTGGAACCTTGCGGCAGGAAAGTCGCGCAACACCGAGGCTCTCTGCGCTGGATTGGCGGCGATATATCGTGCGGCGGCCCTTTTCGGCACCAACAAGGAGCTGTTTGTGGCCCACAACGGCGACTATCGCGGAACGGCCGTCAACTCTGACGCGCAGCTCTGGAGTGCCGCGGGAAATGCCGCCATGGTGCTCCGTGTGATAGCCGGCATGGAGTTCACGGCCGATGCCATAGAGTTTCAGCCTGTTGTTCCGGCAATCTTCACAGGCGAAAAGAAAATCACCGGACTGCGCTATCGCAATGCCCTGATCGACATTACCGTAAGCGGCACAGGCGACAAGATAGCAGCCTTCCGCATTGATGGCAAAGTTGCCGACGGCAACAAATTTCCCGCAAGCCTCACCGGTCGCCACACCGTGGAGATCGAGATGGCCGATAACCAGATAAAGCCCGCCAGCTTCAATCTCACCGACCAGGCGTGGATGCCTGTCACACCAGCCGTCAGCTGGTCGACGCCCCGCAATGCGCGGATCACCAACGGCGACCCCTCGACCAACTATCAGGTTTATCTCAACGGCACTTTCGAGCAGCAGATTCAGGTGAACGAATACTCGCTCTACGACGCACAGAATCTCACGGCAATCTGTTTCGTTCCGGTTAGCGGCGAACGCACTTTAGGATTCACGCCACGTCCCCACTTGTTCATCCCGGCAGGCTATGAGAGGATTCTTGAAGCTGAAGACTTTGCGCCAGCGGGCACATCGTTCATCACCGATAAGGAGAAAGCAAAGAAGTTTGTCGAGACCACTGTCGACACCAACACCCGCATCGAGTTTACGGTCAATGTTCCGCGTGCCGGGAAATGGTGGGCCGACCTTCGCTATGCCAACGGCATGGGCCCGATCAACACCGAAAACAAGTGTGCAATCCGCACACTGACGGTCAACGGAGAGAGAGTCGGCGCGCTCGTCATGCCGCAGCGCGGTGTTGGCGAGTGGCTGTCAACAGGCTTCACCAACATGCTTCCGGTGAGCCTTCAGGCGGGCGACAACAAAATCACTGTCGAATATCAGACACCTTATAACGTCAATATGAACGGAGAGGTCAACACAGCCCTCATCGATTATCTCAGGCTTCTCAAGCAATAATAAACCATCATGAAGAGATTCCTTTCAACACTCTCGCTTATCCTTATCATGACAACTCTCGCTGCGGGCGCAGCCGACAAACGCTCACTGAAAATCGACCGTATCGATCCGCCATACTGGTGGACCGGCATGCAGGCCGACACACTCCAGCTCATGGTGTGGGGCCCTGACGTGGCAAACTGCAGCGTGAATCTCGAGGCCTATCCCGGTGTGAGTGTGGCCGAGACCGTCAGGCTTGACTCGCCAAACTATCTGCTGGTGTATCTCGACATAACCCGTCAGGCCAAGCCGGGCACTCTGCATCTGGAGTTCACCGCGGGGAAGAAGCACACCAAAGTGGCCTATGAGCTCAAGGAGCGCACCGGCCGCCCTGAGGACAGAGTGGGATTCGACACCTCTGATGTGCTTTATCTCATTATGCCCGACCGCTTTGCGAGAGCCGGGAATGTGACCGACCGTGAGGCGTCGGCGCAGCTCGACTATCCTGTGCCCACCGACCGTGCCAACCCCAACGCACGTCACGGCGGCAACATTGCCGGTTTGCGCCGCCATCTTGATTATATCGACTCGCTCGGCGTTACGGCGGTGTGGGTCAACCCGGTGCTCACCAACGATATGCCCGGAGGCGCGTATCACGGTTATGCCACCACCGATTACTATGCCATCGATCCCCGGTTTGGCACCAATGCCGAGTGGGCCGAGTTTGTCAGCGAAGCCCACAGCCGCGGTATCAAGGTTGTGATGGACATGATCTTCAACCATTCAGGCAGCAATCACCCTTGGCTCGCCGATAAGCCTGCGGCCGACTGGTTTAACTTCCCCGACGAGTTTGTGCAGACCAACTACAGGCTCTCCACCGTTCACGATCCATATGCGAGCGATTACGACAAGGCCCGCACTGTCGACGGCTGGTTTGTTGAGAGCATGCCCGACCTGAATCAGCGCAACCCTCACCTTATGCGCTATCTCATTCAGAACTCGATTTTCTGGATCGAGGATTCGAAGATCGACGGAATCAGAATGGACACCCATCCTTATGCCGACGAGCGCGCCATGGCCGGATGGATCGCCGATGTGCTCCGCGAGTATCCCCGGTTTAACATTGTTGGTGAGTGCTGGTATGGCAACGAGGGTGGCGAGGCCTACTGGCAGAAAGGATCGAAAGTGAATCCCAACGGCGATCCCGGTCTTCCCACCGTGATGGATTTCGTGCTTTCGATCAAGGCCCGCGACGCTTTCAGCGGCCAGACCGACCGCCTCAGCGGCCTCAACGAAATCTACGATCACCTTGCGCTTGACTATCTCTTTCCCAATCCGTCAGGCATCCTGACGTTTCTCGACAATCACGACACCGACCGTTTTCTGCTGTCGGAGCCGGCCGACCTGGGCTGGTGGAAGCAGGCCATGACATTCCTGCTTACATCGCGCGGCATTCCGCAGATCTACTATGGCACCGAAATCCTGATGAACGGCTCGAAAGAGGTGAGCGACGGCAACATTCGCCGCGACTTCCCCGGCGGTTTCCCCGGCGACACCATCAATGCTTTTACGGCCGAAGGCCGCACACCCCTGCAGAACGAGGCGTTTGATTTTCTGCAGAAACTTCTGCAGTGGCGCCGCGGTAACGAGGTTGTGGCAAAAGGGTCGCTCAAGCATTTCATGCCCGAGAACGGAATCTATGTCTACCAGCGCAAGCTCGGCGACCGGGAGGTGACCGTGATGCTAAACGGCAATGATTCGCCCGTAACCACAACTATGGAACGCACGCTCGAGATCCTTCCCTACGGCTCGCAGCGACGCGACATGCTCACAGGAGCCGCCGTCACCATCGAGCCTGAAATGACATTCTCTCCCCGCCAGATCTATATTCTCGAGAATTGAAACGGATAGGAATCATCAGCGACACCCACTCGTGTTGGGACGACAGGTTTGCAATCCATTTCAGTGACTGCGACGAGGTTTGGCACGCCGGCGACATCGGCTGTATCGACGTGATCAGCAGGCTGGAGCAGGTGGTGCCCGTGGTGAGGGCTGTCAGGGGGAACATCGACCATGGCGACGTTGCCAGGGCGTGTCCCGAGCTGCTGCAGTGGGAAACGGAGGGACTGCGATGTATGATGACCCACATCGGCGGCTACCCCGGGCGATATGCTCCCGGCATTCCGCGTCTGATCAGCGAAGGCCGTATTGGTCTGATGGTGGCAGGACACAGCCACATCCTCAAGGTGATGCATGATCAGCGGCTCAACTGCCTCCACATCAATCCCGGAGCGGCCGGATATCACGGATGGCAGCGCGAGCGCACACTCATAAAACTCGAAATCGATGCCGGAGTTCCCCGCAATCTCGAGGTTATCGAGCTCGGCAAGTTAAAGAAATCGTAAACATATAGAAGTAATGAAAAAGATCTTACCGTTCATAGCCGTTTTAGCTCTCATAGCTGTTGCAGCCTGCAAGCCGAACCATGAAGCGTATAAGGCTGCCTACGAAAGCGCCATAGCCAAGCGCGACTCAACAGGAGGTGTCGAGGGCACCATCTACGAAAAGTTTCGCCAGCAGGGGCGGCCGCGGCTGATCGCCGTCGGCAACGACACCCTCCCGGTGCTCACGGAGATTATCGGATACACCGAGAACGGAGGAGCTACGCGCGAAACAACCGAACGCTACAATATCGTTGTCGGCCGGTTCAAACAGGTGTTCAACGCCCGCCAGATGCGTGCGCGCCTGCAACAGTCAGGCTACCCCGACGCCTTTATTCTCCACACCCGCGAGCCGCTCTACTATGTTGTGGCTGTAACTTGCTCAACAGCCCGTCAGGCTCTCGACGAACTTGAGCGCGTCAAGGCCGACGGGTCAATGAGTCTGCGCGAACCGCTGCCGTTCGTGCTCCAGCCCGCCCATCTCGCCCGCTGATCTCCGCCTCCGCCTCAGGGGCGGCTGAGAAACTCGCGAAGTGAAAGCATCCTGACCCCCTCACGGGTGTTAGGAGCGGAGTCGCGTAGCGTCACTACTATTTTCTCGTAATTATCAGGAATATCCATGAGATTGCCAAACTCACGTTCGTACGTAGCCCTGTCATCCACATTCACTGCCACCTGAATGTATTTCCGCTCACCGTCTCTCTCGGCCACAAAATCTATCTCCTTTCCCTTTGCGAAACTTCCCGTCTTGGTTTCATAACCGTCAAAAGCCAGCTTGTTGTAGACCGCATTCTCCATAATTCCTCCAATGTCAGCCGGCCTGTAACCGATAACTGCATTGCGAATGCCAATGTCCTCAAAGAAATATTTTTCGCCGATCGCAAAATATCGCTTGCCCTCAATGTCCCAGCGCCTCACTTTATTCACAAGACAAGCCTCACGAATATATTCAGCATATGTCTGCACAATTGCTACCGAGCTGGAGATGTGTTGTGATTTGAGATAGTCAGCAATTCGTTTAGCAGTGAAAATCCGACCGATATTATCAGCTAAAAACAATACGAGACGTTGCAGAAAGTCATTATTGCGGATGGAATGACGCCCCACAATATCCCGATAAACAATAGCATCAGTAAGGCCGGAAAGATATTCACTCCACGAAGCACTCTCGGGCAGATTTCTTAGATAAGGCATCCCCCCGAATCGCAAATAAGCATCCAGGGCTTCATCAGAATTTTCAAATCTGTGAAATTCAAGAAATTCAGTGAATGACAACGGATGGATTCTGAATTCCACGCATCTTCCGGCCAAACGCGAACCAATCTCACTTGAGAGCATGGCCGAATTGCTGCCCGTGATGTAAATGTCATTCTCAGGATTGAGATTAAGCGATCTCACGACCTTGTCAAAATCCCTTATCTCCTGAATTTCATCAATGAAAATATAGTTACGCCCCTTGGAAGCAAGCTTCCCGCTTATTTCATCATGCAAGGTAGCCGCATCTTTTATGTGGGAAAAAGCAAAATCCTCAAGATCAATATGGATGAAATTTGCATTGGCATCTGATTTTCGGATTTCGGACTCAATGGATCTCAGGATATAGCTCTTCCCCACGCGTCGTTGGCCCGTCAACACCTTTATCAATTGCTTGTTGACAAACGGCAGAATCTGATTGAGAAAGTGTGGCCGGGGAATAATACCGTCAATTATTTTCATTATGCTGAAAGTTTTTCGCGAAAATAGCAAAAGTTTTCAATATACTGAAAACTTTTTCCCGATGATTCCATAAACCGTATAAAACGAAAATCAGCCACCAGCAGGCTTTCGAAGAAATTCAAAAGAATTTCTTCGATAAGTAACCATTATAAAAGGAGTGGATTCAATTGAATCAACTCCTTTTATCGTGTTTTATAACTTAGCGAGGCGCCGTGATCTGAAGGGATCACGGCGCCGTATTGATTCAGGGGGAAGAGATTAGTGGAAATTGTCAGTTTCGGAGGCGAAGGCGAGCATTCCCGAAGCCACTTCGGCGGCTTTGTCAGAGCCGGCGCTGTTGGCAACAATGGCGAGGGCGAACTTCACGGCGCTCGCGGGGCCGTTGCCGGTTATGAGCGTGTCGAGAGCCACTACGCGTTCGTCGACCATCTCAGCATCCTTGCACATCTGCTCGAATCCGGGGTAGCAGGTGGCTTTGCGGCCGGCGAGAACTCCCAGCGGCGCCAGCACTACGGCTGGAGCGGCGCAGATCGCAGCAATCTTGCCACCGGCCTTGAAGTGGGCGGTGAGGAGCGATGTCAGGGGTGCACACTGGGCAAGGTTGGTGGCACCGGGCATGCCGCCCGGGCAGATAAGCCATTCAGCGTTGTCGACACTGCATTCTGAAAGAGTGGTGTCGGCCTTCACGGTCACTCCGTGAGCTCCGGTAGCCTCTACAGTGGGATTGATGCTCACGGTCACTACATCCATGCCTGCGCGACGCAGCACGTCGACAGTGGCTATTGCCTCGATTTCTTCGAAACCGTCAGCGAGAAACAGATAAGATTTTTTCATTTTGAAAGGTTTGATGTTCTTTTCACAAATGTAATATTATATACCAATAAATTACTTAACTTTGGGTCAGAAAAATGTGGGACGAATGAAAAAATCAGCATTTTCAGCTTTTTTGATACTCGTTGCCTCCATTATGGCGGGAGGATGCGGCATGGGCCGCCGCTGGCACACGATCGACGGATCGGTGTGGCGCACAACCTACCATATTGTCTACTGCGGGCCTGCTGAGCTTAGCGACTCCATAATCGAGGTGCTCAACGGGGTTGACCGGTCGCTGTCGGCGTTCAACGAGGGGGGTGTGTTAGCGGCCATTAACCGCGGAGACACGACCGTGAAGGCCGACCGGCGTTTCATTGTCGTGTTTGAAGAGTCGAAGCGGGTGTGGGAAGCATCAGAGGGACGGTTCGACCCCACGCTCGGAGCCGCCATCCGCGTATGGGGCTTCGGGCCCGGCGGCAAGGTTACCCACGCACCCTCTGATCAGGCAATAGACAGTGTCAGGGCCCTTGTGGGGCTCGGGGAGTGTGGAGTGACCATGGACGGGCGCGTGATAAAGAAACATCCCTTGACCGAGTTCAATTTCTCAGCCATCGCCAAAGGCTTTGCATGCGATGAAGTGGGGGAGATGCTGCGGCGCAACGGTGTCACCGACTATCTTGTTGAGATTGGGGGCGAAATCGCCGTTTCAGGCCGCAACGAGCAGGGAGAGCCGTGGCGGATAATGGTCGATGCTCCCGGTGAGTCGGGTGCCGACGGAGTGCCTGTTCATGAACGGCTCACATGCGTCGAGCTCACGCAGGGCGGCATAGCCACATCGGGCAACTACCGGAACTTCCGCGATTATGACGGAAGCGGCCGCGTTGGCCACACGATCGATCCCTTCACTTGCCGTCCCGCCGAACGCTCCATGCTGTCGGCCACAGTCACGGCGCCGACAGCCATGCTTGCCGATGCCCTCGCCACTGCCTGCATGGCCGGAAGCCCCGAACAGGCGCGCCAGCTGATAGGGAAATTCGAGGGAGCCGGGTGTCTGATAGTGCTGCCCGATTCAACTGTTAAAATTTTCGGCAAATTTCCAAACTTACGTTAAACCAAAAGGGCCTGAATTCGGTTTTCATTGCATGGGCAAGTCATTGGGAAAAAAGATAGCAAAAATAGTGGTGTGGACCGTCGTGTCCGTGCTGCTGCTTGTTCTCGCTATTCCGGCGCTGCTCTATGTGCCGTTTATTCAGGATTTTGTAAAGGATATTGCTGTCAAGGAGGCTTCCAAGTCAACCGGCATGGATATTGATGTGGAGCAACTGAGGCTTCGCTGGCCTCTGCGGCTCAGTGTGGATGGTGTCAGAGTGGTTGAAGCCGACGGCGACACCATGCTCACAGCCGGGCGCCTGGATGTAGGGGTCAAGATTCTGCCGCTGCTTCGCGGAGATATCGATGTGAACTATGCGCGTCTCGACTCGGCATTCTATCAGATGGGTAATTCCGATTCGCTGATGTGGCTCAGGGCTCGCGTTGACCGCCTTGAGGTTAATCCAGCGCAGCTCAAGATGAACATGGAGCGGATTGCGCTGAGCGATGCCACCCTCGACGGTGCCGACATTCGGCTGATCATGCGTCCCGACACAGCAGCCACCCCGGTTGACACAACCGCATCGAAGCCTATGCTGATCACCGCCGACCTGATAACCCTCAGGCGCGTGAACTATACCATGTCGATGCTCCCGACTATCGACTCACTCAGTTGTTCGGTGCCTTTGGCTCAGCTGCGTAACGGTGAAATTGATCTCACCGGCCGGAAGATTCATGCCCGCTCGCTGGCGATTGACAGTGTAAGCGCAACATATCTCACCCCTTCCGAGGCTTGGCTCAAAGCCAATCCGCCGGTTGCCGCGGCAGCCGACACGGTGGTTACACCACAGAGCGAAATGTGGACCATAACGGCCGACTCGCTACGTCTCACCGGCCGCCGCGCCGTTTATGCCACAAAGGGTGTCAGGCCTCTCCCCGGCCTCGACATGAGCTATCTGAGTGTCAGCGATATCGATATAGAGATCGATTCGTTCTACAATCGTGGCACATCGATCCGGGTGCCTTTGCGCCGTCTGGCCGCAACTGAGCGTTGCGGGCTCACTCTTGAGGCAACCGGCACGTTTGAGATGGATTCAGCGGCTATGCGGGCAAATGATTTCAAGATTCTCACCAACCATTCGAGTATTGCTCTCAACGCATCGATGGGCATGGGGGATCTCTCGACCGACCCCTCACTTCCCCTGATGCTTCAGGCCGATGCCCGCCTGAGCCTCGCCGACGTGATGATGGCAATGCCCTCCATGCGCCCCATGCTTTCAAAGTTTCCCGCCCCGGCACTGGTCAATCTGCAGGCCGACATCCATGGCACCCCGCGGCGCCTGACTGTTGAGAGCTTCAAGGCCCGGTATCCCGGAATGCTCAACCTCAGTGCATCGGGAACAGTTGACAATCCGATGGATCCGGCCAGCATCGGTGGCGACCTCAATATCGACGGCAGTCTGAGAGGGTCGGCGGCGCTCAACCGCTCACTCACAGCCGCGCGCCTCCTGCCCGGAATCAATCTGCCTCACACAATGACCGTCAAGGGTCATGTGAAGTATCAGCCTATGAAGGCCGATGCCAATCTCGTTGTCACGGCAAACGACGGCCGTGTGGCTCTCAAAGGCTACTGGAACGGACGCACCGAGGCCTACGATGCCGGGCTTGACATACGCCGGTTCCCCGTTCAGGCGTTCATGCCGGCTCTCGGAGTTGAAAACCTCACGGCCACTGTGGCAGCATCGGGCCATGGCTACAACCCGATGTCGCGCAACACTGCGATGCATGTCAACGTAGCCGTTGCCGATGTCACTTACCGCCAGCAGCCCCTGCGCGACATTCAGCTGGTTGCCGACCTTTCGGGAGGAAACTGCAACGGGCGTCTGTCCTCGGGTAACGAGCCCGCCGATCTCGATGTTGACTTCATCGCCGCCCTCACCGACTCGGGAATGACCTGGGACATTGACGGCACCGTGCGTCACCTCGACCTGCTTCAGCTCGGCATCATGACCGACACCTGCTCAGGATCGCTCGCCCTGACATCGAAGGGCCTCTACAATCCGCGCACACGCTATCTCGACGCCGTCCTGACGCTTAACGATGTTGACTGGACCTACGGCCCCGACCGGATCACCGCGCCCCGCACCGACCTCAGGGCGCTGATGAGCGACTCGCTCACAAGTGCCGGTGTCAACAGCGGCGACCTTGCCGTGTCGTTCTCGAGTCCGTTCAACCTCGACAGCATTATGCAGCGCTTCACGGCCACCTCACAGCTTGTCGACCGCCAGATAAAGCTGCGCAACCTTGACGTTGACTCGCTCCAGCGCACCCTGCCGCCATTCAGCCTGATGATGGAGCTCGGCCCTGACAATCCGGCGTCGGAATATCTCGCGGCGAGCAGCAAGATTATGTTTGACCGTGCGGCAATGACCGCCTCAAACGATTCTCTGCTGTCGCTCACCGCCGGTGTAACAGGATTCGAATCAGGATCCACACGCCTCGATTCGATCAACTTCTCGGCACGCCAGCATGGCCACTACCTGGTGTATAGCGCAATGATCAACAACGAGCCCGGCACGATGGACAATTTCGCCCATATAACCCTTAACGGATTCATGGGACGCAACCGCCTGTCGGCCATCCTCAACCAGCGCAACATCAAGAACGACACCGGATTCAGCTTCGGTTTCTCGGCCGGTGTTTCCGACTCGGTACTTACCGTCAAGCTGGCCCCCTACACACCCACCATCGCCTATCGCCGCTGGACCCTCAACCCCGACAACCATATTGCCTACAATCTTTTCACACGCCATATCGACGCCGACCTCTCGCTGACCGACTCGATAAGTTCCGTCAGGATTTTCTCGACCGCTCAGGCCGAAACCGACTCGATCGCCAAGGGCCAGACCCTCAACGTGCAGCTGGCCGACATCCGCCTGCAAGACTGGCTCTCGTTCTCGCCGTGGGCACCCCCTCTGAGCGGCTCGCTCAGTGCCGACATGAAGATCAACCTCAGCCCGACGAGCATTACCGGCGACGGCAGGGTGGGACTCCACGACTTCTTCTACAACAAGGAGCGTGTGGGCAACTTCGATGCCGACGTGAATGTCAACACCGATCCGCGTACAGGAATGCTGCGTGCCGACATGGCCCTGCTTGTCGACTCGGTAAAGACCGTCACCGTCAGTGGCACCCTCAACGATTCGATCACCAAGAGTCCGTTCCTGCTTGATTTCAAGATGATCCACTTCCCTCTGCGTGTGGCCAATCCGTTCCTGCCCGAGGGTGTGGCCAAGCTGTCGGGAATGCTCAACGGCCAGATGGATATCACCGGCGAAATGGCCCACCCCGTGTTCAACGGCTGGCTTAACTTCGACTCGACAGCAGTGAATGTCACCATGCTCGGCACCGATTTCAAGTTCAGCGACGAAAAGATTCCCGTCGATTCCGGCATTGTGAGCTTCAACGATTTCACCGTTACCGGATGCAACGACAACCCCCTGCTGATATCGGGCAAAGCCAATCTTCGCGACCTCTCCAATGTGGCTCTCGATCTGAGCATGAAGGCCAACAACATGATGATTGTCAACTCCACGCGGGCCCGCAACGGCGCCGACGCCTACGGCAAGGCCTATATCGATCTCGATGCCGCAGTGAAGGGCGACATGCAGGTGCTGTTTGTCAATGCCGATCTGGCCCTGCTCTCAGGTACGAACGTAACATATGTTGTGCCGGCGTCGACATCCACCATCTCATCAACCGCCGGCGATGTCAGCAAGATGGTTCACTTTGTGAGCTTCAACGATTCCGTGCAGGTTGTTCAGGCCGATTCTGTGGCCCGCAGCATGGCTATGATCCTCACGGCCGGCCTCACCATCCAGGATGGCACGGTTATCACCGTCAACCTTTCGCCCGACGGGTCGAGCAAGGCTCAGGTTGAAGGGTCGGGCAGCTTCGA
The DNA here is from genome assembly GCA_964556785.1 of uncultured Bacteroides sp. Taxonomy (GTDB): domain Bacteria; phylum Bacteroidota; class Bacteroidia; order Bacteroidales; family Muribaculaceae; genus CAG-1031. The sequence continues at coordinate 7,802 of CAZKXM010000011.1, read as the reverse complement.
CTTCTCGATGAATCCTCTCAGCAACGGGCGCCTCACCGGCCGCTACACCATCTCAAAGGGCATGGCGCGCTACAATGTGCCGATGCTGGGCGAAAAGAGCTTCGACCTGCTCGACGGCAGCTACATTGCCTTCAACGGCGATATGATGAACCCGCTTCTCAATCTCAAGGCTGTCGACAAGATGAAAGCCAATGTGACCCAGAGCGGACAGAATTCGCGTGTGATCACGTTTGACGTGGGCCTGAGCGTCACCGGCAGCCTCGAATCGATGAATGTGGTGTTCGATCTCTCGACCGACGACGACATCACCGTTCAGAACGAGCTCCAGTCAATGAGCCCCGAGCAGCGTGCAAGCCAGGCGATGAACCTGTTGCTCTACAACACCTACACCGGGCCTGGCACCAGCGCGACCTCCAACCTCACCGGCAATCCGCTCTATTCGTTCCTGGAGTCGAAGGTCAACTCGTGGATGGCTAACAATGTCAAAGGTGTCGACATCTCTTTCGGTATCGATCAGTATAACCGCACCTATGAGGGCGCGTCGTCAACCACCACCAGCTACAGTTATCAGGTGTCGAAATCGCTCTTCGACGACCGTTTCAAGATCCTTGTGGGCGGCAATTACTCCACCGATGCCAATGCCGATGAAAATTTCTCGCAAAACCTGATAAGCGACATCTCGTTCGAGTATCTGCTCAACCGCTCAGGCTCGATGTATGTGCGCATTTTCCGTCACACGGGCTACGAGAGCATTCTCGAGGGAGAGGTTACCAGCACCGGCGTGGGCTTTGTGCTCAAGCGCAAGCTCAACACCCTGCGCGACCTGTTCCGCTTCCGCCGGCGCAAGCCATCGCTTGTTCTTCCGGCCGATAACCGTCAGCCCTCGCCTCAGAGTCAAGAACCCACATCATCCTCCACACCTCCACCACCGTCTACAACCGATGAAACTGCCAAATAAGCTATTCAATCTGTTGCCGCTTCTGCTCGGCCTTGTTTTGCTGCAGGGATGCTCAACCACAAGCCGGCTTGCGCCGGGCGAGATTCTCTACAACGGAGTGAAGCCTCTGAAAATCGAGGCTCCCGCCGGGGTGAAGGTGCCCTCCGGGCTCAACTCGGAGGTGAAGGATGCCATCAATGTCAAGCCCAACAACTGCCTTATCTCACCCTACTACCGCTATCCCTTCCCTCTTGGACTGTGGGTCTACAATCATTGGAACGAACCTAAGAAAGGGTTCGGCAAGTGGCTCTACGGCAAGCTTGTGGAGCAGCCCGTGCTGATTTCCGACGTGCGCCCCGAGCTGCGCACGCAGATGATCAACGAGGTGCTCGACAACAACGGCTTTTTCAGAGGAAACGCAACCTATTCGCTTGTGCAGGGCAAGAACAAGCGCAAGGCAACCATACGCTACGACATCAACACCGGAGCCGCCTATTGTCTCGACTCGATCATTCTGCTTCCCGACACAACCGCATTGCTCCATCTGATCGATTCCGTCGCGGCCAAAAGCAAATATCTCAAGCCGGGTATGCGTTACTCAACCGACTCTCTTTCGGCCGAGCGCATCAGGATTGCGAATGCCGTCAGAAACAAGGGTTACTACTTTTTCCGTCCCGATTACATCGAATATCTCGCCGACTCCACCATCACCCCCGGCGCGATCGCCCTCAAGCTTGATGTGGCCGACGACATTCCCGGCTGGTCGCTCCGACAATACGTGACCGGAAAGATAACCACCGTTATCCACCGCGACGACAACACAGCCGCCTCGGCCGACACATTCCAGACCAACCGCGGCACCGTGATCCAGATGATGCCCTCGCGGCTCAGGCGAAAGCTTATCCCGGAGTGCATAGCCTTCCGTCCCGGCCGCACGTTCACCGTCAGGCAGATGAACAACACGCAGACCTATCTGTCGCGGCTCGGAATCTTCTCGGGCATCGAGATCAACGCCATCCCCGACACTGCCGACGCTGTCCCGACGCTCGACGTGATGATCGACTGTAGGCTCGACAAGCCGCTGGAGGCCACCATCGAGGCAAACGCAACATCGAAGAGCAACAGCTATATTGGCCCGGGACTCAGCTTTGCCGTGACCAACAAGAATATTTTTGGCGGTGGCGAGCAGCTCTCGGTCAAACTCACCGGATCATACGAATGGCAGACGGGACGCGAACGCGGTCAGGGTTCGGTGTTTAACTCTTACGAGGCGGGAATCACCGGCTCACTCGCTTTTCCGCGCCTGCTCGCACCCAACTGGGTCACACGGCGGCGCAGGGTGCTCAACTGGACCCGCATATCGCTCAATGCCGACCTGCTCAACCGTCCTCACTACTTCCGCCTGGCGCAGTTCAACGCCGGCATAACCTACGACTGGCAGCGCTCGCGCCATGTGTCGAACTCGCTCACTCTGTTCAAGATCAGCTACACCAAGCTCCTCCACAAAACCGATGAGTTCGAGCAGATAATGGCCCAGAATCCGGCGGTTGCACTGAGTTTCCGCAGCCAGTATATCCCGCAGATGAGCTACACGTGGACCTACTCCAATCAGTGGCGCTACAACAACACCCTCGATGCCACCGTCACGCTGCAGGAAGCGGGCAACCTGTTCTGGTCGATCTACGAACTCTGCGGCAAACATGGCGAAAAGGAGCTGTTCGGCAACCCGTTCTCGCAGTTTGTCAAGGGGCAGGCGCAGGTGGTGTATGGCCGCAGGATAACGCGTCGCGACATCTGGCTTGTGAGCCGTGCGCTGATAGGTGCGGCCCATGCCTACGGCAACTCCTCGCAGGTGCCTTACAGCGAGCAGTTCTATATCGGTGGGGCCAACTCAATACGCGCGTTCACGGTGCGTTCCATCGGCCCCGGTTCATACAGGGCTCCGGCAGATCTTGTCAACGGATATTTCGACCAGACCGGTACATTCAAGCTCGAGCTCAACACCGAGCTCCGCTTCCCCATCTTCGGGCCGCTTCATGGCGCAGCATTCATCGATGCGGGCAATGTGTGGCTTCTCAAGAACGATCCGCAGCGTCCGGGCGGACTCATCACTGCAAGGAATTTCCTTAAGGATATAGCCCTCGGCACCGGCGCCGGACTCCGTGTCGACATCAGCATGCTCGTTATCCGTCTTGACCTCGGCATAGGCATCCATGCGCCTTACAACACCAGCCGTCACGGGTATTACAACATGGAGTCGTTCGGCAAATCGCTCGCCCTCCATCTGGCCATCGGTTATCCCTTCTGACCCGCGGGAACGCACAAAAAAAGCCGCGGAATTTCCGCGGCTTGGTGGGCGCTGAGGGATTCGAACCCCCGACCCTCTGCTTGTAAGGCAGACGCTCTGAACCAGCTGAGCTAAGCGCCCGTCTCCTTGCTAAAGCGATGCAAAGGTACGCACTTTTTCCGAACCTGCAAATTTTTGCGCGATTTTTTTGAAAATTTTTTACGGCGTGGCTTTATTCGCAAAGGTCGCGGAAAATGTCGAGGGCCGTTGTGATGTCGTCGGCTGCAACCTCGTTGTCGATTATCGCTTTTCCGGGAGCCTCGAGAAGGGTGAAGTTGATGCGGTCAGGGGTGTGATTCTTCTTGTCGTGGCTCATCAGGGAGAGCAGGGCAGGGTAGTCGTCGCAGGTTATGGCGGGGTTGCTGTAATGCTCTCTGACAAAGCGGGCCACATTTTCGAGTATGGTCGTAGGCAGTCCCGAGAGCATGCGCGACAGTGCGAGCTCAACAACCAGTCCGCGGGCCACGGCATACCCGTGAGGCACAGGCTGTCCCTGCGACATCGCCAGCGCCTCGAAAGCGTGGCCGGCCGTGTGGCCCAGATTGAGGGCCCGGCGCATGCCTTGCTCGGTGGGATCGGCATCGACGATATCGCGCTTTATGCCGATGCTTTTCTCAAGCAGGGGCAGCAGGGCTTCGGTGTCGGCAGGGTCGTGATCAAGTGTTTGGGCGAGGAGCTCCGGCGAATGGAGCAGCGCATGCTTGATCATCTCGGCGTAGCCCGACATCAGCTCGCTCTGAGGGAGGGTGGAAAAGAAGCGGGTGCTGACAATCACCTCGTCGGCAGGCCGAAACACACCGATCTCGTTTTTCAGCCCCATGAAGTTGATACCTGTCTTCCCTCCTACGGCCGCATCTACCGCGCCGAGCAGTGTGGTGGGCACGTTTATGAAGCTCATGCCACGCTTGAATGTTGCCGCGCAGAAGCCTCCGAGGTCGGTCACCATTCCTCCGCCCAGATTCACGGCCAGAGAGCTGCGGGTGGCACCCTCCCGGGCCAGTGCGCTCCACACGCTTTCGGCCGTGGAGAGGGTTTTGGCCGAATCGCCCGCGGGAATAACTATGCGCCGCGCCGACGGGAGAATGTCGGGCGTCAGCGGGTCGACATTGACATCGGTAATAATAAAAACCGATGCAGGCTTCATCCGGGCAATCGATTGCTCGAGCGAGGCCTGCACAAGGTTGGTGTAGACAATACTTTGCATGCCGCAAAGTTAAGATTTTTTTTCAGAGATCGGGGTCGGGCCCGGTTACTCGGCCGCGTAGGAGAGCACGGTGGGGCTCTTGACATCTACGCCATATTCACGGGCGAAGCGCAGAATGTTGCGTGCCAGTTCCGGCTTCAAGTCGTCGGGGCAGTAGCGGAAGTAGGCCTCGGCGGCGCGCACGTGTGCAGCGTCGGGCATAGGAAATTCGCGGCGTTCGGGAAGACCGTAGACAGAATCGGGGAGTTCGCGGCGTTCGGCCGCATCAAGAATGTCGCTCATAGTTGTAGATATTTTGAGGAGTTTATAGATTGAGATATTTGAAACTTAAGAGTGCCAGCGGTTCACCGTCACAGACCAAGACGAAGGCCCACCTGAACCAGACCCTGTGCGCCGAAGCCAACTTCGCCAAACATCGAGAGATTGCGGGTGATGTCGACCTGTGCACCGACGGGGCTGATCTGGAATGCGAAGTAGCCGCGGTTGTAAGAATCACCGTCGCGGGGCTGCATGTGTGAGATGTCGGCGCCAACGGCAGCGTGGGCATAGACATTGACGATCGAATTGCGATAGTAGGTGTAGCGGCCGTTAAGCATGATCACGTGATAGGCGATGTTGCTGTGGGCAGGGCCCCCTTTGGTGGTGGTCGACGAGAATGTGTAGGTCGGGCCGAGCCAGAGGTTGCGTGTCACACGGAAGTTCACACCCACTGTCAGGCCGCCCCAGGCGGTGTTGACTCCGTGCCATCCGTCGTGCATGTCCATAGCGTCCATCTGAGTGTAGCCGCCGTAGCCGAGGGTCAGTTCTGTCTTTTGGGCTGAGCCGCTGAATGCTATCCCGGCTACAGCCATGAGGGCGAGTAGAAATTTCTTCATAGCTAATGGTTTGTGAGGGTTAGGGATTTTTGAGAGGAGAATGAATTTAATTGAAATTTGGAGTTATAACATCCGGCAAACGAAGATTGTTGAGTTGTAAACCGTAGCCTCGATTCAGTTGTTGAATTTTAAGTTAAAGATAATTTGGAAACCAAGATTTTATTAGTTATTTTTGGCTTTGATAAAACAATCGGAGTTTTCAAAGGTGCTTTGGCAAACACTTTCGAGCTTTTATTCTTCTAATCCTACAACCAACAGCAAGCTTTTTAATGAGTTATCTGAAATTTGATAAAAACCTGATGATCAATCTCGAGCAGTCGCTTCCGAAGGAGATGCTGCGCACTAATCAGTCAGGGGCTTATCACTGTACCAGCATTGTCGACTGCAACACGCGCAAGCAGCACGGCCTTCTGGTGATCCCGATTCCCGAGTTCGGCAACACGTCACACGTGATGTTGTCGTCGCTCGACGTCACCGTGATTCAGCACGGGGCGCCTTTCAATCTGGGTCTCCACCGGTATCAGGGAGGTGTCTATTCCCCTCAGGGACACAAGTATATCAGGGAGTTTGACTGTGAGAGTGTGCCCCGCACCACTTATCGCGTAGGGGGTGTGATCCTTACCAAGGAGAAGATTTTCATATCGCATGAAAACCGTCTGCTGATCCGTTACACTCTCGTTGAAGCCCACTCGCCCACAACGCTAAGGCTCAGGCCGCATCTGGCATTCCGCGAGGCCAACGCCCTGTGCATTGCCAACGATGCCCTGCAGGGCGACACTCCCGAGTGTGCCAACGGAGTGTCGTGTTGCCTCTATCCGGGCTATCCGCGGCTTTACATGCAGCTGAGCCGCAAACCGCAGTGGCACTATGAGCCCAACTGGTATTACGGTTTCGAATATGTCAAGGATATGGAGCGCGGAGTGCCGTATGTTGAAGACCTGTGGGTGCCCGGCTATTTCGAGGTGCCTATCCGCAAAGGAGAGTCGTTGATTTTCTCGGCCGGCATCACGGAGGTTCAGCCGCGCAAACTCGCTGCGATGTATGAAAAAGAGATTGCCGCCCGCACGTGCCGCACATCGTTCTTCAACTGTCTGAAGAACGCCGTCAAGCAGTGTTACATCAAGGAGGATGGCGAGATGTATCTCATTTCAGGCTTCCCCTGGGGCAAGATTCTGGCGCGCAACACATTCATGGCGCTTCCCGGCGCCACCATAGCCATTAACCACCGCGACGATTTCCATGCCATCATGGAGTCGGCCTGGAAAGAGCTCCATCGGTTCATCACCACCGGCGACACCGAGGGCCGCATTGGCGGCATCGATCTGCCAGATATCCCTCTGTGGGCAATGTGGGCCCTGCAGCAATATGCCAAAAACTATGGTCTTGACGAAACGCGCAGCCGCTATCTGGAGCAGATGAAGGAGATGATAGGCTTCGTTTCGCGCGGCGGTCACCCGAACCTGTTTATGGATCCTGCCACAGGCTTGCTCAGCACCGACGGCACCCGAGTGCCTGTCAGCTGGATGAATGCTTCGTATGAAGGCGGCCGCCCGGTCGTGCCCCGCTCAGGCTATCTTGTGGAGTTTAACGCGCTGTGGTATAACGCGCTCGAGTTCATGGCCCGCCTGGCTGAAGGTTTGCCTGAGGGCGAGGAGGCTTCCGAGCTCGCAGCCCGCATGAAGCCTGCGTTTGTCGAGATGTTTGTCAACGATTCGGGCTATCTCTACGATTTTGTCGACAATTCCTACGCCGACCCGTCGGTGCGCCCCAATATGGCAGTGGCGATCGGTCTCGACTATTCACCCCTTGACCGCCGCCAGCGCAAGCGTGTGCTCGACACCGTCACCCGCGAGCTTCTCACCCCCAAGGGCCTGCGCACCCTCTCGCCCAAGAGCTACGGCTACCGTCCCACATATCAGGGAAGCCCCGAGGAGCGCGAGCTGGCGCTTCACAACGGCCCCGCACGGCCATGGCTGATGGGATTTTATGCCGATGCCTATCTGAAAGTGTTCGGAATGAGCGGCGTGAGCTATATCGACCGTATGCTCATCGGGTTTGAAGATGAGATGAGCAGCGGCTGCATAGGGTCGCTCAGCCAGCTCTACGACGGTAATCCTCCCTACGCCGGACGCGGCGCGATCAGCCATGTGACCAACGTTGCCGAGGTGCTCCGCACTATCCGTACACTCAAGCGTCTCGATGTCTAACTCAAACCCGGTCACGGCAAATCAACTTCACCAATTATGAAAGCACTAATGTTTGGATGGGAATTCCCGCCTCATATCCTCGGAGGCCTCGGAACGGCCAGCTACGGATTGACAAAAGGAATGTGGGAGTGCGGCGACATGGATATCACATTCGTGATTCCCCGGCCCCACGGCGATGAAGACCGCCATTTCGCCCACATTGTGGGTGCCTCGCAGGTGCCGGTGGCATGGC
>CAZKXM010000010.1:0-38072 GCA_964556785.1 uncultured Bacteroides sp. | reverse complement strand
ATCGACTATAAGGATCCCGAATTCCTCAAGAAGTTCCTCAACGAGCAGGGCAAAATCCTTCCCCGCCGCATCACCGGCACCTCGCTGAAATTCCAGCGCCGTGTTGCTCAGGCAGTCAAGCGTGCACGCCACCTGGCTCTCCTGCCCTATGTGACCGACTTGATGAAGTAATATCACCCATCTTTCACCCCACACGTTAAGGAATCATGAAAATTATTCTGAAAGAAGATATCAACAATCTCGGCTATAAGGACGACGTTGTTGAAGTTAAGAACGGCTACGGCCGCAACTATCTCATTCCCCAGGGCAAAGCGGTGATCGCTACCGAGTCGGCCCTGAAGGTACTTGCCGAGAACCAGCGTCAGCGCGCCCACAAGCTCGCTCAGCTCAAGGCCGATGCTGAGGCTCAGGCTGAAACACTCAAGGACGTTGCTCTCACAATCGGCGCAAAAACCAGCTCGACCGGCACTATTTTCGGCTCAGTTGGCGCACTTCAGGTTGCCGAGGCACTGGAGAAACTGGGTCACAATGTTGACCGCAAGGTTATCTTCATCAAGGAGCCCGTTAAGGAAGTTGGCAAGTATGTCGCTCAGGTTAAGCTCCACAAGGAGGTTACCGTTGAAATTCCCTTTGAAGTTGTATCGGAATAATTCCGTACCGACAATAATATCACCGTCAAAGGTGCGCCCCAATTCAGGCGCGCCTTTGCTTCATTTTCCCATCACCAGTTCCCTGCACATTTCAGCATGATTTTTCCCGAAACATTTGAGAAAAAGATTGGTTTTGACGGAATACGTCCATATCTTGGCAAGCTGTGTGTCACCGTCCCGGGCCGCGAGATGACGGAATCAATGACATTTTCAGCCGACTATGGGTTGGTGACCCGGCGTCTCGACGCCACTGCCGAGATGCTCGATATCGTCACCGGTCAGGAGGCTATTCCGCTCGATTCGATCGGCGACATTTCTGCAATTCTCGGGGGAATCAGAGTGGCCGGGGCCGCCATGAGTGTCGAGGATCTGGTGAAAGTCCGCGCTTTTCTGGCTGTTACGGCAGCCGTGAGCGAATATTTCTCGCGCCAGCGCGGCTCAGACACAGGCCGTTCTCCATGGCCAGTGCTCGATTCGATCGCTCTCAACCTATTCACTTTCCCGGAACTGCGGGCTGAGATAGACCGCACCATCGACCGCTATGGCAACGTGAAGGACAACGCTACGGCCGAGCTGGCGGAAATCCGCCGCAATCTGCGTCAGGTTAGCGGAACAATCAATTCCATTCTGCGCAGGGTGATGGCCCGCGCCGTGAGCGAGGGACTGATCGAGGGTGATGCTTCGCCGTCGGTGCGCGACGGCAGGCTTGTGATCCCCGTCTCTCCGGCCAACAAACGGCGCATCAACGGAATTGTGCACGATGAGAGCGCTTCGGGCAAAACCGTGTTCATCGAGCCGGCCGAGGTGGTGGAAGCCAACAACCGGGTGCGGGAACTCGAGATGGAAGAACGCCGTGAAATCAACCGCATTATGGCTGCTCTGGCCGAAAGGATGCGACCCGACATCGACAGCATGCTCGGTTGTTATGCCGATCTGGGCGAGCTCGATTTCATACGGGCTAAGGCCCTGTTTGCCCGCGAGACGGGAGGATGCCGCGTAACGGTTATCGACAAGCCCGAACTCGAGTGGTTTCATGCATGCCATCCGCTACTTGAAATGTCGCTCAGGCGCCAGAACAAACAGATAGTGCCCCTTGACATAGAGCTGTCGCAAACCCGCAGAATCCTTGTTATCTCGGGCCCTAACGCCGGAGGCAAATCGGTGTGTCTCAAAACCGTAGGGACTCTGCAGTACATGCTGCAGTGCGGAATGCTTCCGCCTGTCTATGAAAACTCCAGGTTCGGAATCTTCGCCGACATCTTTGTTGACATCGGCGACGACCAGTCGATCGAAGACGACTTGAGCACCTACTCGTCACACCTGCGATCGATGAAATTCTTTCTGCGCAAAGGGAGCGACGCATCACTGCTGCTCATCGACGAGTTCGGCGGTGGTACCGACCCTCAGATAGGCGGCGCCATTGCGCAGGCCATCCTGCATCAGTTCAACAACGCCCGCATGTGGGGCGTGATCACCACCCACTACCCCAACCTCAAGCACTTTGCCGAAGACACCGACGGACTCGTCAACGGCTCGATGCTCTACGACCGACACCTGATGCAGCCCATGTTCAAGCTCTCGATCGGCAATCCCGGAAGCTCTTTCGCCCTGGAGATAGCGCGCAAAACCGGGCTCCCCGCTGAGGTGATCGACGAAGCAGCCCAAATTGCCGGCAGCGACTATGTGAACCTTGACAAATATCTGCTCGACATTACCCGCGACAAGCGATATTGGGAAAACAAGCGCACCGCCATCCACCGGCGCGAGAAAGAGCTTGAGGCAACTCTCGAGCGATATCGCGAAGAAGCAGAGACTCTGCGCCGCTCGCGCCGCGAAATCCTTGACGACGCCCGCACCGAGGCTCAGAAGATTCTGGCCGGATCAAACGCGGCTATCGAGCGGACAATCACCGAGATTCGCCGCGCGCAGGCCGAGAAGGAGCGCACCCTCGAAGCCCGACGCCGTCTGGCAGAGGAGCGCAAGGCTGTTGAGAAACAAAAGGGAACCGACACGGCAAATGTAGAACTCCTCAGAAAGGCTCCGAAAGAGAAGAAACCGCGTCAGCAGCAGCATCGTGTGTCGCAGCAACCTGAGCGCGAGCTTGCGGCGGGCGACATCGTCAAGCTCGACGGGACGGGATCGCCGGGTAAGATTCTCGAGATCAACGGCAAGAATGCCACAGTGGCCTTCGGAATGATAAAGACCACGGTCAGACTCGACCGGCTGAAGCCGTCGAACGCAAAAATCGACTCAGGAGCTTCAAAAAAATCATCATTCGTGTCCGACTCCACCTCTGAAGCCATGCGGCGGCGCCAGCTCGCTTTCAAGCAGGACATAGATGTCAGAGGCATGCGTGTCGACGAAGCCCTGCAGGCAGTGACTTACTTTATCGACGACGCAATCCAGTTCAATGCCAGTCGGGTCAGGATTCTCCACGGCACAGGCACCGGCGCACTGCGTCAGAGTCTGCGCGAATACCTTGCAACCGTTAACGGCGTACGCTCGTTCAGAGACGAAGATGTCAGGCTCGGCGGCGCGGGAATAACCGTGGTTGATCTATCCTGACCTTACAACGACGCCAACTGATAGACAATGAAAGCTATAATCCAGGCCACGACGGTGTTGTAGACAACACTGAACATTCCGTAGCCCCAATGGCCTGTCTCCTTGATGATGGCGACAACCGTGGCAATACACGGCGAGAACAGCAGAATGAACACCATGAACGCCAATGCCGCCGCCGGAGTGAAATCAGGCTTGCCGGTGACAGGCGACGGGGCCTTCAGACGATCTGCGAGAGTAGCGTCGGCCACTGTTTCATCGCCTGTGTAAAGCACGCCGAGGCTCGACACAACAATCTCCTTCGCCGGAACACCGGCTACGGCAGCCACCGTTGCGCGCCAATGGAATCCGCAAGGCTCCATTACAGGGTTGACAGCCTTACCGATCATTTCGAGGTAAGAATCGTGTGCAGTGTCGATGCCCGAATCATCGGCTTGAGCTATGGCTTCCATCTGGGGTGTTGACGAATCCTCATTGTGCAGCGGAAAATAATTCAGCGCCCACACAATCACGCTTGCAACCAGAATCACGCCTCCCATCTTACGAAGATACTGCTCGCCCTTGGCCCACATGTGGCGCAAGGAGGCTTTCAGGGTCGGGACTCTATAGGGGGGAAGCTCCATCACGAATGGAGTTTCGTCGGCCTTAAAGTAAAAACGCCGCAAAATGCGTGCCGTAACCACCGCCACTGCTATTCCCAGCAGGTAGAGGCACATGAACACCAGAGTGGCATGGTTGGGAAAGAACGCCCCGATCAGAAGCACATAGATCGGCAACCGGGCCGAACACGACATGAACGGATTGATCAGGATGGTGATCAGCCGGCTCGACCTGCTCTCGATGGAGCGCGTAGCCATGATTGCGGGCACGTTGCACCCAAAGCCCATCAGCAGCGGGATAAACGATTTGCCGTGAATGCCCATCTTGTGCATCATCCTGTCCATGATGAAAGCTGCGCGGGCCATATAGCCGGAGTCTTCCATAAACGAGATGCAGAAATACAGAATGAGAATGTTGGGCAGGAACACAATCACACCGCCTACACCACCGATAATGCCGTCGGCAATCAGATCTTTCAACGGACCGTCAGGCATGTAGCGTCCCACGATGTTACCGACAAAAGTCACCAGACTCTCAATCCACTCCATCGGATAGGAACCGATCTCAAACGTGGCCCAGAACATCAGCGCCATCAGCGCGATGAAGATCGGGAACCCGAACAGGCGGCTTGTTACAATCGAGTCGATCAGCCTTGTGGTGACCGCAGTGTCGGTTTCAGCTTTCACCATTGTTTCGCGCAGTGCACCTGAAATAAAGCCGTATTTCTCACTGGCGATCAGGGTTGAGATATCCTCTCCGGGGTAGAGTTTGCCAAGACGTGTGATTTCCTCGTCACGCATGCGCAGAATTGTGTCGCTGTCGTGTGATTTTTCAATCAGGGCCACAATCTCGCTGTCGCCCTCCAGAAGCTTAATGGCTATGTAACGGGGCGACAGTAGCGGCGGAATATGCACATCTTTCTTGATGGCATCGTTCAGCCGTCGCACACTCTGCTCAATCTCCGGACCGAGATTCACATGAATGTGGCGCACAGTCTCCTCGCGGTTTTCATCAACTTCAATCACCTTGTCGAACAGCTCGCTGACACCGCTGCCCGTGCGCGCCGTTGTAGGCACCACAGGCACTCCGATCATCTCGCCAAGTCGCGTGAAATCGAGCTTTGTGCCGGCATTGAGCACCTCGTCATACATGTTCAGGGCAATCACCATAGGCCGGTTCATGTCGATCAGTTCAGTTGTGAGATAAAGATTGCGCTCGAGGTTCGAACCATCCACAACGTTGATCACCACATCAGGGGTCTGCTCGGCAAGATACCGCCTTACATACAGCTCCTCAGGCGAGTAAGAGGCGAGCGAATATGTGCCCGGCAGATCGACGATATTGAACCTGTAGCCACCATACCGGAAATGCCCTGTCTTAGCGTCGACAGTCACACCGCTGTAATTTCCGGTGTGTTCCTTCGCGCCCGAGGCTACATTGAACAGCGACGTCTTTCCGCAGTTGGGATTGCCGATAAAAGCCACGTTAATCACATGCTCGCTGCCTGAAGCTGCGTGATCATGGCCATGCTTACCGCTGCTGTGGCGCTCATCCTTATGCCCCTCGGCAAGTTCTGATCCTGAAGGAATCGGCTCCACCTCAACCAGACTTGCCTCGCTCCGGCGGAGCGAAACTTCGTAACCCATTATAGAATATTTGACAGGATCGTTCATAGGCGCCTGAAGCATATCCTTCACTGTGCGCCCCTTGACGAAGCCCATCTCGATCATTCGCTTGCGAAAAGCCCCGTGACCGAGAATCTTGATAATCACCGCGCTCTGGCCCGGCTTGAGTTCCGAAAGTTTCATCGGCTTATATCGAATCTGTTTTTTCGCAGGCAAAGTTCGTAAAAATCCGCCGACCCGCCATAGCTAATTTAGACCCAATCCAAACAATAACACAATTTAACAGCTCCGGCACCCTCCTTCTTCCTTCTCAACTCAATGTCTAACCCAACCACATTCAGTAAAAATGTGAGCGCGGGCTCGTCATTTACAAAAAAATTTCGTAACTTTGCCAAATATTAGGATAATTCCATCTTTGAACATTCATCAATGGAGAAACCAAAAATTCTTTACATCTCCCAGGAAATCTCTCCTTACCTGCCGGAGACCCGTATGTCGGTAAGAGGTCGCCTTATCCCTACCGGGGTGCAGGAGAAAGGCTATGAGGTTCGAACCTTTATGCCCAAATACGGCAGTATTAACGAACGCCGCAATCAGCTCCATGAGGTTATTCGCCTGTCAGGCATGAATCTCATTATCGACGATACTGACCATCCGCTGATCATCAAGGTGGCGACTTTACAGCCCACCCGCATGCAGGTTTACTTCATTGACAACGACGACTATTTCAGCTCCTCTCCCGTTAAAGAGCTTGAGACGAAGCTCTCGCCCGACGACAATGATGAACGCACCATGTTCTTTGTGCGCGGTGTGGTTGAGACCGTCAAGAAACTCCGCTGGGCACCGGCTGTGATCCACTGTTCAGGCTGGATCTCTGCGCTGGCACCCCTCTATCTCAAAAAGATGTATGGCGACGATCCGGCCTTCCGCGAGGCCAAGATTGTCTATGCAATCACCGATCCCGAAACATTGCCCGCGCCGCTCCATGAGCGCTTCACCGAAAAGCTCACTATGGACGACTTCACCGCCGACGACATCAATATGCTCGGCGACGGACAAGCCGATTTCCGCAAGCTCACCCGACTGGCCATGCACTATGCCGACGGAATTATCGCTGCTCATCCCGACCTCGATCCCGAGCTGATCGAAGAAGCGAAAGCCACAGGCAAACCGTTTCTCGACTATGTGGACGATGTCAACGAGGCAGTTGAGAAATATGTTGAATTCTACAAGTCGCTCTGACCTCACCATCGACTGCAAGCAATGAAAAAGCTCCTGTTCATGGCTGCGGCGGCCCTGTGTCTGTCGGCCGTCACATCATGCGACGACAATATATCGTCTATCGGATCGTCGATTGTCGAGGATCAGGTAGAGATTATGGTTGACTCCACATTTGTGATCACCGGCCATTCGGTTCCCAACACCGAGGTCCAGGCACGCACCGTGCTCCAGTTGCTCGGCAGCATCACTGCCGGCAGCTATGGCACATTCGAATCATCGGTAGTCACTCAGTTCATGCCCACGCAGAACTTCATCACCGAGGGCGTCACCGACCAGACCATCGACTCGGTCAAGCTCATCATGCGCGTGCCCCTGGGAGCCTACGTGGGCGATTCAATGGCTGTGATGGGGCTTACAGCCTATCCCCTCACTCAGCCGCTGCCCGCCAATATCACCAGCAGCTTTAATCCCAAAGACTATTTCGACCCGTCACAGCCCATGGGCTCGACAATGTACACCGTCAACGGTGGCGCCCTGAACGATTCACTCGCATCGTTCCCTTACCGGATTGTCAGCATGCACCTGGGCAAAGAGTTAGGCCAGAAACTGCTCAACCGCTACAAGGATTCGCCCTCCACGTTCAGCAGTCCCACAGCCTTTGCGCAATGGTTTCCCGGCCTCTATCTGCGCAACACATTCGGCAGTGGCCGTGTGGTGCAGGTTGATTCAACCGTTATCAGCATGTATTACCGTCAGATCCTGCCCGTTGACGACGCAAAGAATCCGCGCGACACAACAATTTATCGCACAAGCTCTTATCTCGCCGTCACCCCTGAGATTCTGACAAACAACAACATGACGTATGCCATGGCCCCCGAGCTCATTGACCGCGCTCAAGCCGGCGAGCCTATCATCATTGCCCCGATAGGCTACGACGTGCAGCTCAACTTCCCCGCCCAGGCGCTCGTTGACCGCATCCACTCAACCGGAAGCGACTTTACGGTGCTCAACAGCCTGTCGCTGTCGATCCCCGTTGAAGAGATTGCCAACGACCATGGCATCACACCGCCCCCCTATGTGCTTCTTGTCAAGAAATCGATGAAAGAAGAGTTTTTCCGCAAGTCGCTCCTGCCCGACAACGTGAACTCATTCTACGCCGCTTATGATTCCTATAAGCGCTCCTACACCTTTAACGACATGCGCGGTTACATCCTCGACGTTCTTGAAAAAAACACCGTTACGACCGACGATGAGGAATTCATAATATGTCCCGTCACCATATCATTCGAGCAGAAAGCATCGGCGTCGAACAGCATGCTTTATTATTACTATTACGGCGCCGCCCTCAACGACGAACAATCGTATATCGTTGCCGGTGTCACCCCCTATGTCAATCGACCTGCAATGGCAAAATTATCGCTTGACAAATCAAAAATTGTATTCACATATAGTGTTCAGCAAATAAAATTTTAATACCTTTGCACTGAAATCATCGCCGCAATAGCTCAGTTGGTAGAGCATTTCATTCGTAACGAAAAGGTCGTGGGTTCGAGTCCCACTCGCGGCTCAGAGGCGAAAACAAAGTCAGCCAGCAGATTACACCATCTGCTGGTTGCTTTTTTCTACATGAACCTGGTAACGGGGATTTGAGCCACAAGCGGCTTATGCCAATGGTCAACATAGCGAAATCATCAAGATGGCGGTTAGAGGTCGCAGTAGCGCGGAATGGCGGGATGGAACCGATAGGTGGGCGGGGTGATCTCGCAGCAATAATGGTTCAAACCGTTGCTCACAACGAGCCAACGGGCTCCGACAACCATGTTGTAACGCGCTATCTGGTCAAAAACCTTCTGCGTTATCGCTACAGCGGGAGCTTTATACTCCACCACCATGAGCGGCTTCATGCCGGTGCGCGAATAAACAATTGTGTCGCAGCGGCGTAAAGTGCCGTTGAGGCGCAGTGAAACCTCATTGGCCATCAGTCCGGCGGGATAGCCAAGCGATGAATGGAGATAGCTGGTGAACCACTGTCTGACCCATTCCTCCGGTGTCAGCGCCACAAATTTGCGCCGCAGCGGATCGAATATCTCACCGTCACGAAGCTGCGGATGAAACGGAGGAAGCGATAACCGGGGAAGAGAATCCATTTATCTTGGGAATTTTGTGTAAATTTACGCAAATTTTAGCAATGGCAGCCCCGAAACCCATCAATTTTACCGATCTTGCCCGCCAGATTGCTGCGGGAAAGGATGTTGCGCCGGTTTACATTCTCCACGGCGAAGAGGGATACTATGTTGACCGCCTCGTCAAGATATTCGAGGAGCTGCTACCGCCGGGCGACCGCGACTTCAATCTTTACACCCTCTACGGCCCGCAGACAACCATGGCAACCGTTCACGAAACCTGCCGGCGCTTTCCTATGATGGCCGACCGTCAGGTTGTGATTGTCAAGGAAATGCAGAATGTGCCTGCGCAGGAGCTCGACAATCTCGCAAAATATCTTTCGAGTCCGTCGCCATCCACTGTGCTGGTGTGCTGTTTCAGAGGCGAGCCCGCCAAAGGCAAGAAATTGCTCGACGCCGCAAAGGCGGGAGGAGCGGTGATTTTCGAATCAAAGAAACTCAAGGAGGCGCAGGTTAGCGGCGAGGTGCAACGTCTGCTGAACCTGAAGCATCTCAACATCGA
Source organism: uncultured Bacteroides sp. (assembly GCA_964556785.1). Lineage (GTDB taxonomy): Bacteria > Bacteroidota > Bacteroidia > Bacteroidales > Muribaculaceae > CAG-1031. The sequence goes on along the minus strand of CAZKXM010000010.1, from coordinate 28,729 downwards.
GCCGAAAGGGCTTGCGATGCTGGCAGAACACGTAGGCACCGATCTGTCGCGGCTATATAACGAGATCGAGAAACTCGCCGTTGCCCTCCCCAAAGGCTCTATGGTGACCCCTGAGGCAATCCAGAGCCTGATCGGAGTGAGCAAGGACTACAACACATTCGAGCTCTCGGATGCACTGATGCGCCGCGATGCCCGAAAGGCTTTCGACATTGTAAAGAATTTTGCGGCCGACCCGTCGAATCATCCTGTTCAACAAATTGTTCCGACGGTGTTCGGGAAGTTTTCCGATCTGATGGTCTGCCTGTTTTGCGCTGACAAATCGCCATCGGGCCTGGCCAAGGCAACAGGCGCGTCGGAATGGGCCATGCGCCACATGATTCCGTTGATGCGTAACTATAATGCCTATCAGGTTATTGAAGTAATCGGAATATTGCGCGAAACCGACACCCGTTCAAAAGGAATCGGGAGCCGGCAGAACCCTCACGCTCTGCTGCACGACATGGTGTATCGCATCCTGACGGCCCGCGGAGTGCTCCCCTACTGAAATTTGGACATGCACATGCAATAAACGCATACGCGATATCGTTATTTTTTAGTAATTTTGGCCACTCGACAGTGCCTATTTGATAACGTATATAATTCTTACATCACACATATCATCCGAGATGAAAAAGCATTACATGCCGGTCGCACTTCTCGCCGCGACCATTCTTACGGCCACGGCAGGCAAAAAGAGCACCGAACCCGTGCTGATGACCGTTAACGGCAAAAATGTGCCCGTAAGCGAATTTGTCTATCTTTACGAAAAAAACAATCAGCAGCAGGCCGAACCGCAGACACTCGACCAGTATGTCGACATGTTTGTCAACTATAAGCTTAAGGTTGCTGATGCCGAAGCTGCCGGAATCGACACCACCGAGGCTTTCCAGAATGAATATGTCGGTTACTGCAACGACCTTGCAAAGCCTTACCTGACCGACTCAACCGTGATCGAGAAGCTCCGCAACGACATGTATGCCCGACTGGGAACCAGCCGCAAGGTTCATCATATCATCGTCAATCCGGGACGCACCCCCGACGAGCGTCTGGCAAGCGTGAATCATCTCGATTCGATCCGCACCGCAATCCTCAACGGGGCCGACTTCGAAGAAATGGCAGTGAGATATTCCGACGACCGCACTGCGCAGAAAAACCGCGGATCGATGGGCTGGATCAACCCGCTCCGTCTCCCGATTCCTTTCACCGAAGCCGCCTATGCCACTCCTGTGGGTCAGCTTTCAGAGATAGTTGACGATCTTCCTTACGGCTATCACCTGATATTTGTTGACGACGAGCGTCCCTCGCAGGGTCAGGTTCGTGCACGCCACATCCTGAAACTTACTCGCGGACTGTCGGCCGAGGAGGCTGCCGCTCAGAAACAGAAAATCGATTCGCTCTATCAGTGCATCAAGGCCGGCGAAGACTTCGGCGATCTTGCCGCACGCGAGAGCGACGACACCGGCTCGGCACGCCGCGGTGGCGAACTCGACTGGTTCGGTGCCGGAGTGATGGTGCCCGAATTTGAAAAGGCAGCCTTCGCCCTCAAGGAAGGTGAAGTGTCGGAGCCGTTCGAAACAGCCTATGGCTATCATATTGTCCAGAATCTCGGTCACCGCGACATGATTCCCTACGACGAGGCTATGCCGATGATTGACCAGCTCATAAGCCGTGACATCCGCTCTACCGAGCCCCGCAAGGCCAAACTCGAGAGCCTGCGCCGCCAGTATGGCGTGAACCTCGACAAGAAAGTCACCGATAAAGTCCATGCTGCAATCGCAGCCAACGGAGGTCTCGACTCTCTGATGGTTGCACAGATCGCTGCCGACTATACAACCATGGCAAAGGTGGGCGACCACAAGGTGCTGGTTAGCGACGCAGCCAAGGGGCTCTCACAGCTTCCACCGAAGGTTTCAGCCGCAGCCGGCGTGCAGGAATTTGACCGCGCCGCCGACAATGCTGTCAACGATGCCGTTACTGCCGAGGCACGCAATGTCATAGCAGCCACCGATCCTTCTTACCGTAACCTGATCAACGAGTATCGCGACGGCATTCTGCTCTTTGAGATCAGCAACCGCAATGTGTGGGACAAAGCCAACAAGGATCAGGAAGGTCTCGAAGAATATTTCAAGGCTAACCGCGACAACTACAAGTGGGAAGCTCCTCATTTCAAGGCAATTATTGTTTCAACCACCAGCGACTCTATCTCGCAGGCCGCTCAGGAGCTCCTCGCAGGCCGACAGTTTGAGGTTGCCGACAGCATCGTTCCTGTTCTCCGTGCCGCATTCGGACGCAACGTGAAGGTTGAGCGCAAGGTCCGCGCCATGGGCGAGGATGCCGTGATTGACTATCTCGGTTTCGGCGCTGCCAAGCCTGAGCCCAGCGGCAAGTGGGCATCATGTTTCCTCTATGAGGGACGCATGCTCGAAGCACCCGAGGAGGCAGCCGACGTTCGCGCCGCCGTTGTCAACGACTATCAGCAGTGGCTCGAAAAGCAGTGGCTTGACCGTCTTCACAAGCAATACAAGGTTAAGATCAATTCAAAAGAGCTCAGCAAACTGCGCAAATAAAAAGAACCGTTAGCCAGTCCAAGCCCAAATGATGATAAAGAAACTGATTATACCCGTCGGCCTGATAGCGGCAGCATTTGCCGCCTGGGGCGCGACCGACAATGTTGCCGAGGAAGCGGCATGGGTGATCGGCGACCAGCCGATCTGGAAGTCGGAGATCGAGGAGGCCTACCAGCAGATTCTCTACGACCGCACCCCCATCAACGGCGATCCCTACTGCATTATTCCCGAGCAACTTGCCATTGAGAAGCTTTATCTTCATCAGGCTGACATCGACACGGTTGAGGTGCAGAGCGGAATGGTTGCCCAGCGTGTCGACGCAATGCTCAACTACTATGCAGCGTCGCTCGGCTCGCGCGAAAAAGTGGAACAGGTGTTCAACAAACCCTGGAACGAACTGCGCGAGTCGCTCACAGAGATGCAGACCAATCAGAGCCGCGTGGCGCAGGTACAGTCAAACCTGACCAAGAACGTCACCGCCACCCCGGCCGATGTACGCCGCTATGTTTCCGACCTGCCTGCCGACAGCATTCCGTTTGTGCCGATGCAGGTCGAGGTGCAGATCCTCACCATCCAGCCGGTCATTCCGCGTCAGGAGATCGAGGAGGTCAAAGCCAGACTGCGTGATTTCACAGAGCGCATAAACAGCGGCGAGAGCGACTTTTCAACCCTTGCGATCCTTTACAGCGAGGACGGCAGTTCGTCGCGCGGCGGCGAGCTCGGATTCATGGGCCGCGGTCAGCTCGTGCCTGAATATGCTGCGGCAGCGTTCAATCTTAACGACACGAAACGCGTCAGCAAGATCGTTGAAACCGAATACGGATTCCATATCATCCAGCTCATCGAGAAGCTCGGCGACCGTATCAACACACGCCACATTCTGCTGCGTCCCAAGGTGAGCGACAAGGATCTGACCGATGCCATCAACCGTCTCGACTCGATACGCGCCGACATTGTCAACGAAAAGAAGTTTACGTTTGAAGAGGCGGTGCAATATCTGTCGCAGGACAAGGACACGCGCAACAACCGCGGAGTGATGGTGAACAGTCAGTCGGGCACCACCCGTTTCGAGATGTCGGAGTTGCCGCAGGAGGTTGCCAAGGCTGTCAGCCGGATGCAGCCGGGCGAAATCTCAGCGCCTTTCATCATGAAAGATCCCAAACGCAACAGCGACATTGTGGCCATTGTCAAACTTTCTGACCGCATCGACGCCCACAAGGCCAATTATGCCGACGACTACCAGCTGCTCAAAGGGCTCTATGAAAACCACAAGAAAGAGCAGATACTCTCTGACTGGCTGACGAAGAAGATTGCCGACACCCATGTCAGGATCGAGGACGGATGGCGCAACTGCGACTTCAAGCACAAAGGATGGATCAAAGAACGCGCCTCAGAGTGACACCATCGTCAAGGTCATCCCACAAAGGAAATCGCCCCCGCCGCGGCTCGCTGCTCGCGCTGGGGGCGGCCCTGCTTCTGTGCCTTCCTGCCATCTTTGCCCAGAAGCCTCAGCAGAAAGACCCGATTGTCCCCACCATTCCCAAGGAGAACCGCCATCAGCCGGGAAAGGTGTTTCTCGAACATGCCGACATGCTTGAGCTCGACGAGTTGCGGAGCGCCGATTTCCAGGTGCTTCGCGGCAACGTGGTGTTTCGCAAAGACGATATGTTCATGTACTGCGACAGCGCGTATTTCTATGAGGAATCGAACTCTCTCGACGCATTCTCAAATGTGAGGATGGAGCAGGGCGACACACTCTTCGTTTATGGCGACGAGCTCAACTACAACGGCATGGACAATCTGGCACGCCTGTTTGCCTTGCCGGGGAGAAAGGTGAGACTGATTAACCGCGACGTGAAGCTCACCACTGATCAATTTGAATATGATCTGGAGCAGAATGTAGGCTACTACAGGTTCGGAGGCGTCCTGACCGATAAGGACAATCAGCTCACTTCTGTGGAAGGCTATTATCATCCTGACACAAAAGATGCATATTTCTACGACGATGTCGTGCTGATGGGGCCGCGCGAGAACGACACTCTGTGGATGTATACCGACTCGTTGCTCTACAACACCCAGACCGGCATAGCCACGCTGCTATGCAGCACCCGCATTGTCAACAAAGACGGCGAGATTCATTCAACATCAGGCTTCTACGACACCAAGACCGAACAGGCCGACCTGCTGGCACGGTCGCTGGTTGTCACCAAACGCGGCAACACCCTCATCGGCGACACTCTGTTCTACGACCGTAAGCTTGGCTTCGGTGAGGCTTTCGGCAACATGATACTGACCGACTCGGTCAGACAATCGACCCTCATGGGCGAATATGGGTTCTACAACGAGCTGACCGACTCATCGTTTGTGACCGGCAATGCGCTGGCAATGGAATATTCGCGCAAGGACACGCTTTATGTCCATGCCGATACCATTATTTCGCGCCAGCTTGCCGACTCGACCCATCTCATGACATCGTTTCACAATGTGAGGTTCTACCGCAACGACATTCAGGGCATCTGCGATTCGCTGGTGTTCGCCGAAGTCGATTCCACCCTTTTAATGCACCATCACCCCGTTTTGTGGAACGGTGTAAGGCAAATCCACGGCAACACAATCATGGTGCATCTGAACGACTCTACAGCCGACTGGGCCCGCCTACCCGACTTCGGAATGACCACCGAACATATAGCCGAAGACTGCTACGACCAGCTTGCCGGAAGCGATATGACCGTGTGGCTGGCCGACACCACCATCACGCGCCTCTACGTTGAGGGCAACGTGCAGCTGATCATGTTTCCGATGGAGCAAGACTCCACCTACAATAAGTTTACCTACGTTGAAAGCACATATCTCGACGCCCATTTCGCCGACAACAACATTGAGCGCGTAATAATGTGGCCCGAGACAACGGGTAATGTCACGCCGCTGTATCTTGCACGTAAAACCGAGATGTTCCTGCCCACATTCCAGTGGTATGAAGCATTGCGTCCGCTTGCTCCCGACGAGGTTTTCGACATGCCCGAGCAGATGGTCACGCTGATGTCTATGCCCCCCGTTGGCGGAAAGCGTCGCCCGGCCGAAGGCCCCGTGCGCGGCCCGGCTGTTCCGAAACTTCCGCCCCACGAAGCAGCAGCGCTGCAGAGTCAGGCCATTCAGCAAGCTGAACCCGAGCCCGGATTCGAGCCCGAGGATGACGATACAGCTCCCGCCGACAATGTAGCCCAGGCCGAGGCCGATCCCGTTTCTGAACCGATTCCGGCTCAGGAAGCCGAATAACGGGTGATAATTTCCGTTGAACGGAAGGGTCTGTGTCAGATTTTTCGCTACATTTGCACTATGACCATGCAGGAAGAAATCAGAGCTGCCGCAGATATTGTGAAACGTGGCGGAATCATTGTCTATCCCACTGACACAGTGTGGGGTATCGGCTGTGATGCCACAAATAGCGATGCCGTTGCAAAAATCTATGCAATCAAGCAGCGCAACGATTCAAAAGCGCTGATCACACTTGTAGGGTCGGTAGCCCAGCTCGAACGTTGGGTTGACGGAATTCCTGATGTTGCTTACGAGCTAATCGAAGCCGCTGTCAATCCTCTGACTGTGGTTTACGACTCGGCCCGCGGCCTTGCAGCCAACCTTCTTGCTCAGGACGGCAGTGTGGGCGTGAGGCTCACCGACGATCCATTCTGCAAGGCTCTCTGCCTCTCTACAGGGCGACCTATCGTTTCGACATCGGCTAACATTTCGGGTCAGAAATCGCCCGCGCTGTTCAGTGAAATCCAGCAGCAGGTGCTTGATGCAGCCGACCACGTTGTTGTCTGGCGCCGCGATGATCTCACGCGCCGCAATCCGTCGACAGTAATCAAACTCGGAGCAGATTCCTCCGTAAAAATTCTGAGACCGTGAGAAAAACTGATCACAGAAAACAATGGATCAGTGCCATGGTCGACTACCTGACAACGGCAACGGTGTTGATCCTGTTCAACATTCTGCGCTTCTATTTCCTGAAGCCGCTGGGCTTTCCCCTGCCGTCGTCGTTAGACAGGTTCATGAGCTCGGCCACAGTCATCTCAGAGATTCTGCTTTTCCCCTTGCTGATGTTAGGCCTGTTTTGGCTGTCAGGCTACTACACCACCTCGGGCCGCAGCTCGAGATTGAAAGATTTCACCAATTCGGCTGGATGTTCGATAGTGGGTGTGCTGGTGTTCTTCTTCCTCGCGCTTCTCAACGACGTGTTGCCAATGCGTCGTCTCAACTACGAACTTCTGCTGATTTTCTGGGCTATGCTCACAGTAGGTGTCACTGCCGGCCGCTGGATAATGCACCGGCTGCGAAAGCGCTCGCGTGCCAGAAAGGGGATAATGGGGCGGCGTACACTTATTGTAGGCACATCATCCGAAGCAATCGGTCTGGCCCGGCGCATAGCCGATGCCCGCAGGGTTATGGACCTTGACATTGCCGGTTTCGTGCAGCTCCCCGACGAACAGAGGGCCGAGGATATAGACTTGCCAGTGTATACTCCCGACGACGTTGAACGTCTGGTTAAAGCCGGTAAGATCGACGCTATCGTCATAGCTCCGGGAAAGAGCACATCTGTCACACTTGAGCTGGCGCGCCGCTACATGCCGCTCGATGTGTCGGTAATGCTTTCGCCCGACAACTCCATGCCGGCACTCGCGCGGCGCGGATTCAACAATGTCGCAGCCGAGCCACTTGTCGACATCTCAAATCCCCCCATGAACGCAGGAGTGCGCAACCTAAAGCGCCTGATCGATGTAATTGCATCGGCCTCGGCACTGATAGTGCTCTCGCCACTGCTGGCCGCGATAGCCGTGGCCGTCAAACTCGATTCTCCAGGGCCGGTTTTCTTCAGACAGAAGCGCGTGGGTTATCACCGCAAGCCATTCAACATTCTCAAGTTTCGCTCGATGAGTGTCGATGCCGAAAAAGGATCGGGCCCGCGACTGTCGGCCCCTGATGACCCGAGAGTGACGCGTGTGGGCCGGATTCTTCGCAAATACCGCCTGGATGAACTGCCCAATTTCTGGAATGTGGTAAGGGGCGACATGTCGCTGGTGGGGCCACGGCCCGAGCGCGAATTTTATCTTTCCCAGATCACCGAGCGTGTGCCTCAGTGCGCGCTGCTTCATCGGGTGCGTCCGGGCATAACGTCGTGGGGGATGGTGAAGTTCGGCTACGCGCGCAATGTCGACGAAATGGTTGAACGCCTGCGCTACGATCTGATTTATGTTGAAAACGTGTCGCTTACGGTCGACGCCAAGATATTGTTTTACACGGTCCACACCGTAGTTACGGGAAAAGGAATATGAAAGCCACAGTAAACAGCTGCTCCTCAACATCGAGGAACATCAGAATGCGCCTGCTGCAGCGAAAGCTCGGCAGAATGTGGACCGGTGTGGTGGCATGGCGCCAGCGCCACATCAGCGAGAAGAATTTCGTGATCATGCTCGCTCTGCTGGTGGGAATTCTCGGAGGATTCGCTGCGCTGCTGCTCAAGAGCATGATCCATTTCATACAGTGGCTCCTGATGGCACATCTTGACCTGACCGGAGCAAACTATATGCTGATTGTCTACCCGGTTCTGGGCATCATGCTCACGTCGATTTACCTGAAATACTGCGTGCGCGACAACATTTCTCACGGTGTCACACGTGTTCTCTACGCCATTTCGCAAAACAAGAGCCGCCTGAAACGCGAGAACACCTACACCTCCATCATTGCCAGCTCCATCACCATTGGCTTCGGAGGATCGGTCGGTGCCGAGGGCCCGATTGTCTACACCGGAGCTGCCATAGGTTCAAATTTGGGACAGGCATTCAGGATGTCGCCAAAGGTGCTGATGCTGATGGTGGGATGCGGGGCTGCTGCCGGAATCGCGGGGATTTTCAAGGCCCCGATCGCCGGCATGCTTTTCACGCTGGAGGTTCTGATGCTCGACCTGACGGCTGTGTCGGTGATGCCTCTGCTGATTTCATCGATCACGGCAGCCACTATCGCCTATGTGTTCACGGGCTATGATGTAGAGTTTTTCTTCGTGCAGAGCGAGCCGTTCGTCACGGCGCGGATTCCGTTCGTGATTCTGCTGGGACTGTTCTGCTGCCTGGTGTCGCTTTACTTCACCAAGGTTATGAACATGATGGAGAATTTCTTCAGCCGGCTGGGATCGCGCCGGCGCCGACTGGTTGTGGGCGGAGGAATCCTCGCCATCCTCGTTTACCTGCTTCCTCCGCTCTATGGCGAGGGCTATGATTCCATAGGTCAGCTGCTGAGCGGTGACCCGTCGATAATCGTGGCAAGCTCGCTTTTTTCGGCCGACCGCGGCGATGTGTGGGTGGTGTTGCTGTTTATCGGCGCGATTATCCTCACAAAAGTGTTTGCCACATCGGCCACTAACGGAGGCGGAGGCGTGGGCGGCACATTCGCACCGTCGCTCTACGTCGGCTGTATGGCAGGTTTCTTCTTCGCATTCCTGATCAACACACTCTTTGACCTCGATCTCTCCACCAAAAACTTTGCCTTGATGGGAATGGCGGGTGTGATGGCAGGAGTGATGCACGCACCACTGATGTCGATCTTCCTTACGGCCGAACTAACCGGAGGCTACGATCTGTTTCTGCCGCTACTGATCGTGTCGGCCATCAGCTACGGAACCATCAAGATCTTCGAACCTTACAGCATCTACACCATGCGCCTGGCTCAGCGCGGCCAGCTTATGACCCATCATAAGGACAAAGCCGTGCTCACACTGCTGAAGATCGACAATGTGATCGAGACAGACTGCATTCCTGTCAGACCGGCCATGAGCCTGAAAGACATGGTGAAGGTGATCTCGCAGTCAAACCGCAATCTGTTTCCGGTTGTCGACGACAGCGGGAGCCTGCTCGGCATTGTACTTCTCGACGATATACGCAACATCATGTTCCGCACCGACCTCTACCGACGCATGAAGGTTAGCAAATTCATGAGCATGCCGCCCGCACGAATCGTTATAGGTCAGAGCATGGAAAGCGTGATGAAAACGTTTGACGACACCGGCGCGTGGAACCTGCCTGTTGTTGACGAACATGGCTGTTACCTCGGTTTCGTCTCAAAATCGAAAATATTCAATTCCTACCGCCGTGTGCTGCGGCATTACACCGACGACTGATGATTATACTTAAAGTTGACTATATCCGCCCCATGGCCGATGTTGAGCGCTACCTGGCTGAACACAGGGCATATCTTGACGAACTGAACCAACGTGGCACACTGATTGCTTCAGGGCCTCAGAATCCGCGTACGGGCGGGGTGATTATCCTCAATGCTCCCGGCAGCAAGGAGGCCCGGGAGATTGTGGAAGGCGATCCGTTTCACCGCCATGGAATCGCCAACTATACAATAATAGAATTCAAGGCCACCAAACATAACGCGGCCAACTTCGCAGCCGCCTGCGAGTGAACCGCTCGCGGTTTTAGCGCAGTTCTGCAACAACCCGTTCAATGACAAGCCGATGCTGAGGGCTGAGAGAATCAGCTTCCAGCACAACCTCGAGCAGCTTGCGCGCGTCAACCTTACGGTGGAGGCGTAGATAAGCCGCTGCCAAAGCCAGCCCGGTTGATTCGGTCTGAACGGAGCCGCGCGATTTCTCAAAAGCACGCTCAAGCGAGTCGGCCGCCGCATTCAGACGGTCGGCATTATCGGTGGCGGGCATTGCCTGAGGATCGATAGCCTCGATCGCAGTCTCGGCGAGCGAACAGACACGTCGCTCCGTCGAATGAAACAACGGCACGATAATCAGTGCCGCTACGGCAGCCACACAGCTGAGTGCGGCGAACCAGGGCCGTAAACGGCTGCTGATTTTGGGTGACATCAGCGGCTTTTCGCCGCGGTCCATTGACGGGAGTTCAAGCGGGTCAGTAGTCTCGCAGTTTGCTTCAGGTTTCATAACTGATGCAAAGTTAGCAATTTTTCCGACACCGGGCCATCATGCAGCAAGCACGAGATAGGTCATATAGCCGCAATAGAGCGCCACAAGCGTAACTCCCTCCCAACGGCTGAGACGGCGACCGGTGCGACTGAAGATCCACACCAGGCCGGCCCCGGCGGCGAGGGTGGTGAAGTCGATCCACGTGATGGTCGATGTCTGGAGCGGACGGATGGTGGCGCAGATGCCGAGGATGGTGAAGACATTGAGCACACATGCACCCACAATGTTGCCCACGGCCAAACCGGGCTGTCCCTTCACGGCCGCTATCACAGATGCGGCAAGATCCGGAAGCGAGCTGCCGATAGCAACCACGGTGAGCCCTACAAGACTTTCGCTCATTCCAAACTTGCGCGCAAGTCCTGAAGCGCCGTCAACCACCCAATTGCCACCAATCACGAGAGCTCCGAGTCCACCCACAATGCATATCCATGCCAGCCACTGCTTCATGGCCGGAGCGGGACTGTCGGCAGGGCGATCGTTTTCAGCATCAGTTTCAGGAGCGATTCCCTTCTGACCTCTGATCGACATCACCATAAAGAGAACCATGAATGCGATCATCACCAATCCGTCTGAACGGTTGATGATATCGGCAGTACCGTTATCTATTAGCTTGTCATCGCCAAGGATAAAGAGGATAAGCCCTGAAAGAAAGAGCATTGGCAGTCCGGTGCGGAGCATTGTAGGGGTTGCCTTAAGAGGCTTGATCAGCGCAACTATGCCGAACACCAGCAGGATATCGAAAATATTGGCTCCCACGATATCGCCAAGAGCCATCGGTGTCTTGCCCGACACAGTTGCCATCAGACACACCACAAGGTCAGGCATAGACGAACCGAATGCCACAACCGTAAGACCGATCATAAGCCCTGATACATGAAAGCGGCGTGCAACGGCCGTCGCACCGTCGGTAAGATAGTTACCGCCACCAATAAGAAGTGCTATACCGAGAACGAGGAAAATTATATCGTGGAGCATACCTATGATTATTTGTCAGATGAATGTTCTACAGGATAAACGCTGCCGAAAGGCCTATGGTTTGGCATGCCCGAAGATCAGAATCTAAATAATTTTCACTATCTTTGCGCCTTGTTTTCAAAACACAGTGAATCAGTTATACACACAAAGCAATGAAAATCAGCGGAACAATTGACTTTCAGCCGAAACTGTTCGGAACAGTGAGAGGCTACAGTCTCTCCCGGTTCAAAGACGATCTTGTTGCCGGCATAGTGGTTGGCATAGTGGCGCTCCCGCTTGCCATCGCCTTTGCCATCGCCAGCGGCGTAAGCCCTACGATAGGCCTGATCACGGCTATCATCGGCGGATTTCTTGTGTCGATGTTCGGCGGAAACTCCGTTCAGATAGGGGGTCCGACCGGTGCTTTCATCGTCATTGTCTACGGCATTATCGCCACTCACGGCATCGGGGGTCTGGCCATCGCCACATTCATGGCCGGTTTGATCCTGATACTGCTCGGGTTATTCAGGCTCGGCACGGTGATCAAGTTTATTCCTTACCCTATCGTGGTTGGTTTCACCGCCGGAATCGCGCTGACGATCTTTTCCACACAGGTCAACGATTTTCTGGGGCTCGGGCTTAAAAACCTGCCGAGCGAGTTCCTTCCCAAATGGGGCATCTATCTCACGAATCTCACCCGCATCCATCTGCCGTCGCTCATTGTCGGCCTGGTGTCGATCCTGCTGATCGTGATCGTACCGAAAATTTCGAAGCGGCTTCCCGGTGCCCTGCTCGCAATTCTGCTTGTTACGCCGGCTGTAGCCCTGATAAGCCGCTACTATCCTGAACTGTCTGTTGAAACGATCGGCGACCGTTTCGGAGTTCTGTCGACCGACATACCGCTTCCCCACTCGCTCGATCTGTCGATGGCCACAATCAATGCCCTGCTGCCCTCAGCATTCACCATAGCCGTGCTTGGCGCAATCGAATCGCTGCTCTCGGCCACAGTGGCCGATGGCGTTACGGGTTCGCGCACCAATTCAAACACCGAACTTATCGGCCAGGGAATTGCCAACACTATTGTTCCTCTGTTCGGTGGGATTCCCGTCACCGGAGCCATCGCCCGCACAATGACAAATATCTCCAACGGTGGTCGCACTCCGGTGGCCGGCATTGTCCACTCGCTGGTGCTCCTGTTGATTTTCCTGTTCATGATGCCGCTTATCAGCCTCGTGCCGATGGCGTGCCTCGCCGCGGTACTGATTGTGGTTTCATATAACATGAGCGGCTGGCGCACCGTCAGAGCCATATTCCATAACCCCAAGAGCGACATCTCGGTGCTGATCGTCACTTTTGTACTGACAGTTGTGTTCGACCTCACGATTGCAATCGAAATCGGACTTCTGCTGGCCGTTGTGCTTTTCATTAAACGTGTGATGGAAAACACCGAGATCAAAGTCTACTCCCAGCAGCTCGATGTTGCCGAGGGAACTGAGGCCTCCACTCACGAGGTGCTCGATGTGGCTCCCGGAGTGGAAGTGTATGAGATCGACGGTCCATTCTTTTTCGGTGTGGCCACCAAGTTCGACGAGCTCATGCGCACAACCATGGGCGAGAAGCCTTTCGTGCGAATTATCCGTATGCGCAAGGTTCCCTTCATCGATTCGACGGGCCTTCACAACCTCGAGATACTGATAAAGTCGTCGCACGACGAAGGGATCGACGTGGTGCTCTCGGGCGTGAAGCCCAATGTCAAGGCTGTGCTCGATCATGCAGGGCTTGACCGCGCTCTGGGCGCGGATCATATCTGCGACCACATCAGCAAGGCCGTTGTTATGGCCAATGCAATAGCCCGCAAGCGGTTAGAAAACTGCTGAAATGTTAAAAAGCGCATAACTGCCACTACACTTTTTTAGAAAAATTCAGAAAAAATCAGGGTAGCGACAAAAAAATACTAAAAAATATTTGTCGTATAATATTTTTGTCTTACCTTTGTAGCGTTTTTGAAGCAAATAATTGTTTTATCATTTAATCACAAACTAAGATGAAAAAGTTAGTTTTCGTTTTCGCTGTTGTTGCCAGCGCATCTCTGTTCTCTTGCGGTAACGCCGATAAGACCGAAGCTGCTGCTGCTGATTCTGCAGAAGTTGTTGTAGCTGAGGAAGAGGTTGCAGTTGTTGACACTGTAGCTCCTGCTGACACCGTAGCTGCTGACACAGTTGTAGCCGTTGCTGAATAATTTAGCAAAACGAACAGCAAGAAAATGAGCTGACCACCGAGTGGCCAGCTTTTTTCTTTTTATATACTCAGGGATAAATAATTAGTCGGGATGAATTTACCCTGTTGATCACCGTCTTCTCACCATTCTCCAAACAATGAGGATTGCGAGGGTCAGAAAAAAGGTGACAGGTGCGAGCCAGGGACTCGGCGCGAGTTCGGTGAACAGCTCCGCGACGCCCCACATCACCATCAGGTGAATGATGTAGATGCCCGTTGAATAACGGCGGCCGGCATCGGCAAGGATTTTGGGAGGATTCGAGCGCGCGAACACCTGAAACAACATAACTGCAGCCGGGATGGTCAGAATCAGGAAATCGCCGCGCGGCGACAGCCGAAGGCCATAGTGCTCAGCAAGCATCAGCATCAAAACGAGCAGCGTCGTTGCCCACAGCAGGGCCGGTTTCCACCCGATCAGCGGCCTGCGGCGCATGGCAACCCCGATCATCATGCACGGCAGTCCGAGTGTAAAGAAGTTGCGATGCACGAATCCGCGCTCTGGTGTTTCAAAGCCGAGCAACGGAGCATAGGCACCGGCAAGGAGTCCGAAAGTCAACCCGAGCGGAATCATCAGATAAAGCAACTTTTCCAGCCTCATCTTCACTCCGAGCCATATTACGGCAAGAGCTTCGATGGCAGCTGTGAGATACCACAAGTGGCCGCCGAACTTGTCGCCGACAACAAACAGGGTGATCCATGACCGGATTTTCCACAGGTCGGAGGGCGGCTCGCCGGCAATGGCTGATTTAACGACATAAAACAGGATGTAGGCTACCTGCGCAGCAACAGTTATCACCAACAGTTTCCACAACATCCGCGCAATGCGGCCTGAATCGGGGCGCCCCGTGGCATCGACACAGAAGAACCCTGTGATCATAAAAAACACAGGCACGGCAACCGACGCTATGACGCGCAACGGCCCTCCCCACATTCCCACAGTGTGGATCACCACCACAAGAAAGGCGCAGATAAGCTTGAGGCACTGAAGGCCGGCAACATCGCGGCCCGGCTTCACGTCAAGCCCGGGCCTGGGAGAAAGCTGTAATTTCATAGATTTACACAAAGATGCGAAAAAAATGGCACACCGCCAACGCGAATGTGCCATTTTCAATTTGTTTTCTACAGGTTGATCACTTCTTGAAGAAGCGGTTGTAAAGGCCCTGGAAGCCCTGACCGTGGCGAGCCTCGTCTTTTGCCATTTCGTGAACAGTGTCGTGAATGGCATCGAGGTTGAGTTCCTTGGCGCGACGGGCAATGCGCATCTTGTCTTCATTGGCACCTGCCTCGGCAGCCATACGCTTCTCGAGGTTTGTCTTGGTGTCCCAAACGCAATCGCCAAGAAGTTCGGCAAATTTCGAAGCGTGTTCAGCCTCCTCGAAGGCATAACGCTTGAAAGCCTCGGCGATTTCGGGATAGCCCTCGCGGTCAGCCTGACGCGACATTGCGAGATACATACCTACTTCGCCACACTCACCGTTGAAGTGAGCAGTGAGATCTTCGATCATCTGAGCGTCGCAGCCCTTGGCCTCACCGATCTTGTGCTCGGTGACAAACTTGAGCTCTTCATCATCGCTCATTTCCTTGAATTTTGAGCGGGGAGCGCCGCAGATAGGGCACTTTTCGGGAGCTTCGTCACCTTCGTGAACATAGCCACACACGGTGCAGATAAATTTCTTTTTCATAATGGTTCGGATAATAAAATGTAACGTGAGTTTGTATGCAAATATAGCTATTTCTTTTTTAACGGGATTGTAACACACCCCGAATTTTTTCAAAAGATCCTGCGCTTGAGTTTTCCTGATGAAGTGAATGATGGGGACTGATCGCGGATAATATCCTTCGGGACATGAAATGGCGGCAGCTCACGCCTTGCTATGCCAAGAATCTCAGTGTCGGAGAGTGGCGAACTCACCACCACCATCACAGCCTCCCTGCCCCATCGGTCACTCGGGCGCGACGTGATGTAAAAAACAGTATCGGGCAAATGAGGGTCGAGAATCTTCTCATCGATCTCGGGATGTATCTTTATTCCTCCGGAGTTAATCACATTATCGTGACGGCCTAACCAGCGAAACTCAGCGGGCGACAGGATTTCAACCACATCGTTTGTCACCACCTGCCTGACACTCATCCGTGGCACATCGACAATCAGGCATCCGCGCCCGTCAGTGCTGAAGCTGATTCCGGGCATCGCCGTAAAGTGGCTCTGTCCCACCCGGCGGATGGCGACATGGCTGCAGGTTTCAGTCATGCCGTAAGATTCCCATGCGTTCACTCCTGCCAATCCGATCTTTCGGGCCATCCCGCTGTCAAGGGCGCCGCCACCGATAAGAAGATTCCTTATGAGGGGCAGATTCCGGGCATCGTCCAACAGAGCATGGAGTTGCGTCGGGACTACAGGCAGAAGGTCGATCACTGCACTGCCCCGATACTGAGCGAGAGGATTTGCCGAGGGGGGAAGCAGATTGAGATGCGCACCCGACACAAGCGCCCTGACAACCATCATTTTCCCGGCAATATAATCGGTCGACAGCGGGCAGACAAGGTGTGAGTTCCGGTCGATGCCGAAATGGCGGCACGTAGCGACGGCCGACTCTATCATATCGCTCTTAAGCAGCCTTATAGGCTTCGGTTCGCCGGTAGAGCCGGAGGTATGAGCGGTGATATAGTCGCATGCGTCGAGAAACTCGTCGACAAAGCCGCCGTCGGGCCCTGTCACACAGGCTCGGTCCATTGCAGCTCGGGAATGGTCCATTGGCGCTCAGGATTATAGCCCAGCTCGTCGCCATGGAGTTCGAGCGGCGAGGCGATATTGTTGGTGTAGAGGCCACCGGTGCCGAGACCTTGAGGCAGATCGGGTCTGAGAGCGGCGGTCCACTGGGCGATGGCATTGAGCCCTATGTTCGACTCCAACGCCGAAGTTACCCACCAGCCTATGCGCTTCTCCTCTGCAACGTGAATCCACTCACCCGCACCCGAAAAGCCGCCGCAGAGAGTGGGCTTCAGTATTATGAACTGTGGGGCTACGAAATACAACAGGCGCCGCTTCTCAACCATGTCACGGAGGCCTATAAGCTCCTCGTCAAGGGCAATCGGTATGGGCGAGTTCTCACAAAGGTAGCTCATCTTGTCAAGCTGACCGGCGCGTATGGGCTGCTCAATTGAATGCACATCGAAGTTGGCAAGCCGTTCGAGCTTCTCCATGGCCTCGTCGGGCGAAAACGCCCCGTTAGCATCGAGCCGCAACACCAGCTTGTCAGGAGGGAATGCCATTCTGATATGGTCGAGCAGGCGAAGCTCGTCGTCAAACCTCACCCCTCCAATCTTCATCTTCAGGCAGCGGAACCCGGCGGCGAGTTTCTCATCGATGCGGGCGAGCATCTCGTCGACCGACCCCATCCACACAAGTCCGTTTATAGTCACGGTTTGCCTTCCTTCGGTAAACTCGCCGGGGAAGAGCACCCTGCGTCCACCGTTCGAGAGATCGAGCAATGCCGTTTCCAGACCCATCTTCAGCGACGACCATCGCGATATATCAATCCGCTGTCCGCGGTTGATCGACAGACACAGATCGTTGAGTTTAGCCTCGAAACCTTCGGTCGACTCGGCACTCAGCCCGGCAAAGTGGGCACACTCGCCGATGCCGTACACTCCCGGCACATCGCGCTGCCACACTTTGATATACCATGTGGGACGCTCGGTCATCGTTTCGCGCGAGGTGCGGGCCACAAAACTGAACTTGAGGGTGTGGCGCGCCCATGCGGCACATACATCAGCCATGATCAGCCGGGGAACTTGGGGAAGCGGTCAAAGTCGGGATCGCGTTTCTCAAGGAATGCGTTTTTACCCTCCTGAGCCTCCTCCATCAGATAATACATAAGAGTGGCATCGCCGGCAAACTCCATCATGCCGCGCTGGCCGTCGAGCTCGGCATTGAGCGCACGCTTGATCATGCGGATTGCCATCGGGCTGCGCTTGAGGATCGTTTCACACCATTCCACAGTTTCATCTTCGAGCCGATCGAAAGGCACAACTTTGTTGACCATTCCCATCTGTTCGGCCTCGGCAGCGGTGTACTGACGGCAGAGAAACCAAATTTCACGAGCTTTCTTCTGTCCGACACAGCGGGCAAGATAGCTTGAGCCAAATCCGGCATCGAAGCTGCCCACCTTAGGACCGGTCTGGCCGAAGCGGGCTGTCTCGGCGGCGATAGTGAGGTCGCACACCACGTGCAGAACATGGCCGCCACCGATCGCATAGCCATTAACCATCGCAATCACGGGCTTAGGAATCGAGCGGATCGCCTTGTGGAGATCGAGCACATTGAGGCGCGGAACACCGTTCTCATCGATGTAACCTCCAACCCCTTTTACATTCTGGTCGCCCCCGGAGCAAAACGCTTTGTCGCCGGCACCTGTGAGGATGATCACGCCGATATCCGACGCTTCGCGGCAGTAGGCCATGGCGTCGAGCATCTCGCGGTTGGTTTGCGGACGGAAAGCATTGTAGACTTGCGGACGGTTGATTGTAATCTTGGCTATCTTGCCATATTGCTGAAAAAGAATATCTTCATATTCCTTAATCGTTTTCCACTCTCTCATGAATTATCTGATGTTAAACTGATTTCTGATTAAAATAACGGCGAAGAATTTCCGCGCTCTCCTCACCCGAGGTTCTGACAACCATAAGCGCCGGCGCTCCTGTATCTTCCGTAAACTGCGGCCAGGCCCGTCGCAACTCCTGCTCCGTCGCCACATCGATATATCTCCAGCCGAGCCCGCGTGCAATGTCGCTCCAAGGCATGTCGATATGGCACGCCAGCCGGTCGTCGAGCTCAGGCATCCGGCGGGTGGCATCGATAAAGCGGAAAATGCCGCCCCCTCCGTTAGCCATCACAATCATGCGGAAACGGGCAGGGACATGACGGCAAAAGAGCGAGCCTACATCATAGCGGGCGCTCATGTCGCCTGATATAAGGAGCGTGGGTGCGCCTTCATAAGCTAAGGCAGCCCCGATCGCAGTCGCCGTACAGCCGTCGATACCGCTGACGCCGCGGTTACACTCGCAGCGGTGAATGTGCCCACAGTCCATCAGCTGGGCATAGCGCACAGGGGTGCCGTTGCTCAGATGAAGGTTCCATCGGGCCGGAATGGCCGGAATGATAGTTGCGAACGCGCGCAAGTCGCTCCACGGAGCCGTTGAAGCGTAAGCATCGTGACGTGCCACTGCCCTGCGGAAAATTTCTGACCACCGCGAGGCATAGTCGCTCTGTGCGCGATGCGGCTGCATGGCCGATGCCAGCTGCTGAAAGAATATACCGGGCTCCATGTCCACTCTCACAGTCAATCGCCGGAAACAGTCGATAGTTGTGTGACTGATACCTACATGCCAATGGTCAAGCGGATCGAGCTGCCGAAGATATTCCTTTACGTGGCGCGACACAAGAGCGCCCCCGGTGGTTATCACGGTGTCGGGTCGCATCTGCAGCCGCTCATCGGGTGTCATAGCCGAAAGAACGGTGTCGATCCGGCTGATGAAGCGGGGTGAGTGGAGATTTGCGATGGTTTCGGTCAATACCACCACGTTCGGCAGCTCGGCGAGGCGTGACAGAGCCCGGTTCAATCGCGAATCAGGCGCCGAGAAACCGGCCACGATCATTACGCGTCTTGGTGACGCGAGACGCACACCGAGACTACGGGCCTCGCTTACCGGCAAATCCTGCCGCGGCACGATCGCCTCAACCACTCTTGCCGACCCTTCGACATAGTGACTCTCAACATTCTTCAATGGCGAGTCGAGCCTGAGATTGATGTGGACAGGCCCGCGGCGCCCTGATGTGGCATTGAGCAGCGCATCGTTTATAAGGCGGTTGGCAAGCCATTGACCGTCTGGAGTATGCTCGATATCTGCCGGGATATCGTAGGTTTCCTTGACAACCTGTGTCAGTGCACCCGGCTGGCGCATGGTTTGTGAATCGTCCTGATCGATCCACTGCGCAGGGCGGTCGGCCGACACCACGATCAGCGGCAACTTGCGATAGAACGCCTCGGCCACCGCCGGGGCATAATTGAGCAGGGCCGTGCCCGAAGTGCAGCATAGCGCCACAGCCTCGCCCGACTGCAACGAGAGCCCTAAAGCAGTGAATCCGGCCGTGCGCTCGTCAATAGCCGTAAGGCAATCCAGCCCCTCCCTGCGCGACAACGCCACCACCAAGGGCGCGTTTCGCGATCCGGGACTCATCACCACTCTCCTGACGCCATGGGCTTCGAGAAGATCGGCAAGAATATTGCAGGCTGCCTTATCGGTTGTGAGCATCAGTCAACGTTGTGGAGATTGTGGCCCATGCGCTCTTTCTTCGCGCGCATGTAGTTGAGATTATACTCGTTGGGTTCGATTTCGATAGGCACATTCTCCACAACCTCGAGTCCGAAGCCTTCAAGACCGGTGCGCTTGACGGGATTATTGGTCATCAGGCGCATTTTGTTGACACCGAGCTGCGAAAGTATCTGAGCACCCACGCCGTAATCGCGCTCGTCGGCCTTGTGGCCCAGGCGCAGGTTGGCATCGACTGTGTCGACACCTTCTTCCTGAAGTTTATAGGCACGGATTTTGTCCATCAGTCCGATTCCGCGGCCCTCCTGGTTGAGGTAGACGATAACGCCCCGGCCCTCTTTCTCGATCATTTCCATAGCCTTGTGGAGCTGATCGCCGCAGTCGCAGCGCTTTGAGCCGAAGATATCGCCTGTTGCACACGATGAATGCACCCTGACAAGTACAGGCTTCCCGTCGGCGATATCACCCTTGATCAGAGCGATATGGTCGAGACCGGTATTTTTTTCGTGGAAAGGAATAAGATGGAAATTGCCATGTGATGTAGGCAGTTCAACCTCCACCCCGCGCTCCACGAGTGAGTCTGAATTCAGCCGATAGGCAATCAGATCGCGGATCGACACAAGTTTCAGGCCCCATTCGTCGGCCTTCTTGCGCAGCTGCGGCAGGCGCGCCATAGTGCCGTCCTCGTTGAGGATTTCAATGAGCGCAGCCGCGGGCTGACATCCGGCGAGACGTGCCAGATCAACACCCGCTTCTGTGTGACCGGGGCGGCGCAACACACCCTCGTTCTGGGCATAGAGCGGATGAACATGACCGGGACGACCGAAGATTTCGGCCGTTGCCGTGGGGTCGGCAAGCGCATTGATGGTGGCGGCGCGGTCGTGGGCACTCACACCGGTTGTGCATCCGGGAAGTTTGTCGACAGTGACAGTGAACGGCGTGCCGAGCATCGAAGTGTTGTCCTGCACCTGATAGTCGAGCTTGAGCTCGCGGCAGCGGTCGATGGTGAGCGGCGTGCAGAGTTCGCCACGGGCATTCGTAACCATAAAGTTAACATGCTCGGGTGTAACCTTTTCGGCCGCGATTATAAGGTCGCCCTCATTCTCACGGTCTTCGTCGTCGACAACGATCACGAAATTGCCTTTGCGGAATTCCTCGATCGCTTCGGGAATGGTGTCAAGTTTGATCTGTTCCATTATTGCTTTCAGATTGTATTGTTTTATTCAACAGTTTGCGCAATTCGCCCGACACATTGATGATCGTTTCAATCTCATGGCGCAGAATTCGCTGCTCCCGGCGACCGAAAATCCATGTCAGAAGTCCGACAGGGAAGATGGCTGCAAGCACGGCGCCAAGGCGTTTGTCGGCCACAGGCCGGTAAACCCACAGGCTGCGGAGCACGGGGTAGTCCATCAGTTTATTGACCGTCAGACGGTCGGGTGAATTTGCTATATATTCAACGGTTTGCTCAAGTGTTGCCGACAGCTGGTGGAGACTGCGCATGTCGTAGCCTCTGAGCCAGTACTGGACATAGCCCTGGCGCGGCGGATTTTCGGCGAGATATGCGCGTGCCTCGGCTTCGAGACTGTCGAGCATGCCGATTGCCACAGCGGGATCCATCTCGTCGATAATCACTTCCTTGACATCGAGATGGCGGGTTTCGTTCTTGCCTATGAGCTTGCGCAGGAAGTTCACGTAGGCATCGCGGTTAAATACGGCTGAGTCGTTAACCGCCTTCCATGTAAGGAAAATGCCGAGAGGAAGGAGCACCTCCGAGCTAAGCCACATTCCCTGCCATACTGCCCATCGGCCATCCCGGGCCAGCTTGTAGCCGGTGTTGTCGATGATGTAATAGAAAATAAAAAGAAGCACGGAGATCACAATCGGCATGCCAAGACCACCCTTTCGGATGATGGCCCCGAGCGGAGCTCCGATAAAGAAGAAGATTATACAGGCAAACGAGAGCGTAAACTTTTTCTGGAGTTCGATGGCATGGCGGCGCACCGTTTTCTGCTCTTCATCCATCGCCATAGCCCTGAATTCGGCCTCCTGGCTTTTGCGTCGCATTTTCGACAACGCCGGTGTGATGTAAGCGAGGCGCCATGAGGTGCCGCCTCCCGAGAAAACGGAGTCGACATTGACGGGCCTGCTCATCTCAACTGCCTTGCGTGGCACGGGGGTGCGCACGCCATTACGGCGCTCGATCGAGAAATAATTGATTCCCATCACGGTGCGCTGCTTGAGGTCGCGCCCATAGACCGTTCCGGTGGAATCAATGATTGCGCCGACAGAGTCAATGGTGGCCTGCAGCTCAGCCATGTTCTTGCCGACATACTGATTGCGCATTCCCTCCTCGTCAAGACGGTTGAAATTGGCATCGAACGGCACCACAAGTTCCTTCAGGGTGAATGATTCGCGACGATACGGAACATTGGAGTTGCCCGAACCCGATCTCATTCCGGCATCCTTGAGATTCTCAAACGACTCACCCTGCCAAAGCTTGAGATACAGGTGTGTCTTGTCCTCGGTAAATGCCATGCGGGCCGAGTCGGCAAGAATGATGCTCGCATTCTCAAATCCTTTCGACATGTCGTAGATCATCATGTCGTAAAGCATGCCGGTGTCGCGGTTCTTGTGCTTGACGAATATGTTATAGCCGGGAATCTGGTCATAGAAAATGCCTTCGGGAATCTCGACCTCAGGCGACTTCTGCCGCATGGAGTAAAGGAGGGTCCACATCTTTGTCTGAGCCACCGGGAGCACATTGTTCTGGAAGAAGAACGCGCCTATCGCTATCAACACCATCAGCGCTATGAGCGGACGCATGGTGCGCATAAGCGATACACCCGAAGCCTTCATGGCGGTGAGCTCGAAACGCTCGCCCAGATTACCGAACGTCATCAGCGACGCGAGCAGGATTGCCAGCGGGAGCGCCATCGGGATCATGGTCAGCGCGGCATAGAAGAACAGCTCGCCTATCACTCCAATGCCCAGTCCCTTGCCCACAAGATCATCGATATACCGCCACAGAAACTGCATCAGCACGATGAAAAGGCATATAAAGAACGTCATGCCGAACAGCGGCACGAAGCTCTGGAGCATGAACAGATATAGACGCTTTATCCTTAACATCTCTTCGTGCAAAGTTACGCAAAATATTTCACATAGTGCGTCGGCTCGCAGCCATAATGGCGAGCTGGCCAACCGCTATCGAGCCATCGCCGGGAGGATTGAGGCGAGGCATGAAAATCTGCAGTCCGGCATTTCTCAATCCCGCGCATAGCAAGCCGGCGAAACGCGCATTCTGCATCACCCCGCCGGTGAGTACAATCTGCTTCAATCCTGTCGCTGCCGAAGCCTCAGTAACTCGCCTGATCCACAGCGATGAATAACGGGTGTGGAACTCCTCTGACAGCGCTGAATCAGAGCCTTCGAGAAGCACCGGCGCCTCAGCTTCGTAAGAGTTTTCATAGCACAAACCCTCAAGAGCCGCCACAGCGTCCCAGAGCCGCCCGGCCCCGCAACTTTGTGGAGAATTGATGCCCCGGTCGATCATGTTGAGGCCAAAGGCTATTTTATCGCGCCCCACATGGTTAACAAGCGCTTCAGGCAGGCTGTCGGGATTCTTGCCAAGCGCATGCCACAGCGCCACGGCCATGCGCCACGGCTGAGCGGCAGCCAGATCTCCTCCCGGCATAGGGAGATACAAGCCATGATCCAGACGCTGAAATCCGGTGAGCGAACAGCGTAAAAGCTCCGACCCCCACACTGTTCCGTCAGGGCCGGCGCCGGTGCCGTCGAGCACCAGTGCAAGCACTTCATTCTTAAGGCCATACTCGGCCATTACGGCTGCTGCATGAGCATGATGGTGCCAGATTTCCATAACAGGGCATCCGGAAGCCGCCGCAATCTCGCGTCCGATCTTAGAGGAAACATATCCCGGGTGAGCGTCGACGCCTATAACCCGGGGTGTAATTCTGTAGAGGTCGGTGAGATTCCTTACGGTTTCGCGTAGAAACATCTCTGCCCCCTCTCCTGCGGCGAGCGATCCGATATATTGTGAGGCGATGGCATCGTTCCTTCGGCCAAAGGCCCAGCCACCGGTAACGTCGGCACCCATGGCCATGAGTGAATCCAGAAAGAGGTCGGTTTGCAGCGGATCGGGCGCATAACCGCGGCCTCGGCGCAAAATGCGCGGACTGCCATCAATCACTCTCACCACGCTGTCGTCAACCCTGTTGTGGATGCGGCGGTTGAACATCACGAGAGGCAGCCCGTGGACACGGGCATAATCGGCAGCTTCGGCATCGTCGGCAATGATGGGTGATCCGGGGAAATTGGCGCTCGTTACGGCAATGGGGAAATCGATGCTGCGCATGAGCAGATGTTGAAATCCCATGTAAGGAAGCATTATGCCGATAGTGTTGAGTCGGGGCGCAAGATTAAGGGCAAGCGGAACCCGGGAGCGCTTCACTATCACGATCGGAGCGCGCCATGAAGTGAGCGCATCCATCTCGGGCTGGCTAATCTGCGCGTAAACCTCAGCCTGCCGAGGGTCGCGCACCATTATGGCAAACGGTTTGCGCGGGCGGTGCTTGAGCTGGCGGAGCTGACTGATGGCGTGATCATTGCGAGCATCAGCAATGATATTGTAGCCTCCGAGGCTCTTCACCATGAGGAGCTTGCCGTTAGTAAGAATTTCGCTACAACGACTCACAATGGCGCTCATGTCGCATTCGCCCTCCATAGTGTAAACAGGGCCGCAGTTGCGGCATGCAATGGGCTGGGCATGGAAACGACGGTCAGCGGGATCGGTGTACTCTGCTCGGCATTCGCCACACATCTCAAACTCGTCCATAGTTGTGGAAGGCCGGTCGTAAGGGAGGCGGGCGGTGATTGTGAAACGCGGACCGCATTTGGTGCAGTTGGTGAGCGCGTAGTCGCGACGGCGGGGTTGCTGCTCCATATCGGCCAGGCATTGCGGGCAGATGGCGATGT
The DNA here is from genome assembly GCA_964556785.1 of uncultured Bacteroides sp. GTDB lineage: Bacteria > Bacteroidota > Bacteroidia > Bacteroidales > Muribaculaceae > CAG-1031. Next base: position 3,574 of record CAZKXM010000010.1, on the reverse strand, counting down.
CGGGACTCACGTCGGTCGAAGCGCCTGAATTGCCTGTCTCGCTGCGGGCAATATAGAAACTTGAGGGCACAGGGGGAGACTGGTCTTCACTCACCCTGACCGTGAGCTCATCGATTCGCGCCACATCGGGCTTTTCCAGCCTTATCTGCTGCGCGAAGCGGTCAACCTGCTGCTGGGTAGCATGGACTCTTACGATCACTCCATCAGGGCCGTTGAACACATGTCCACGCATTCCGAGACTGACGGCCACACGGTAAACCATCGGCCGGAAGCCGACTCCCTGGACCACTCCGCCAATGCGGATTTCATGCCAGCACGGAATCACTGCTCAATCAGCCCGCGACGGCGCAGATAGTCAATAACAGTCTCGGCAACCTGCTCCATCGGCATTACCGACGAATCGAGCGACAGATGATAAGAGCCGGCGTCGCCCCAATGTTTGTCGGTGTAAAAGTTATAATAGTGCGATCTCAGCTTGTTGGTTTTACGTGCCAGTGAACGTGCTTTCTCACGGTCGGTCAAACCGCCGCGGCGCATAATCCGGTCGACGCAATGCTCCAGCGGTGCATGAACGAAAACATTGACACACCTCGGATGATCGCGCAGAATATAGTCGGCCGTGCGTCCCACAATAACGCACGATTCCTTCTCGCCCAGCGAGCGGATCATATCGTTCATTGCCTTGTGCACACTCTCGCCGCTGATGGCCGACCCACCTGCATAGGTGTTGAGCGGCTGGTAGCCTTGCGCAAATGAAAACAGGCCGTTGATATAGCGGGGAAAGCGTTCGTCGTGACGCTCAAAAAACTCACTGCTCAGCCCTGAGCGCTCGGCGGCCTGAGCGAGCAGCTCCTTATCATAGTATGAAATACCGAGTTTTTCGGCCAGGAGACGGCCAAGTTCTCTGCCGCCACTGCCAAACTGACGACCGACGGTGATGACGAAATTCTTTTTATCGCTGCTCATATATTAAGATTTCTGCTCGTTTGCTTTATTATCTGCCGGCTCCTGACCTGACTGGTCATGATGCGACCGGTTGCCGAACAGACGGCGCAGGAAGCCGGGCAGCAGACATGCTCCCACAATCAGGTAGACATAGTAGGAAATTATGCGCCAGAACAGTGCCATCACAAGCGCTATTCCGGGAGTGATCATGTCGCCGTAGTATTCCGTAAAAAGCCATTCGCTCACGCCGCTGCCACCGGGGGTGGGACTGATCATGAGCACAATCCAGATCACGAACTGGCGGGCGAACACCACCAGCTCATTTGCGGCCGGCGCGAATCCCATGAACAGGGCCACCACAACAAGATAGCGCGATGACCATGATAGGGCTGTGCCCAGAAAGGTTTCACACCACCATTTGAAACTGTGATGCCTCAGCTCGCGGCTTGTGGCCACCATATTGTCGCCGAGGGCCGCTACCTGCGGCTGCCAGCGGCGAAGCGGACGGAATTTGAAAAGCCAGACAAGGAACCGCTGCACTGCGCGCGGCTTGACAATGATACCCGTGAAAAGAAGCACTGTCCACAGAAACACAGCACTGTAGATGATCCAAAACACCGTTTTTAGACCGAAGCTAAAAGTGTCGTGACCGGCACTGAACCCGAACAGTTCGCTGTAGGGCACCAACAGCATGATCAGCGGTAGCGAGACGCAGAAAAACAACTCGTCGAGAAACAGGGTGGTGATCATGAGCGTGGTAGCGCGCCCGAGTTCAATTCCTTCGGTGTGCATGAAGATCATGCCGAGCGAAGAGCCTCCCACAGCCGACGGGGTGACACACGATGTGAATTCACACAAAAAGTTCACCTTTATAGCCTGCTTCCATGAGAGTTGCCTGTCGGTCAACGCTCTGAAACGCCAGCTCAGGCCGAAATCGCGCCCAAGCATAAACACCCATGCGAGCCCGATGCAGAGAATCACCCTTGTGTCGAAATGGATCTGATGCCACACCTCGGGCTTGAATTCCCTGTGGAACAGCCATGCCACCACTGCCAGACCAATCAGAACCGGCACGAGAATCTTGATCGACCAATAGCGCCCGCTGTCAGAGATAGCGGGTACCGAAGGGGTCTGCTGCTTGCTATCGGTTTCGGTGGGCGTGTTCATAGCGTGCTATAATATCTTCGTAACGGGCCGAAACTTCGGCCATGACATTGTCCCATGTCCGCGTAAGGGTTTGCCGTGCGCCGCCAGCCACCTGCTTCAGCAGCGATCTGTCGGCAGCGAGCCGGTTGATTTCGGCGGCGTAGGCTTCGGGGGTGCGATCGGTCAAGAATCCGTTCTGACCGTCAACAATAACCTCGGCAGCGGTCGAACCCCGGAGTAAAACGGCAGGTGTGCCCATCATAGCGGCTTCGCGAACCACCAGCGGCGCATTGTCGTAGAACGACGGGAACAGAAACAGGTTGGCCGATGCGTAGAGGTCGCGCAGATGATCGCGATCGTTAACCACACCGTGAAACCTCACTCTGTCACCGAGGCCGAGAGCCGCAACGCGGCGTTTCATTTCGTCGAGGGCATAGCCGGTGCCGACAAAGTGCATTTCCCAGTCAATGCTCGGATCAATCAGAGGAAGCGATTCAATAATGATATCGACCCCTTTCTCTTTAATGTGCTGACCCACAAAGATAAGCACAAAACGGTCGGGACTGATGCGGAGGCGATTGCGTGCATCAGCCCGCTGGCGTTCGAGCGGCAAGTCGTTACGGCCAAGGTCGTTACCGTTGTCAACAACAGTGACAGGCACAGTTATTCCATACTCCCTGACCGTCTCCTCAACAGCGGCCTGCGGGATCCACACAGCATCGGCATTGTTATAGAAATCGCGGATGCGGTTCATCTGGAAGTCAACCATGAACCTGGGTAACGACCTGTCGAGATCGGTTTTATACTTGGAGTGGAATGTAGCTACAAGAGGAATGCCGTGATAGCGGGAGGCATAACGCGCCAGACGCCCCGACGAGAAGGGGCAATGGGCATGTGCCAGCCGAAAGCCTATCCTGCGTATGTTGAGCCAGATGAACGGATCAATCAGCGGATAGCCGTAACGGTAAGGATGACGGTTGTAGATCGGCAGCGAGAAATAACGGTGCATCTCAAAGTTGGGATGTGGCGGGGTGTAAGGATTCCACGGCGTCACCACACACACCTTTCGACCATTCTCGCTGAGCCATCTCACATAGTTCTGCACCGCGAGCGTAACCCCGTCGAGCACCGGCGGGAAGCTGTCGTTAAAAAGTCCGTAGACGGTTTTGGGTTTACTCATTCGGTGACGGTGAGAAGGTTTTAACGGCAAAGATAACGAAACATGCCCAATTTACCAACACCCTCACCCGCCTCAAAGTTTAACGGCTGAATTCATCAAGGTTAATTGCTCTGCGGCAAACAACAAGCGAGGCTGCACTGCTTCTGACAGCAATACAGCCTCGCTATGTGACTCCGACAGGATTCAAACCTGTAACCTTCTGATCCGTAGTCAGATGCTCTATTCAGTTGAGCTACGGAGCCGTTTTGAGTGACTCCCACAGGATTCAAACCTGTAACCTTCTGATCCGTAGTCAGATGCTCT
>CAZKXM010000009.1:2187-38359 GCA_964556785.1 uncultured Bacteroides sp. | reverse complement strand
CTTCGCCCGCAAGAAGCTCCAGACCCGCTTCGCCGACTATCGCTGAACCGAATCAGGGTTTGCCGCACCTGGCGCTCTGACAACGCGGCACGGGTTGAACCACTAAAAGAAATCGCAAAGGCGGTTGGCTGACAGTCAAAAGTCAGACAGCCGCTTTTTTTGCGCCAAAAAATCACTATCTTTGCTGAGTGATGGATAAGAAACTGCTACATCTGCGCCTGCTTCTGGCTGTTGTGCTTGCGGCATGCCTTGCGGCTTGCGCATCGATCGGGCGCCCCGATGGCGGACCGCGCGACGAGACGCCGCCGGTGTTCGTCTCATCTAATCCGGCGCCCGGAACCTTGAATTTCAAAGGGACTCGAATAGTGGCATACTTCGACGAGAATGTGTCGCTCGACGATCCCACCAACAAAATCGTTGTCTCGCCTCCGCAGCAGAATCCTCCACGCATAGGGTCGGGTGGCCACAGGGTGATCATCGAGCTTCAGGATTCGCTGATTCCTGATATGACCTATACCATCGATTTTGCCGATGCCGTCAGGGATCTCAATGAGAACAACGTGCTCGACGGGTTCTCGCTCGACTTTTCAACCGGAAGCGTTCTCGACACACTCTCGATCTCAGGCATGGTGTTTGAGGCGCGGAACCTCGAGCCGGCACAGGGAATGATTGTGGGAGTGTATCGGTCCGACGGGTTTACCGACACGACGCTCACCACGCGCAAGCTTGAGCGAATCACCAAAACCAACCAGCTCGGTCAGTTCACGGTGCGGAATCTCGCCCCGGGAGCTTACCGGATTTTCGCGCTCAATGATCTTAACCGCGACTTCCATTGGGACCGCTCGGAGGACATCGCGTTTTATGACATGGAGATCGTTCCTTATGCCGAACCTGCCGAATACACCGATACGGTGGCCGATTCCCGCGGGCGCGATTCAGTGATAGTGAGGCAAGGCACGCGCTTTCTCCCCGACAACATCCTTCTCACATGGTTTAATGAAAACTATCAGTCGCGCTATCTGCTGAAAAATGAGCGTCCTGACCGCCGCAAGCTCTCGCTGATATTCTCGGCGCCGGCCGACTCACTTCCCGAGCTCACCGTGGCCGAAGGTGAACGCGCCGGCATGCGCATCGAGAAGCTTGCCGTGACAGAGGCCTCTGCCGGCCGCGACTCGCTGACATATTGGATAACCGATTCGCTGCTGCTGGCTCAGGACACAATCCGCATTGCCGCACGATATCAGTTTACCGATTCGCTCGACAACATCAGCTGGCGTACCGACAGCTTGCCCATGATTCTGCGCGGTCAGAAAAAGAAGGCGGCCAAGCCTAAGGCAAAAACCGATTCCGTCGAGACTGCCCAACCTGAATATGTCAGGTTTATGGTCAAGACAGGGACTTCGCAGGATCTCAACACCGGTCTGGTTTTCAGCAGTGAGACTCCGGTAAGGTCGATTGACAGCGCCGGAGTGAGGATGGAACGGATGGTCGACACCCTCTGGGTGGCTGTCGAGCCCCCGCGCATACAGCGGGTTGACTCGCTCAAGCCTTGTGACTTCACGGCCTCCTATACATGGACCCCCGGCACGCGTTACAGACTCAGTGTCGACTCGGCCGCCATTGTCGATGCCTACGGCAATCACAATCAGGCTATACAGCACGAATTCACCACCAAGCTGCCTGAAGACTATTCGGCACTCTACTTCACCGTGATCGGTGTGCCTGACTCGATCAACGCTGTCGTCGAGCTTCTGCAGAGTGATGAGCCCAAGCGACGGGCCACTCTGGCCGGCGGGAGTGCGACTCTCGACTTTCTGAACCCCGGCACGTACTATGCCCGCCTGTTTATCGACACCAACGGCAACGGCGAGTGGGACACAGGTTCCGTCACCGAGTCGCGCCAGCCTGAGGAGGTGTACTATTTCCCGAAAAAGCTTAATCTCAAGAAAAACTGGGATGTGGAGCAGACATGGGATATCTATGCCATCCCTGTCGATCTGCAGAAGCCCGAGGAGATAAAGAAAAACAAACCGAAGCGTCGGCCGGGCGACCGTAACGATAAACCGACTGGAGAGGACGACGAGGAAGAAGACGAACAATGGAACTCCCTTCTCGATGATCCGTTTTTCCGTAACCCTGCGGCCGACCGCCGTTACTGATCCTTGCCATGGAAAAGAAAAAGAGGACAACATCGCCGCATAGCCGTCGGCGCAAGCGCAAGACACCTGAAAGCTTCGCGAGCCGGCATGTACTGCCGTTGCTCATAGGGGGCATCACGGCTGTTGTGATTGCCGTTGCCCTGCTGATGCTCGTGCTCCAGAGCTACGGAGGCAGCGACCGCCCGTGGATCTACATTCCTGCCGGGGCCGACAATGCCTATGTCAAGCAGCAGCTCCGCGACGAGTTAGGGCTCACATTCGGAAAGAAGGTCTACACCCTCTGGCGTTTGCAGGGAGGTGACGCAGCACAGAGCCATGGAGCCTACTGCGCTGAGCCGGGCGAAAGCGCGCTGCGGCTGGCGCGGCGCATGGCCAAAGGGCGCCAGAGTCCTGTCAGCGTTACGTTTAACAACATCCGTACACTTCCGCGCCTTGCAGGGCGCCTTTCGTCGCAGCTCGAAACCGATTCGGCTGCTATTCTCGCAGCGATGGACAGTGTGCTCAGGGTGCGCGGCTTCCGCCCGGCGGAATTTCCGGCGGCGTTTCTGCCCGACACCTACAGCATCTACTGGACATCGGCCCCCGGCGCGCTGATCGGAAAGCTGGCCGATGAGCAGGGCCGTTTCTGGAACGACAGCCGAATGGCTAAGGCGAAGAAGCTTGGCCTGACCCCGGTGCAGGTGGCCACACTCGCCTCTATCGTGGAGGAGGAGACATCCAAAACCGATGAGATGCCCAAGGTGGCGCGGCTCTATCTCAACCGCCTTAACCGCGGAATGAAGCTGCAGGCCGATCCGACCGTGAAATTTGCCGTCGGCAACTTTTCGATAAAGCGCATTGGCGGCTCCATGCTGTCAACCCATTCGCCCTACAACACTTACCGTATCAACGGCCTGCCGCCGGGACCGATACGCATTCCAGCAGCTACAACCATCGATGCCGTGCTCGATGCGCCGGCCCACAATTATCTTTACATGTGTGCCCGCGAAGATTTCTCGGGCTATCACAACTTTGCGGTTGACTATGCTACGCATCAGGCCAACGCCCGCCGCTATCAGGCCGAGCTAAACCGCCGCAACATCCATTGACGCAACTGATGTTCAACAAAAAAAGAGAGGACAGTACACAATGAGTCAGCAATATGTAACCGTCAGAACCCTGAATTCACTTCAGGATGCCTACATTATCAAAGGAATGCTCGCCGACAACGGTATTCCCTCGATGATCACGAATGAAAACAATCTTTACACCCCGGTGTTTGACGGAGTCAGGGTTAGCGTGAGGCAGTGTGACGAAGAACGTGCCCTCGAGCTCCTCAAAGAGTTTGACGACTGATGGCTGAGCCGCTCAGAAATCTCTCACCGGCCCACAACCTGATTACTGACGGCCTGGCAGTGTTTTCGTCGCTGTCAGAGCTTAGTGAGTTGCGCACGCCCTACACGCTGCGCATGTCGCTCATTGCAGTTTGTCTGAAGGGGGAGATCAGTGCCCTGATCGATCTGGCGGAGCACAGGATGAGCGGCATTTCTATGGTTGTTATACGCCGTGGGCAGTCGGTTCACGATATCAGCTGCAGTGACGATTTCAGCGGCTTGTTTCTTCTTATTGACGAACGCAAGTTTGACGGTGTGCTGCCGGTTATGACATACGTTGCACCCTGCATGGCCCGTTTCGATGACAATACTGTTGTCGGTCTTCAGGCTGATGAGGTGGAGAGTGTCGTGACGCTTCACTCCCTCCTCGGGCAGAAGTATCGCCTCGGGGAGCAACGGCCGTTCAACAGGCATTGTGTCGACGCGCTCAGCGTGGCGCTGTTCTTCGAAGTGCTCGGAATCTACACCTCCCGGATGGACCGCCGTAGCCATGCGGCATCACGCAGCGAGGAACTTCTGGCCAAGTTCATAAACCTGGTGGAAGAAGATTTTCGCCGCGAACGCACCGTCAGACACTATGCGCGCCGCCTCTGTCTGAGTCCGAAACACCTTTCGGCTGCCATCAAGCAGGCAAGCGGACTGACAGCCGGGCAGTGGATTGACCGCAAAGTGATTCTTGAAGCCAAGCAGATGCTATGCAACAGCAGCATGACCATCCAGGAGATCTCAGCTGCGCTGAACTTTGCCAACCAGTCGTTTTTCGGGAAGTATTTCAAACATCTTTCGGGCATGTCGCCCCGGGAGTTCCGCATAAAATCAGGACGATGAAACATCTCGCTATTCTATTATGCGCCATTCTTGCGCCTTTGTTCCTGCTCAGGGCCGACGAGCTGCCGCAGGCCTACTTTGATCTGATGGGGAAGGCCGACGATGCCATTGCAGCCAATCGTCTCGACGAAGCTGAGTCGGCGCTCATTGAAGCGCTGAATATTCAGCCGGGGAATCCGTTGAACGCCATGCTGCTGTCAAATCTCGGGATGGTGCGGTTCTCAATGGGGCGCGATTCGATGGCGCTTGAGAATCTGAATGCGGCGCATGCCATGGCTCCCGCCTCACAAACCATCTTGCGAAACCGTGTGAAGGTGCTGACCGCAATGCATCTTTATGATCGCGCCCTGGAAGATTGCGAGCTTCTGATAGACGCCGACAGCCTTGCCGTGGAGCCTTTGTTTACCCGTGTGATGATTTCACTCGAGCAGTCAGGACCGCAGGGAGCCGAACGTTTTATTGAACCCTTGCGGCAGGCTGCCCCTGACTCATACGAAGCCAATTATGCCTCAGGGCGCATTGCCGAGGCCACGAGCGAGCTAAGCGATGCGCGGCGGTTTTACACGGCTGCCATAAAGGCACTTCCCACCGCCGACGCCTACAATCACCGCGCCATCTGCAACATCTACACGGGTCAGTTAGGTGAGGCGGCCGACGATATTGCCCTCGGTCTTGAAATAGATCCGGATCACGCCGACCTCTACGTTGCCCGGGCACTTCTCAACCGGCTCCGCTATCGCGATGATGATGCGCGTGCCGATATTAAGCGGGCTATTGCGCTGGGGACCGACCCGACGCTGGCCAACTATTTCTGATCAGGGCGGATACGCGACCATTTGTGGAAATCGCTCTGCGATTCCACGGCTGCCTCGATTGAGTCGGGCAGTGCGGCGAAAAAGTCGAGTCCTGTGATTGCCTCCACTTCGTCGATCGAACAGGCGGCTTTCTGCATTCCGCCTTCCACCGTTCCGTTGGGCATTATGAATCCGATTCCGCGCGGGGGATTGGCGTAGGGCGAAAGAATCACCTTGAAGAAACGCTTCGGCACAACAACCGAGGATGCGCCGATATACTCGTCGACGGGATCGGTGAGCACCGGTCCGCAGACAATGTAGATCGCGCTGTCGGCCTGAGCCCAGAGGCGGCACTTCTCCTCCAGCTTTTTCCATGTGCCGGCGTTCAGGCGGTGATCCTGCGGGCAGATGTTGGTGAGCAGAAAAGATTCGTGCATGGCTCTGCTGTCCCACTTCATATCGGCAGCCGGAGCCATGTGGCCGCGGTCGTAGCCGCTGTTGCGATAGTCGTCGACGGTGGCGCACCCCCTGACGTCGCTGTCGGTTTCGAAGCGGTTGTGGCGCGGCTCCTCGCCGTCGGTTTCATCGCGCGTCAGCTCCCATGCAACCCAGTTGGGCACGTGAGCTTCGGGGTTGAACGACACATCCATCCCGGTGTAATGGATGAGCTGCGAAGGCATCTCGGCATCATTGGCCGCTCTGACAGCAAGCAGATTGCCCTCAATGGGCCCGAGGGGAACAACATTGTTGCTGCGCGATGTGTAGAGGGCGGCAGCCACAAGCGCAAGCAGAATCAGGGCACCGAGCAGTCTTTTCATAGGATGATGGAATTGATGATTCGGGCAATGTCAGCCGCATCTTTCACAGAGGTGCCACGGCCTATCGGGAGCGAGAGAATCTCGCCCGCGAGGCGCTCGGTGACCGGCAGGGGAGCGTGGGTGAGCTTGCCGACAAAGCAAGGCTGCATGTGAGGGGGCACGGCATAGTGGATGTCAGTGCCAACACCCTGTTGCAGCAGCCGTTGCTGAAGAAGATCTCGCTTGCCGTCGGCAACTTGGATGACATACTGGTGCCACACATGGCTGATAACATCGTCGGGAATCACCGGAGTGGTGATCAGCGGATGGCTGATGGTGCGGGAGTAGGCGAGGGCGCGGGCAAAACGGTCGGCATTCTCTTCGGCGGTGTGAGGCAGTTTGACCCGCAGCATAGCCGCCTGAACCGGATCGAGCCTGCAGTTGAAACCGGCTTCGATGTTGTGATAACGGCGGTCGGAGCCATAGTTGGCGAGAGTTCGCACCATGTCGGCCAGCTTCTTCTCACTGGCTATCACGGCACCGGCATCGCCGAGGGCACCTACATTTTTCGTGGGATAGAAACTTATTGCTGCTGCATGGCCGAGCGCTCCGGCCATCTCGCTGCCGAACAGTCCGGGCATTGCGCTTCGCGCGCCGATAGCCTGCGCGCAATCTTCGAGCACCAGCAGATTATTGGCCTTTACGAATCTGACAACGTTATCGTCCCAGCACACGCGGCCATAAAGATGAACCGGCATCAGCACCCGCGTGCGCCCGGTCAGATATTCGCCGAGGCGTGTGGTGTCGAGGTTCATAGTCGTGGCGTCGGGCTCTGCGAGCACCGGCTTGAGTCCGGCGTCGACGATGGCGAGCACCGAGGCGATATAGGTGTTGGCGGGCACGATCACTTCGTCGCCGTCGTCAAGCATTCCGAGCGCTTTCCAGGCACGGAGTGTGAGGCGCAGGGCATCGAGGCCGTTGCTCACACCCACGGCATGCGGCGCCCCGGTCATTGAAGCGAGATCTGCTTCAAGCGCTTCCACTTCGGCTCCGCCTATGTAACGGCCGGAGTCGATCACCCGGCAGGCTGCGCGGCGCAGCTCATCCATGTAAGGCTCATTGGCTGCGGCCAGCGACAAAAACGGGTAACGGATTATCTCTTGCATTTTGTCAGTTCGTGAAAGGTGGAATAGTCGCGCACATAATCGTCGGCGTCGTAAACGCTGGAGCTCAGCGCCAGGCAGACGCTTCCCGATGAGAAATTCTCGACCGTGCGCCAGATCCCGGCAGGGATGTAGAGCGCGCGCGAGGGGTTGTTGAGGGTGAATGTCCGGCGATTGACACCGTCGTCAACGGTGACATCAAACGAGCCGCTGACGGCGATTATAAGCCGCTGTTCGGTGTGGTGGGAATGGCCCCCGCGCTCGGCCCCTGAGGGAACATCGTAGAGATAGTACACGCGTTTGACATCAAATGGGAATACGGGTGTGTTCTCCACAACCGAAAGCGAGCCCATCGGGCCTGAATGCCGGTCGAGGCCGATTATCCTGCAGTCGTAGACCGACGATGTCGAATGATCGGTGCCCGGGTGCCTTGGCATTTCAACCGGTGGCTGCATGGCCGCGCGTGGCTGGTTGCGCTCCTTGAGGAAGTTGGAATAGCCTCTGATGTAGTCGGCAGGATCGTAGAGCGTCGACGCCAGAACCATGCCGGCCGAATTGGTGGAGAAATTGCTTATGCTGCGCCATGTCATCGGTGGCACGAGCAGGCCCTGATAGGGGCGGTTGAGAGTGAATGTGCGTTGCGCACTGCCGTTATCGAGCCTGACATCGAACGAGCCTGAAAGAGCCACGATCATTTCCTGCTGGGTGCGGAAGGCGTGTCCGTCACGAACTCCGTCGGAGGGAACGTCGTAAATCCAGTAGACACGCCTGATGTCAAACGGAAGATGGGTGCCGTTCTGGATAAACGTCAGGTTGCCGCGCGGATCTCGAATGCAAGGCAGGTCAATCGGTTTTATTTCATCGAAGGTCATTCCGGTGAGTTGCTGGAGGGTTGAAGCAGAGCGTTGTAGGCGGCCGGATCGGCAAGAATCTCCACCGCGCGGAGAAACACGGGCTGCATTTGATTGGCAACACGGAAATAGGTTGACTGCTCAAACAGATCGCGCCCGATAATGCCTTTGATAACGGTGGCGATAAAATTACCCGATGTGGCCAGCCCTTCCTCGTTGCGGTCCACACCCTCTTCCTCGCCCATCTGAACGATGCGCTCCATCATTTCGGGAGTGACGTTGAAACGGGCGATAAAGTCGTCTTCGGTGGGGTAGGCTTTCTTAAGCTCTGCACGGTGGGTGTCGACATAGTTCACGGCAAACCGGTTGTAAATACCCTTGGCGAGCAGATCGCGATAGTAGGTTGACCAATGGGTGGTGTCGACCGGCACGAAGCTGTCGGGCATAATGCCGCCACCGCCATAAACCGTGCGCCGGTTGCGCAGAGTGGTGTAGCGGAGCGAAGGGTCAAACTTGATCGAGTCGGCGCTGTAAAGCTCGCCCGAGTCGTAGCGGTCCTTGAGGTCGTGGGTGTAGGCATCGACATCGCCGGGTGTGAACGGCTTCTGGATGCAACGTCCCGAGGGGGTGTGATAACGCGACACTGTGAGTCTCACCATCGAGCCGTCGGGGAAGGGGAAGGGACGCTGTACAAGGCCTTTGCCAAATGTGCGCCGCCCCACAATCACACCCCGGTCGTGGTCCTGAATGGCACCTGAAAGAATTTCGCTCGCCGATGCCGAGTATTCGTTTACCAGCACAACCACCGGTCCGTTGAACTTCACCTTTGATTTCTCGGCATAATAGTGATTCGGCTCTGAATTGCGGCTGTCGGTAAACACTATCAGGCTGCCCGGATCGAGAAACATCTCGGCGAGCCGGTAGGCGGAGTATAGATAGCCGCCGCCATTGTCCTGAAGATCAAGGATTAGTTCGGTCATTCCCTGCCGGGTGAGTTTTTCGAGCGCTGCAGCAACCTCATCGGGAGTTTCCTCGGCAAAGCGGCTCACGCGGATATATCCTGTTGTGGGTGTGGCCATATAGGCGGCGTCGACGCTGTAGATGGGGATGTCGTCGCGCACAATCCGGAATGTGATGGGGCTGGGAGTACCGGGGCGCTGCACCTTAACATCGACAGTCGAGCCCTTGGGCCCGCGCAGAAGTTTCATTACCGAAGGATTGCGCCGTTTCACTCCAGAGATCACTGAATCGCCGGCGGCGAGAATGCGGTCGCCGGGCGTGATGCCTACTTTTTCAGACGGACCGCCGGCAATGGTCTGGAGCACGTAAAGGGTGTCGTTGATCATCTGAAACTGAATGCCGATGCCGCTGAAATTGCCCTGCAGCGGCTCATTGAGCTCCTTGGTTTCTTCGGCATTGGTGTATGATGAATGGGGATCGAGGGCCTTCAGCATAGCCTTGATGCCCTCTTCAACGATCATGGTTGTGTCGACCGGGTCGGCATAGAATGTCTCGATGATTTTCTCGACGGTGGCGATCTTCCGGTCGGGGGTGAGATATTGTGCGCCGCAGGCAAGCACGGCGATGGCGCTTATGATGGTAAAAATCAGCTTTTTCATTTTGTCTGGCTTGGGTTGGTGGGGAGGAATGCAGAGGTGTCGACGCCAAACGCTTCCAGCTCTCTGACAATCGAGGAGCTCACGGCAGCATCCTCGGGAAGCGAGAAGAGCATCACGGTTTCAATCCCCCCTGATATACGGCGGTTGATATCGGCCATGTTGCGCTCATATTCGAAATCGGCAACCGACCTGACACCGCGAAGAATGAACAGCGCGCCCACGCGCCGGCATGCCTGTACGGTCAGATCGCTGTAGGTCGTAACCTCAACCCGCGGTTCACCGGCAAAGAGCTTTGCGATGGCCTCGGCCCTCTCGGCTGCTCCGGCAACGCTGCCGGGCTTATCGGCGTTACACCCAATGCCGATCACAATCCGGTCAAAAAGCGGAAGCGCGCGCTCCACAACCGACATGTGGCCGCGGGTAAACGGGTTGAAGCTCCCCGGAAAGAGAGCAATGCGTTCATGAGATTTCTGAGTCATCCTCGATAATAAGATTGCCAATGATAAAATCTTGTCGGACAGGGGTGTTTTTACCCATGTAGAATTCCAGAATATCGGCCACGGCGTCTTCCTTGCGCAGGGGTACGCGGTCAACCCTCATGTCGGGGCCTATAAACTCACGGAATTCGTCGGGCGAGATCTCTCCGAGTCCTTTGAATCGCGTGATTTCGGCGTTGGCTCCGAGCTTTTCTATAGCAGCAATACGCTCCTCGTCGGTGTAGCAATAGTAGGTTTCGTCGTTTTTGCCGCTGTTTTTGCCGCCCCGGCGTGTCGTCTTTTTGTTGCGCACGCGGAACAGCGGGGTCTGGAGCACGTAAAGGTGGCCTTTCTTTATCAGATCAGGGAAAAACTGAAGGAAGAAGGTGAGCAGCAGAATGCGTATGTGCATACCGTCGACATCGGCATCGGTAGCGATAATGACGTTGTTGTAACGCAGCCCGTCGATACCCTCCTCAATATTCAGGGCATCCTGAAGCATGTTGAACTCATCGTTCTCATAAACGATTTTCTGCGTGAGCCCATACGTGTTTTTCGGTTTGCCGCGGAGTGAGAACACAGCCTGGGTCTCTACATTGCGGATCTTGGTGATCGATCCGGCGGCCGAGTCGCCCTCGGTGATGAAGATCGACGATGCCAGGCGCATGTCGTCGGGAAACTTGGTGTCGTTGAGGTGACAGCGGCAGTCAAGAAGTTTCTTGTTGTTGAGCTTCACCTTCTTGGCTTTCTCGCGCGCCAGCTTGGTGACTCCGGCCATAGCCTTGCGCGAGCGTTCGTTGTCCTGAACTTTTTTCAGAATGGTTTCGGCAAGGTCGGTGTTTTTATGAAGATAATTGTCGAGTTCGCGCTTGATGAAATCGCCCACGAACTTTGCCACCGTGGGACCCTCGGGCCCCATGTCGCGGCTGCCGAGCTTAGTTTTGGTCTGCGATTCAAACACTGGCTCCTGAATGCGGATCGAGAGGGTGGCCACCATGCCTCCGCGAATGTCGGAGGGTTCGAAATTCCTGTTCCAGTACTCTTTGAAGGTGCGCGAAACGGCATCCTTGAACGCCGCCAGATGTGTGCCGCCCTGAGTGGTGTGCTGGCCGTTGACGAAGGTGTAGTATTCCTCGCCATACTGGTTGGCATGGGTTATTGTCAGCTCTATGTCGTCGCCCTTGAGGTGGATTGGTTCGTAGAGCGGGGTGGCGGTCATGTTTTCCTCGAGCAGGTCGAGAAGCCCGTGTCGCGAATGAAGGCGGCGTCCGTTGAAATTGATTGTCAGCCCGGTGTTGAGGTAGGTGTAATTCTTGAGCAGTTGCTCCACGAGATCCTCGCGGAAGGCAAACCCTTTGAACACCTGATTGTCGGGGGTGAAACGCACCATGGTGCCGTTGTCCTGATCGGTCGGCTCAACCTGGCTTTCCTCAACGATCTCTCCCTCGCAGAATCTAACGGTCTTTTTCTCGCCGTTGCGGTGGCTCGTGACAGTGAACGATGATGACAGTGCGTTGACCGCCTTGATGCCCACGCCGTTGAGTCCTACCGACTTTTTGAACGCTGCCGAGTCATATTTGGCACCGGTGTTCATCTTCGACGAAACGTCGACAACCGAGCCGAGCGGAATTCCGCGTCCGTGGTCGCGTACACACACTTCTCCGCCGTCAACCGTCACTTCGATCTGTTTTCCAAAGCCCATGGTGTGCTCGTCGATCGAGTTGTCAATCACCTCTTTGAGAAGCACATAGATGCCATCATCGAAATTCGAGCCGTCGCCGAGTTTGCCGATGTACATACCCGGACGCCTCCTGATGTGGATGTTCCAGTCAAGGGTGGTGATGCTCTCCTCGTCGTAGTTAGAGTCTTGAGGATCGATGATTTCGGGATCGATGGGGTCGTTGTTGCGGTCCATGGTGTGGGAAAAGAGGGTGTGATTTGCAAAGTTACCACTTTTTCGCGACAATATCAACCCTTCAACTCACGCCTATGGCGCTGCCTGCGTGGAAGCAGCATGAGTGTGGCGAAATCCCGTCAGCAGAGGGGAGTGCGCGGAAACAGGATGCGGGCGGCGATGGCGGTGCCGCGCCCCATCAGACGGTTCTGATAGTAGAGAAGCCGCATGCGGCGGGGACTGGGCGAGGTGGTGAACACTGAATTGCTCAGCCGCCGGGCTTCGCTGTAGGCTCCCTCGCGATAATATTTCGCCGCCAGAACAATGGTGCGTGCGTCAAACCATGTCAGCAGATCGTGGCGCCCGCTATCGGCTATGAGGCCGCGCACGGCTGTCAATGCGTCTTCCCACTTTGCCGGGCTGTGGCTGAAGTTGGTGCTGGTGATGCTGTCGGGTTGAGAATGGACGATCACCGTCGGGCGTCCTTTAACCCGCGCCATGACAGGGGCGGCAAAGAGAAGCCTGACGCCGAGTTCCCAGTCCTCCCAGGCATAGAGCCGCTGATCCCAGCAGCCTGTGTGGCGCAGCAGGTCGGTGCGCACGATATAGCGCTGCGTGGAGAGGATGGAATGAAACATGTGGTTGAACAGCGGATTTTTCTGCGTGAACATTCCTTTGCGCTTGCGGCCGTTGAGCAGGTGCATGCGCACAGGTCGACCCACGATTGCGGCTTCGGGACGCGAATGGGCCTCGGCCATCAGGTCGGCGCAGTGGGTGGGAAGCATCTCGTCGTCAGAGTCGAAAAACATCACATAGCGGGTCCTGACATCGCGCAGGCCGCAGTTGCGTGCCGATGAGGCGCCGCGACGCGGTTCGGAGAGCACAGAAATGTGGAATTCGTCGGAACTGTGGGCTTCCTGCCATTCCTCCATTATTGCGCGTGTGGAGTCGGTTGACTTATTGTCGACCAGAATTATGTTGAGAGGTCGCAGTGTCTGACGGTAGACCGAGTCGAGAGTGCGCCTGAGTGTCCGCTCTCTGTTCCAGGCCGGGATCACGATTGTTACCTCGGCCTCGGCCCGGTCTGCAGTCTTGACCGGCAGGGGCGGAGTTGGGCGCGAGGCATTGATGGCTGTCAGGGGGAAGAGTAGGCGGGCCAAATTCGAGGTGCCGCGGTGCATGAGCCGGTGCTGTGCATAGAGCATGCGCGTGAGCAGGGGGTGGCGCGCTATGTCGACGGTGTGTGTTGCAAAGCGGCGGCTTTCGGTGCCGGCTCCTTCAATGGCATAGCGCGCGGCGAGTATCATTCCGCGGGCATCGATCAGGGGGAGCAGGTCGCTGCGGTTGGCCAGAATGAGGGTGCGGCGTATCGACATCAGCGTCGCCTCCCACTTCGCGGGGTCGTGGCTGAAGTGGGTTCCCGTGATGCTCTCGGGTTGCGAGTAGACGATCACCGTCGGTTTTCCGGGAGCTTTTGCAAGCACGGGATTGGTTAGCAGCAACCGTATGCCCAGTTCCCAGTCAACCCATGCGCTGAGTTCGGTGTTCCAGCCGCCCACGCGTCTCATCAGCTCGGTGCGGCAAATATAGCGCTGTGTGGCGAGGATGGAGTGAAAAATGTGGTTAAGCATCGGGTTGGCCGTGGCAAACTTTCCCTTGCGGTCGGTGCCGTTGAGAAGGTGCAGAAGTGCCGTGCGTCCTATTATGTCGGCATCGGGGCGCCGCGCCGACTCATCCATCATGTCTGCGCAGTGGGTTGGGAGCATCACGTCGTCAGAGTCGAAAAACATCACGAACTCGGTGTCGACCAGCCCGAGGCCTTTGTTGCGCGCGGCCGAGGCGCCGCATCGGGGCTCGTCGGTTACGGTGACTTCAAAACCGGGCTCGTTTGTCTGATCGCGCCATTGCTCCATGATGGCGCGGGTGGAATCGGTTGAGGCGTTGTCGACCAGCACCACCCTTAGCGGCCGCAATGTCTGGGCCGCAACCGAGTCGAGGGTCCGGCGGAGGGTCGCCCGGCGGTTGCGGGCAGGAATCACGATTGTGAGCCGCGGTTTATTCATAGGCGAAAAAGCATCCATAGAGTTACCCATGAATGCTTTTCAATGCTGTTACGGGAATTGGACGAGTGAAGGATTATTTCGATTTCTTGCCCTTTTCGTAGCGTTCGTTGAGGCCTTTGATAACCTCATCGGTGATGTCGAGAGCGGGGTTGAAGTAGACGCCGGCTGCCTTGTAGAGGATCGCGTCATAACCCTTCTGCTTGTTATAGTCCTTGATAAACGATTCGAGTGAGTCGTTGAGCTCGATCTGTCGCTGAGCCATCTCCTGCTGGGCGCGGCGCTGCATGTTGCCCAGAACATTCTGAGCGTCCTGCTGCTTCTTGGCCACGTTTGCCATGTCGGCCTCATAGCTTTCCTGCGAGAGATATCCGTTGTTGCGGCCTTTCTGATCGATGGTCTGCATGAGTTTCTGAATCTCAGCCGAACGTGCCTGCTCGGTGCTTTCGATTTTGCTCAGTGTTGAAAGGGTCAGTTCCTGAAACTCTTTGGCCAGAGTGTAGTTGGCGGTGACTGAGTCGGCGTCGATATAGCGGATATTGAGACCGGCGGGAGCCTGCTGATCTGAATTGGCGGCGGCAACGGGAGCGGCGGGTGCTTCGGCATTGCCTGATTTGCTGCCACATGACAACAGGGTTGCACCGGCGGCAAGAAGGATCGCGAAGAGGTTAGCTGAGATGGCTAATTTTTTCATTTTTGATCGATGGATGAATGTAAGGTTCGGTCAACATCCTCCGGCTTGTCGCCGCCTGAGGCCGCGCACCCTATCCCGCGATCGCGCAGGGCGGGAATGTCGTGGACATGGCCCGACGGAAACCGACCCCCTTTGACGAACATCACCTTCACTCCGAGCAACACTACGGCAATCAGCAGAAAGGCAATCGTCAAAACGAGGGTTTTCATGGCCTTGGAGGTGTTTTAACGATGCAAATATATGAAACACCTCGAAATAATTTGGTGTTTCTCGTTTTTATTTTGTAACTTGGCCTCGCAATTCACTGAATTTTAACATTGTTTTTCATTCAGCTTAAAAAACCTAAATCCAAAACCTCATAAAAACTGACTGTTAAATGAACGTCAAAGACCTCAAACCGGCTATCGTTTTCGAAATTTTCGATGAGATCACCCGTGTGCCCCGTCCTTCAAAGAAGGAGGAGAAGATCCGTGAATATCTGCTCGATTTCGCCAAGAAACACAATCTCGGCGTGCGCACCGATGCTGTGGGCAATGTCGTTATGACAAAGGCTGCTACACCCGGCCATGAAGATGCCCCCACAGTGATCATGCAGGGCCACATGGACATGGTGTGTGAAAGCAACGACAAGAACTTCGACTTCGACACCACCCCGATCAAGACAATCGTTGACGGAGAATGGGTGCGCGCCGACGGTACGACTCTCGGCGCCGACAACGGTATCGGCATGGCTGCCGCCATGGCCGCTCTTATCGATGACTCTTACGAGCATGGCCCGCTGGAGGCTCTCATCACTGTCGACGAGGAAACCGGCATGACCGGTGCCAACAATATCGGCGAGGGCATGATCAACGGCAACATCCTTCTGAACCTTGACTCGGAAGATGATGCCGAGATCTTTATCGGATGTGCCGGCGGTGTCGACACAACTGCCGTGTTCAAGTATAACCGCTCGTTCGCTCCCAAGGATTTCTTCTATTTCCGTGTGGCAGTCGAGAAGGGTCAGGGCGGTCACTCAGGCGGCGATATCCACCTTGGCCGCGCCAATGCCAACAAGCTGATTGCACGTTTCCTTTTCAACCTCATGGAGAAGCATGAAGTGGCTGTGGCAGAATTTGACGGCGGCAATCTCCGCAATGCCATTCCCCGCGCAGCTCACGCTGTGTTCGGTGTCCACACCTCGAAGAAAGAGGAGGTTCGCACCATGCTCAACAACTATATCGCCGACATCGAAAACGAGTATGCCGGCATCGAGCCCACTCTCGAAATCACAATGGAGAGTGTCGACACTCCCGAGTTCACCATCGACCAGCAGACATCGCGCAATCTTATCCTCGCGCTCTATGCAGCTCCTCACGGAGTGATCTCGATGAGCCGCGAGCTCGAAGGCCTCGTTGAGACCTCAACCAACCTCGCCGCTGTCAAGATGCGTCCCGACAACGAAATCCTGATCACAACCTCGCAGCGCAGCTCGGTTGAGTCGCGCAAATGGGACATTGCCCGCCGCGTAGAGGCTGTGTTCGATCTCGCCGGTGCCGAGGTTACACACGGCGACGGCTATCCCGGCTGGCAGCCCAACCTCAACTCGCCCATCATGGCCATTGCCCGCGATGCCTACGAGGAACTTTACGGTGTCAAGCCTGCCATCAAGGCTATCCACGCAGGTCTGGAATGCGGCCTGTTCCTGACAAAGTATCCGCATCTCGACATGGTTTCGTTTGGCCCGACTCTCCGCGACGTTCACTCTCCGGCCGAACGCATGCACATTCCCGCTGTGGAGCGCTTCTACGAGCAGCTCAAGCGTATCCTGACAAAGGTGGGTAACACCAAGAAATAATTCAGTAAAAACACAACGCCGATAGCGATATCGGTCACAGTCAAGTCTCGGGCCGGACACTTGCGGACGCTGCCAAAGCGCGTTCTCGGGGTGTCCGGCTCTTGCTTTCCATGATTATGAGAATCCCCCTGTTACTGACATTCATGTTCATTACAGCCATAGCCGCTGTCAATTGCCACGCATCGACACCCAAAGCAACGGCGCCGGCCGACAGTGTTGCCGCCGCAGCGCAGCAAATCCTGCGGCTGAGCGAGGACGACTATCGCGAGGTGGCCGAGGAGCTCGGGGTTGAAGTTGCGGCCGTAAAGGCTGTGGTGGAGATCGAGGCCGGCAAGACTCACCAGGGATTCTCGGCGCCAGGCCGACCGCTCGTTAACTTCGACATGACGATGTTCAGGCGCTTTGCCAGCCGCAACGGCCTGAACCTTGCCAAGTATCAGAAAAGCCATCCGGCGGTGTTCCGCCCAGTTGCCCGCGGGAGTCAGGCGGCCGTCAACCGCCGGCTCGATGCGGCCCGAAGCATCGACAACCGCACTGCTGTCGAGGGCACATTCTGGGGCATGTTTCAGATCGGTGGATTCAACTGGAAAAAGTGTGGCTGCGAGTCGGTCGACGAGTTTGTTGAGCTGATGAGCCGTTCTGAGCGTGATCAGCTTGAACTCTTTGCCAAATTCATTATCAATACAGGTCTGGTCAAGTATCTCAAAGCCAAGAACTGGACGGCGTTTGCCCGAGGCTATAACGGAGCCTCGTATGCCCGGCAGGGTTATCACACACGCCTTGCCGCTGCCTACAAGCGCTATCGGTAAAGCCGCCTCAGCCTGACGAAAGCAACTGCCATGGCCCCTGCGGCGAGCGGGATGTTGATCCACCATAGGCTGCCGGTCAAGGCGACCAGGGCACTCAAAAGAGAGATGGCCAGCACTGCGGCTGTCTGGACAACCGTGGCCCGGTAGATGCGCAGGCGGTAGATCCGCAGATAGACAAAGGCTATCATAGCCGTGTAGGCCGCATACCACACCACGTAGGCCGCGCCGAGGCCGGTGAGCCCCCATAGCCGGTAGCCGACAATGTTCAGCACCAGGGCAAGGCTTTCGCTCACAACCTCAGTGATCAGGAAAAGGCGCCCGTCGCCGCGGGCAAGAATTGTGAACGACATGCACCATGATATTCCGCGCAGAACCGTGCCGGTGATGCCGAGCGTGACAAGCGGAATCACGGCCATGAAATCGTCGGTATAAAGAATTCTCACCAGCAGGGGCGCCGCAACGATAAAGGCGGGGATAATGCCGAGCAGAATCCACATCAGCAGCGTGGCCTCATGATTGACGAATGTGGAGGTGGCTCGTGGTTTTGACGCCACTGACGAGAGCCGGGGATAATATTCCACCACTATTGCTGTGAACACAAGGCCCGCATAGCGGAAAAAGAGCGTGTAGCCGGCCTGATAATAGCCCACGGTGGCCACGTCGGCCGCGCCGTTGAGCCATGACATGAACAGATAGTTGACCAGATTGGCAGCGAAGGCGGCGACGGTCATGTAGGCTCCCAGGCGCAGGAATCCTCCACCCATTTCCCACATCTTTTTTCTGTCGATCTTAGTTGGCTGCAGTTTCTCGGAATTGAGTGCGGCAGCGATGTAGCTCACAAGGGCAAACCCTATCAAGGCAGGCACAATGCTGTCGATGCCGAAGAAATAGAAAAGCGGCGCCGAGATCGCCACACCCGCAATCGCTCCCCACACCGATGCGCGGGCCAGATTACGGTAGCGCCTGAACCCCTGAAGAATGGCAAGGTTTGTTTTGGTCAGGGCCCCGAAGAACACACAGATGCCGAGCGCCACAAACTGCCAGCCGTGGGCTGTGTCGCCGAATGAATATAGACTGAGCAGAGGTGACAGAACTGTTATCACCAGTGCTCCGGAGGCACCAAGAAGCCATCCCCAACGGCGCACAACCGAGGCCATCAGCCCTTGGCGTGACGAAGGAGCTGCGGCCATGTCGCGCACCGAACTTGTGTCGATGCCGAGCATGGTGAGGCTCGAAACCATCTCGATAGCCGAATTGAAAATTCCGAACAGGCCCA
Source organism: uncultured Bacteroides sp. (assembly GCA_964556785.1). GTDB lineage: Bacteria > Bacteroidota > Bacteroidia > Bacteroidales > Muribaculaceae > CAG-1031. Next base: position 19,729 of record CAZKXM010000009.1, on the reverse strand, counting down.
CCCCGGCAGCCCCGATCCATAGCGCTACAAGCTTGGTACGCACCACGGCGCAGAGAATCGTCATTACCTGCACCCCGCCGAATATGCTCATCACTTTCATGATTCCGGCAGTAGCCCCGCTTTTTCTTCCATTCACGCTTTCCATGGCTTCTTCATGAAAAATTGACGGATGTAGCCCCGCGTGAGTTCTATGAGTGCCGGCAGGGTCGCCATCTTGCGGCTGCGGCCGAGACGCAGCGCTTTCAGTGGCAGACGCAGGGGTGCCGTAAGCGGATATTCGAGTCCTATGATCGCACCCATGGCGAGGGCAACACGCCGATCGGTGATGGGGCGCAGACCGGTCGATTCGCCTGAATGGTGGGTGATGGTTATCGGGAAGTAGCACCCGCGGTAGCCTCGTCGGCGCAAGGTGAGCAGCATAATGGAATCTTCGCCGGTGGCAAGTGAGGTTCCGGGGCCGAAACGTTCGTCAAATCTCACTCCGTTTGCGATTACAGTGCGGCGAAACGCCAGCTCGATCGTTCCGATGCTGAATCCTTTGGGCAGGGTGCTCAGCGAGGTTAGCACGGCAGGATACACCTTATGGCTGTTGGCGCCTGAGTAACGGAACGTTGCGAAATCAATATCCGGATTTGCGGTGAAACTTTCGATGACTGCGCTGAGCCCCTGGGGAGTATAGTGCAGGTCATCGTCGGCATTGAGGATAATGTCGGCGGTGCAGTGGCTCAGCGCGTTGTTGCGGTTGCGGCTCACTCCGCGCCCTTCGAGAGTGTGAATCTCGATATCAGGACGCTGCAGCGACGCGGGGATTTCGGTGTAACCCTCGTTTTGCCATGAAACGATGTATCTCACTCCCTCTATCTTCGGGAGTGTCATCTCGGCGGTGCGGTTTATTCCGTCTTTGCCGAGTGTTGCGATCGCTACATCGAGTGTCAGAGGTTCCACGGCGGAGTCATTTTCATGCGGTTAAACCATCCTTGGGTGAGAGCATTCAGCGCGGCTCCGAAGGGCATCTGGCCGCGTCGGCTCATGCGCCATGCCTTGAGGGGAATGCGCAGCGGCGCCGTCAGCGGATAGGCGAAACCGATCACGGCGCCGGTACCAACCGCTGTCCGGCGGTCGGCTATGCTGCGGTGACCCGTCGTGAGCCCGTTGTGGTGAACTATGGTGATCGGATAATAATGGCCTCTGAAGCCTTTGCGGAACATGGTGAGGAGAAAAAGATCGTCTTCACCCACCGGGAGCTCAGCCCCGATGCCAAAGCGGGTGTCGAATCGGCAACCGCTGTCGATAACCTCGCGGCGCACCATAATGATGAACGAAACAGCGGGGAAACAGCGGGGCAGGGGAGGCAGCGGTTCTTCATGCGCGGGGAAATGCACAGGGTCGTCGCCCGTGTAACGGAACAGGGCGAAACTGTCGCGCGGGTTCTTCTCCATGGCCTCGATTGCAGCTGTGATCCCCCGGGGGAGGAATGTGAGATCGTCGTCGGCAATCAGCACCAACGGCGCCGTGCAGTGGGCGAAAGCGTTGTTTCGGTTGGCACTCAGGCCGCGGCCGCCAATGCTGTGCACCTCGATATCCTCGCGCCTGAGCTGTTGGGGCACGCATGGCCCGGAGGCGTCAATCTGCCATGAAATGACATATCTAACCCCGTCGATCCGCGGAAGCGACGCGCCGGCAAGGCGTTCGATCCCGCGCATGCCCAAGGTTGCGATGGCAATGTCAAGTCGTGGCATCGGCTTTCATTTTGAGGCGTGAGGTCCAGAAGTCGATTGCCCGCCGTGCAACCATGTCGACATCATGGTGCTTCTCCACAAATGCGCGCGAGGCTCGCCCCAGCTCACGAAGCTGCCGGCGGTTGATCACCACTTTTTCGAGAGTGTCGACAAGACGGTTGTAGTCATACGGAGCTGCTATGACGGGCCGGTTTTCAGTTTCTCCGATGAAGTCATAGAACTCCGGCTCGGCGCCGCTCACGGCGGTCAGGCCGTAGGCCATGGCCAGCAGTGCGTTAGTGGCCGGGGTGTAGCTGTAGATCTGGTCGAGCACCACGTGGGCGCTCTTCATCAGTTCGAGATATTCCTTGTAAGGCCGGTTCTCCACAATCACCAGCTCGGCATGGCCGGGGTGGCGCTCCACAACGGCGCGTGCCGCCTGCTCGAGCAGGTCGGTTCCTTTCTCAATGAGCCGCCCGGCGTGCCTTCCCAGAAAAAATCTCACTTTTTCAGGCTTTTCGGGGATGTAGACGGGAGTCAGGGACTTTGTGTCGATGGGCAGGGAAATGTAGCGGCGCTGTTCGGGCCCAACGTGGAGCGCGGCAACGCGGTCATACTCATATAGGATTGTGGCGATGCCGTCAACGTTGCTGTAGACGTGGTCGGTCAGATCGGTCAGCTCGGGGCTGAGCCATTTGTCAACCTTTGTGGGATCGTGACGAAACAGCGGAGCAGGCTGCCCGTGGATCATCCATTCATTGAACGGCAGAGGCCCCGAGGGGTCGATACATGCCTTTACGAAGTTGGAGTCGGAACCCATGAAGGTGAGAAACACCGATCGATTTGCTGATTTAACCTTGTCGAAAATAGCCTTGCACATTCCCGGGCGCTGCTCAACCATGACCGGATTGTTTATAGCCACAATGTCGTAGCCCTCGAAACGGTGACGCAGCGGGCCGTTGAGTTTCATCCACAGCGTTGCCCCGCCGAGCTTTCCCGCTCCGAGCCGGGAGAGGTCGATGTCGCGGTCGGTATCCATCCATCGTGAGCCGTTCGAAGCCACAGTCACGTCATGTCCCAGGCGCCGGAGCCCGGTGGCCAGCGAGGCGTGACAGTTGCTGTAGTCGCCCAGCAGGAGGATTTTCATGACTTCTGAATCCATATAGCCACAAAGTTATGAAAAAATCTGTTGATTCAGGTAGCGGCTATCCAAAATGCACTCCAACCTCCAGACGATACGCCAATTTTTGCGAACGCTTGCAAATAATGTAAAAAAAATCTAAATTTGCGCTATATTTCTCATATTATGTATACTCGGATTCTACGCGAAATATACAAACCGGTGGCGGTTGCCGCAATCACGGCGCTGATGGTTGCCTGCAGCGGTTCGCCTCACTGGACAGTCGACGGAAAGATCGACGGCGCCGAGGGAAAGACAATGATCGTCGAGGCTAACGACAATGGCCGATGGTATCCGATTGATTCGGTGACGCTGGACCGCTCGGGTAAATTCAGCGTAACCCACGCACCGGCCGGATACCCCGACATCTATCGTCTCCGCCTTGACGACAAGACCGTTTATTTCCCTATCGACAGCATCGAGACCGTGACCGTTGTCACGACAGCTTCGGCTTTCGATTCTGACTACACCCTGTCAGGATCGCCCTCGGCAGAAAGGCTCATGACGGTTGACCGTCGGGTGGCCGACGCTGTTCAGAAGATGGGAGTGAGCAACGCTATCGTCGATTCGCTTTTCAAGCGCGAACTCGGCAGCATGATGCTCCAGGATCCGTCGGGCATTGTTTCGTATTACATTATCAACAAGCGAATTGGCGGAGTGCAGCTCTTTGACCCTTCGCGTCCTTCCGACCTGAAGATCATCGGTGCCGTGGCAAATGCCTTCAACACTCTCCGGCCCGAAGATCCGCGCACTGCCTATCTGCGCAATCTTTTTCTCCAGAACCGCACACCGTCGGCCTCGGCTCCGCGCGACACCGTCCATGCTTCGGTGATCAACCTGTTCGACATCAGTCTTCTCGACAACCGCGGCCGGCGTCACAGCCTCGAGCAGCTGTCGCGTCAGGGCAAGGTGATCGTGCTCAACTTCACATCCTATCAGGCCGATGAGTCGCCTGCGTTCAACCGCGAGCTCAACCGTCTGTACGAAAAGTATCACGAACGTGGCCTCGAGATTTTTCAGGTAGCCTTCGACGAAGATGAGTTTGCCTGGCGGCAGGCGGCGGCTCCGCTGCCGTGGATCACGGTCTACAATTCGGCTGCCGACGGCGCTTCAGCGCTTGTCAACTACAATGTCGGCACCCTTCCGGCAACTTTCGTGATCGACCGTAACGGCGATGTCGTTGCCCGTCCCGCCACTCTCCAGGAGCTGGAAGGAGCGGTAGCATCGCGGTTGTGATTGGTGTTTCAAAAAATATGTGTTACATTTGCAGTCCCCTATAAGAAAACGACACAGATGAATATAAATAAGATACTCGTTGGTTTCCTTGCGGCAGTGGCGTTTCTGACGTCGTGCTCCACGCCTAAGGATGTCGCATATTTCAAGGATGTCAACGAGGCTACCATGAATCCGAAATATATGGGAGGCGCCATTAAGGCTGTGCCCGACGATAAACTCTCAATTGTTGTCAACTCAAAAGATCCTGCCCTGGCAGCCCTGTTCAACATGCCCGTGATGTCGCGCCGGCTTGGAAATGTTTCAACGGCTGTCGACAACAATGCCAACACGATGTCGCTCTACACAGTTGACGAGCAGGGGAATATCGACTTCCCGGTGCTCGGCACCATCCATGTGGGCGGCCTGACGCGCGCCGAGATCGCCTCAACGATCAAGAAGCGTCTCATCGCCGATAACCTTGTCAAGGATCCAACCGTAACGGTTGAGTTTTCAAACACCGGCATCAACGTGCTTGGCGAGGTGACACGCCCCGGCCGCTATGATATGGAGCGCGACCGCATCACCCTGCTCGAAGGGCTGGCTATGGCCGGCGACCTCACCATCCAGGGCGAGCGCACCAACGTTGCCGTGATGCGCGAGAATCCCGACGGCTCTACCTCGGTCTACCGTGTTGACCTGACCTCGGCCGAAAGCCTCTACGGCTCGCCTGCCTACTATCTGCAGCAGAACGACGTGATTTACGTTGAGCCCAACTCATATAAAAAGCGTCAGCGTCAGGCCAACGGTAACACCGTGCTGACAGCCTCGTTCTGGCTCTCGGTTGCCTCGCTCCTCACCACCATCGCGGTGCTTGTCTTCAGATAATAAATTCGCAAAAGAGAAGTAAAAGAAATATATGACTACGCCGAATTCTGACGAAGGTATTCAGACAGTAGATAACGGCACACCTTCCGCACGCCAGGAGAATGTGCTTCAGCTTCAGGATTTTCTTGCAATCTGCCGCCGGAAATGGTGGTGGATTGTAATATCGTTGGTTGTTTGCCTCGGTGCCTCGTGGGTCTACTATAAATGCCAGATACCGGTCTATGAGCGCGAGGCGTTAGTGCTGGTTGTGCGCAGCGACGGCTCGCGCGGCAGCGACTTCGGATCGGTGTTCCAGCAGATGGGATTTTTCCAGCAGGATCCTGAAAAGAACACCGAGGTCATAGCTCTGACAGCGCCGTCGGTGATAATGGAGGTTGTGAAGCGACTCAATCTTAATGTGAGCTACACGCGTCCAAAAATGTGGCATCCGCAGGTGCTCTACGGCACCAACCAGCCGGTTGTCGTGAGCTTTCCCGGTGTTCCTGACGATGCCGTGATTCAGCTTGATCTGCAGCTCGAGCCTGACGGCACCGGCATCATAACCCGGATCAAGCGCACCCTCAAGGGCGAGAAGGAAAACTTCAAGGATCTCGATATTGCATTCAATTATATCTCAGGAAGCACTGTCAAGACCCCGATCGGGCAGGTGGAGATCAAGCCTAACCCTGTGTACTCAGGCGCCAAACTCGCCGAGACCGAGGAGATCAGGGTGCACCGCATGAGTGTGTATTCGCGCACCATGGCCCTGAGCTCGCGCCTTTCGGGCGAAACAATCGACGACTGGGCCGATATCCTCACCCTCAAGCTCACCGACCAGTCGACACAGCGTGCCGAGGATATCATCAACATGCTCGTGTCGGTCTATAACGAGGATGGTGTTCGCGAGCGCTCCCGCATTGCTGAGGCAACTTCGCGCTTCATCAACGACCGTCTTAACATCATCGAGCAGGAGCTCGGCAATGTCGATTCAGATATCGCCACATTCAAGAGCGCCAATCTTCTGCCTGATGTAGGGGCTTCGGCAACGATGTATGTCAACAATGCCAACAAGGCTGCCGAGACCCTCATCGACCTCACCAACCGCCTTGCCATGACACGCTATTTGCGCGACTTCATGACATCGTCGAAAAATGAAAATTCGGTGCTCCCGTCAAACACCGGTGTGGCCGATGTCAATATCGAATCGCAGATTGCCGACTATAATAAGATTCTTCTTGAGCGCAATTCGCTGGTTGCCAACTCGTCGACCTCCAACCCGCTCGTGGCCGAGCTCGATTCGCGCCTGCGCAGCTACCGCGGAGCGCTCGTGCAGAATCTCGACAACGCCATAACCTCGCTCAACACCTCGATCGCCGCCTTCAAGCGCGAGGAGGCTTCCAACACCTCCAAGATCGCCTCAACCCCCAGCCAGGCGCGCTACCTGCTGAGTGTGGAGCGCCAGCAGAAGGTCAAGGAGTCGCTCTATCTCTATCTGCTTCAGAAGCGCGAGGAGAATGAGCTCGCACAGAATTACATCACCAACAAGATCCGCGTTGTGTCGCCTCCTCTGGGCTCAACCAGCCCCATCTCACCGCGCCGCAACCTGATTCTGCTGGTGGGATTCGTGTTGGGAATCCTTATTCCTGTCACAATTCTCTATCTGCGTGAAATGCTCAACACCACCGTGCGCGACCGCAAGGACATCGACCGCCTCAAGGCTCCCTTTGTGGGCGAGCTTCCCCTCAACCGCAAGCCGGCCGGAATGCTCGAGCGCATTCTGCCCCGCAAGGAGGAGCGGCAGGGCATTGTGGTGCGTCCCGAAAACCGCGACATGATCAACGAGGCATTCCGTGTGCTCCGCACAAGCCTCCATCTGATGCTGCGCCACAAACCGGGCGAACCCGCAGCGGTTATCTCAGTCACATCAGCCAGCCCCGGCTCGGGAAAGACATTCGTTTCGACAAATCTCGCGGCGGCCCTCGCAATCAAGGGACAGCGCATTCTGTTGATGGACCTCGACCTGCGCCGCACAACCCTTTCGAAGGATATTCTCGGCTCGCGCGCCTCAACCACCGGAGGCCTGGTGAATTATCTTGTCGGCACTGCCAGCCCCGACCAGATCATCTGCCACGACGTGCAGGGCATCAAGGGTCTCGACCTTATTCCCGTAGGTCCCGTGCCCCCGAATCCCTCCGAGCTGCTTGAGGAGCCCCGCATGAAGGAGCTCGTCGCTCAGCTGCGTAACGAGTATGATGTGATTATCCTCGACTGCCCGCCGATCGATATCGTGGCCGACACCATGATCGTCAACCCGCTCTCTGATCTCACTCTCTTTGTGATCCGCGCAGGCCTGTTCCAGCGGAGCATGCTGCCGATGATTCAGGAGATCTACGACACCCGCCGTTACGGCAACATGGCTATCGTGCTCAATGCTACGGCTGAGCCCGTGGCCGGCTACGGCTATCATTACTCCTACGGCTACGGCTACGGCGACAACCTCCATAAATAATCCTCACAATTCCACGCGACAATGAAAAGAGCGCTGATCACCGGTGTGACAGGACAAGACGGGTCGTTTCTGGCCGAGTTCCTCCTTGAGAAAGGCTATGATGTGCACGGCATGATCCGGCGCTCGTCGGTTGATTTTCGCGAACGCATCACCCACCTCGAAGGCCACCGCAACTTCCATCTCCATTACGGCGACATGGCCGACTCGATGTCGATCATGCAGGTTGTCTCGAAGGTGAAGCCCGATGAAATCTACAATCTTGCTGCGCAGAGCCACGTGCAGGTGTCGTTTGACTCACCCGAGTTTACGGCTAACGTCGATGCCAACGGTGTGCTCCGCGTGCTGGAGGCTGTGCGCCTTTGCGGACTGACCGACACCTGCCGCATCTATCAGGCCTCCACCTCAGAGCTCTATGGCAAGGTTGAGGCTGTGCCTCAGGACGAGAACACACCGTTTCACCCTTACAGCCCTTATGCCGTTGCGAAGCTCTACGGCTTTTGGATTGTCAAGGAGTATCGTGAGGCATACGGAATGTATTGCTGCTCGGGCATCCTTTTCAACCATGAGAGCGAGCGCCGCGGCGAAACATTCGTCACACGTAAGATCACACTTGCCGCCGCCCGCATATCGCAAGGCAAGCAAGACAAGCTTTATCTGGGCAACCTGTCGTCGAAACGCGACTGGGGCTATGCGCGCGACTATGTCGAGTGCATGTGGCTCATTCTGCAGCAGCCCGAGCCCGACGATTATGTAATAGCCACCGGCGAGCAGCACTCGGTGCGTGAGTTCTGTACCCTCGCGTTCCGCCGCGTGGGCATCGAGCTGCGCTGGGAGGGCGAGGGCCCCGACGAAAAGGGCATTGATTGCAAAACAGGGCGTGTGCTCGTCGAGGTGAGTCCTGATTTCTACCGGCCTACCGATGTTGTCAATCTTCTGGGCAATCCCGCCAAGGCGCGTGAGCATCTGGGCTGGAATCCCCGGAAAACATCGTTTGAGCAGCTCGTCAACCTGATGGTGGATGCCGATATGGCCAAGGTGGCTGTTGAGCGCGCCGGAGAGAGCGTGCGCACCAATCTGGTGGAATATCTCGAAAAAGGAATAGTTAAATGAATCGCGACAGCAAGATCTATGTTGCGGGCCACCGTGGAATGGTGGGCTCGGCTATTGTGCGCGAACTCCGTCGCCAGGGCTACGGGAATATCGTGACCCGCACCCATGCCGAACTCGATCTCACACGTCAGGCCGAAGTCGAGGCATTCTTTGCCGAGGAGAAGCCCGAGTATGTGTTTCTCGCGGCCGCGAAAGTGGGGGGCATTGTGGCGAATAACGAGGCTCCGGCAGATTTCATGTACGACAACATGATTCTTGAGATGAACGTGATCCGTGCGGCGTGGCTCAACGGGGTCAGGAAGCTCGAGTTTCTCGGCTCGTCATGTATCTATCCGCGCCTTGCACCGCAACCCATGCCTGAGAGCTGCCTGCTCACCTCGGCTCTCGAACAGACCAACGAGGCCTATGCGCTTGCAAAGATTTCAGGATTGAAATATTGCGAGTATCTCAACCGCCAGCACGGCACCGATTTTATTTCGGTGATGCCCACAAATCTGTATGGCCCGAACGACAATTATCACCCCGAGCACTCCCACGTTCTGCCCGCTCTGATCCGTCGCTTCCACGAGGCCAAGATGGCCGGGGCGCCGTCGGTTGTGTGCTGGGGCGACGGCAGCCCGCTGCGCGAGTTTCTCTATGTCGACGACCTCGCGAACCTGTGCGTTTTCCTGATGAACAATTACTCGGGCAATGAGACAGTCAATGCAGGCACCGGTAAGGAGCTCTCAATCCGCGAGCTCACCGAGCTTGTGGCCGACATTGTGGGTTATGAGGGCCGGATTGAGTGGGACACCACGCGTCCCAACGGAACGCCGCGCAAGCTCCTCGACGTAAGCAAGGCCACGGCGCTCGGCTGGACTTACCGAACCGAGCTTGCCGACGGTATCCGTCTTGCATATGCCGACTTCCTCAATAACCCTATGCGGGCAGAGCGCTGATGATTTTAAGCTGGCGCCCGGAGGAGTCGCGGTAAGTTAATTATAGTTAAAAATGCGGGGGGGGGTGCTTAAGTTGCGCTGTAAAGATATATATTTGCACATTGGCTAATATATATCAATCAAAAATATTACAGTGCAACAATGAAGAAATTTCTTTATCCCGCGCTGGCGCTGAGCGCATTAGCTCTCGCGTCATGCTCCTCTGAGGAGCCCGTTGCCGGCAACGGCGACAGCGTTACGTTCAACGTCACCATCCCCGGCTCGCTCAGCAGCCGTGCGACACTGGGCGATCAGATCCTCGCTCCGGTCGACAACCTGCAGTGGACCGTCTATGAGGTGAACGGCGAAACCAAGACCGCAGTCTACACCGCATCGTTCGAGGGCACACCCTTCGCCGGCGGCAAGACCACCGAAACCGTCACCCTCAACCTCGGTAAGGGCAAGACCTATCAGGTTGTGTTCTACGCCGACAATGCCGCCAACGGCGCCGTCAGCTTCACCAACGGTGTGCTGAGCGTTGACTACGACGCGATGGCCACCAACACCCTCGCCGAAGATGCCTTCGTAGGCACCTCAGAGGCAGTTGTGGCCGGCGATCCCACCAACACAGTTCAGCTCATCCGTCCGTTCGCACAGCTCAACTGGGGCACCAGCGACCTGAACGACCCCGTCGTTGCCAAGTATATCAACCCCGCTGACGGTGTTACCGCCCTCACCGCGCAGGTAACCGTAACCGGCACGCTCTACAAGAGCTTCGATGTTATCAGCAACACCTTCAGCGACGAAGTGACCGACGCAACCTTCGGTGCAGTCACAGCAGCCGACTTCAGCGCTTACGAGACCGATGGTCAGAAAGTGACCTTCCCCGCAGTGGGTGGCACCGAGACCTACTCGCTTCTGGCTATGAACTACCTGATGCCCGGCACCCAGGGCACAGCCACCTGCACCCTGGCTTTCAACAACGGCTTTGAGAGCGTAGAGGTTAACAGCGTTACCCTGAAGCAGAACTTCCGCACCAACATCTATGGCGCGCTTCTGACCAACCCCACCGAGTTCAACGTACAGATCGCTCCCGCTTTCGAGGAAGGTGACAACAATGTTGAGTATACCCAGCCTATCGAGGTCACCACTCCCGAAGAGTTTGTAAGCACTCTCGCCAATGCGAAGGATGGCGACATTATCTCACTGGCAAACGATATGAATTTCGCACAGAGTGGCGCCGTTACAATCGACAAGGACATTACCCTCACCGTTCCTGAAGGGGTAACCGTCACCACAGCACGTCAGGGTAGCACTGCAAACATTATTGTTGCTGAAGGAACTACCGTGACCATGAAGGGCAATGGCACGATTTCCGGCGACAACCGTCTGGTTGACGTTGACGGAACACTCAACATCGATGGCCCCACCTTCACAACATCGACTGCTACCCGTGGATCGGCAATCACTGTAAATCCCGGCGCAACCGTCAACTTTGACTCGGGCACACTCGAATGCGCCTTCTATGCCTTCTACGTCGAAGGAAACTTTACCATGAATGGCGGCACCGTGAAGTCGACAAGCGCCAATAACGCTCCCGGTGCCAATAATCAGTATGCTTACGCAATCAATATTTTCAACCCCTCGGCAGTTGCTGTGTTCAACGGCGGTTATGTTGAGGGCGTTCAGGGTGCTGTTGCTGCTTCTTACGGGAACACCACAATCAACGGTGGTACCTACGTAGTCAACCCGCTATACGGCGCTACTTCGGCATTCTATGATGTTTATAATGCAGGTAACGGAAACGTGGTGATCAACGGCGGTAATTTCTATTCAGACAAGAACACGGTTTATTTCGGCGGCGCAGGTGCCGGTAAGATCGAGCTTCGCGGCGGCAAATACAACAATCAGGGTTATAACCCCGTGCTAGGCGAAGGATTTGAATGGAAAGCGATAACCGACGGAAACTACACATGGGAGGTTGTTCCTGCCGGTAACTGATAAGACATTTTTGTACACTGTTAATTAGATCAGGGCGTGGCCTTCGGGTTGCGCCCTGATCATTGCTTGCGCTTGAACGACTGTCCCAGCAACAGAGCTGTTACCCGCGCCCAGCGGCTGTGCTATTGGCGCAGCAGATAGCGGTAGGCAAGCCAGGGGATGTAGATTCCCGAAATCAGCGACAGCAGAGTGTAGACCCACCATGGCAGAACAACAAAGTGGCTCAGAACCTGCTGTGCAGCCACGTTGCAGAACCACGAAAGCAGGAAAATCAGATAGTTGGTGCCCGTGAGATGGTCGAGAAAAGTGTAATGCCGATGCTCGAGGATCTTTGCAAACGAGATGCACATCGCTATGCCCGCGAATGCCCGTGGCGCGGAATATCCCAGTCCATCATCAGAGAGGAAGAACAGAGTGGCCCATATTGCAGCAAAAAGAATGAAGACTGCCGGGGAGGTCCAACGGACATAGCGGTCGATGGCCGGCGCGAAACGGCAGTAGGCAGCTCCGGCAACAAAATAGAAACCGCACGACACCGTCATGTCGACCGACATCAGTTTCGGGAAGTTGACCGGCAGATAGGGAAAAGCGAATACGATGAGCAGGAGCAGAGTGTAGGTCACTCCATCGGCGAGCCGAGCACGGCGACACAGACAAATGAAAGAGTATGACACCACAAGCAGAGTGAAACTCGTCTGCAAGAACCAATAGTAAGGAATGATCAGCTTGTCTCTGTAAGCGAGCGCTTCCAGCAGCTCCCTCGCCGACAGCGGGATCGGATCGTCGGCCAGACCCGACATCATCGAGCGCGGAATGAATGTGACTAACGACAGCACCACAAACGGCACAAGCAGCCTCCTGATTTTCTGAACTGCGAAGCGCTTCGCCGACGGGGCCTCGCCTGAGCGCCGCATGAACGAGGTGTAGACCATCAGGAAGCCGGAAACGAACAGAAACAGCGGCATCTTGAAGCTGTAGAGCATGCGGTAGACAATCAGCGAAACACCGTGAGAGCCATCGGGGTATTCATGAAATGAATGACCCGCCACCACCAGGATAATGCCGATGATCTGCAGGTAGGCGATGAATTTCAGGTAGCCTTGCTGTTTCTGATTCATGGGGTTGCGGCGCGCGGCCTGAGACTGGCGCAAAGGTAGATAAAAATAACGATTTTTTTGCCTACCTTTGCAAACAAATGCAGAGCTATCTCTCACAACTGAATGCGCCCCAGCGGGCTGCCGTGGAACATCTCGGAGGCCCCGAGCTGGTTATTGCCGGCGCCGGATCGGGCAAGACTCGCGTGCTCACCTACAAGATCGTGCATCTGCTCGCCAAGGGCTATGAGCCGTGGCGCATCCTGGCGCTCACCTTCACCAACAAGGCCGCGCGCGAGATGCGCGAGCGAATCGAAAGCCTTGCCGGCGAGGCAACCGCGCGGAAGCTGTGGATGGGAACGTTTCACTCTATCTTTGCCCGCATTCTGAGATCGCATGCCGAGCGGATAGGTTTCAAAAGCTCGTTTACCATCTACGATGCGGCCGACTCGAAGTCGCTCGTCAAGATGATTATCAAGGATCTTGATCTCGACGACAAGATCTACAAGGTGTCGACAGTTGTGTCGGCCATTTCGGCGGCCAAAAACGCGCTCATCTCTCCTGAGGACTATGCCCGCGACCGCGAGCTCATGGAGCACGACAAACGCTCGCGCCGACCCGAGATAAGCCGCATTTACCGCATTTACCGCGACCGATGTGTTGTGGCCGGGGCGATGGATTTCGACGATCTGCTCTACTACACCAACGTGCTTCTGCGCGACAATCCCGACCTGCTCAACCATTACCGTGAGTTTTTCCGATATGTGCTCGTTGACGAGTATCAGGACACAAATTTCGCGCAACACCTCATTGTGCAGCGCCTCACCGAGGGGCAGGGCAACCTCTGTGTGGTTGGCGACGACGCCCAGAGCATCTACTCGTTCCGCGGCGCCAATATCGCCAACATCCTCAACCTCAAGAAAGCATATCCCGACTTGGAGATATTCAAGCTCGAGCAGAACTACCGCTCCACGCGCAACATTGTCGATGCCGCCCGTAGCCTCATTGCCAAAAACGACCGGCAGATTCCCAAAAATGTGTTTTCGGAGAACGAGAAAGGGGCTCCCGTGGAGGTGGTGCAGAGCTACAGCGACTTTGAGGAGAGCTTCCTTGTGGCCAACCGCATATCGCAGCTCAGGGTCACAGGCTCCGACAGTTTCGACGAATTTGCCGTGCTCTACCGAACCAACGCCCAGAGCCGCATTCTGGAGGAACAGCTGCGCAAGCGCAACATCCCTTACCGTATCTACGGCGGCCTATCGTTCTATCAGCGCAAGGAGGTGAAAGATGCGCTCGCGTATTTCCGCATGGCAGTCAATCCCGACGATGACGAGGCCCTGAAGCGCATTATCAACTATCCCTCGCGAGGCATTGGCGAGACAACGGTCAACAAGCTCGTCAGGGCCGCTGTCGACTCGAAAGTGTCGATCTGGCAGGTGATCCTCGACCCCGCCGGCTATCAGCTTGCTGTCAATGCCGGCACCTTGCGCAAGCTCAACGATTTCAGGACACTGATTGAGGGCTTCGGTGCGATGGTGGCCGACGGGCGCGACGCCTACGAGGTTGCCGCCGAGATCATCAGCCGCACGCATCTGCTGGCGATGTTTCTGTCTGACCACACCCCCGAGAGCGTGTCGAAGCAGGAAAACATTCAGGAGCTGCTGGCGGGAGTGAAGGAGTTTGTCGACTCGCGCATAGAGGAGGGTCAGGATGATCTTTCGCTGTCGACATTCATGGGTGAGGTGTCGCTCGCCACAGATCAGGACAGCACCGACGACGGCGCCGGCGGCGAGCGCGTCACCCTGATGACCGTCCACTCGGCCAAAGGTCTTGAGTTTGCCAATGTGTTTGTGGTGGGAGTTGAGGAAGAGCTTTTCCCTTCGGCAATGGCTATGTCGACCCCCTCGGAGATCGAGGAGGAGCGCCGGTTGCTCTATGTTGCCATAACCCGTGCCAAGAAATTCTGTATGCTGAGCTATGCGTCGTCGCGCTTCCGCAACGGACAGACCGTTGTGTGCCGCCCTTCGCGCTTTCTGTCTGACATAGATCCGCAATATCTCCGTGCCGCCACCGGCACAAGCATCGCGCCGCCCGTCAACCCGATTGCCAACTATCGGTCGAGCTTCAGGCGTGTGACCGACGACAACCGCCTGCGCCGTCCCGCTCCCATGCCGCAGCAGCGACAAGCCGCAGCGCCGGCACCAGCTCCAGTGCGCCGCCCTGCAACCGCTACTGCTATCGGCGAGCAGCACACTGCAGCCGAGCTTGCAGAAGGAATACGGGTGGAGCACGCCAAGTTCGGAGCCGGAACCATCAGCGCCATAGACACCTCGATGGCCGACGCACGCATAACCGTCGACTTTGACAACACCGGGCGCCGCGTGCTTCTGCTCAAGTTCGCCCGCTTTCAAATTCTCGACTAACCTGATCATGACAGTCAACGAACTAAACACACCCGCCTATGTGGTCTACGAAGACCGTTTGCGGCGAAACCTCGAGCTGATAACCGATGTGGAGCGCCGTGCGGGTGTCAGCATCATAATGGCGTTCAAGGCCAATGCCTTGTGGCGCACATTCCCGTTCATTGCACGCTATAACCGCGATTTCACGGCGAGCTCGCTCAATGAGCTGCGCCTCGGTTGCGAGACTCTCGGCGGAGAGGCCCACAGCTATTGCCCGGTCTACACCGAGGCGACGATCGACGAGTTTATCAGCCGGTCGTCGCACATCACCTTCAATTCGCTCAGCCAGCTCGAGCGCTATGGAGAGCGGGCAAAAGCCGCCGGAGTGTCGACCGGACTGCGTGTCAATCCGCTCTGCTCTGTGGTTGAGACCGATCTCTACAATCCCTCGCTCCCGGGCTCGCGCTTCGGAGTCACTGCCGACATGCTCCCTGACAGGCTGCCTTCCTATCTCGACGGGTTTCACTTCCATGCTCTGTGTGAATCGACGGCCGACGATCTGGAGCGGGTGCTCGCGGCATTCGAGGAGCAGTTCGGCCGCTGGCTGCCTGAGCTGAAGTGGGTCAATATGGGTGGCGGCCACCTGATGACACGCGAGGGATATGACACAGAGCGGCTCATTGAGATTTTGCGCGGCTTCCGCCAGCGCCATCCTAACCTCAAGGTGATTCTTGAGCCTGGAAGCGCATGGACGTGGCGCACCGGCGACCTGATCACCACGGTGGTCGATGTGGTGGAGAATGCCGGTATCAAAACCGCCATTATCGACGCATCGTTTGCGTGCCACATGCCCGATACACTCGAGATGCCTTACATGCCCGCCATCACCGAAAGCAGCGAGACGGGGCGTTACGTCTACCGGCTGGGTGGCAACTCATGCCTGAGCGGCGACTATAAGGGCGACTGGCGTTTCGACGCCCCTCTCGAAGCCGGGACGCGTCTGACTCTCGAGGATATGAATCATTACACCACCGTGAAGACAACGATGTTTAACGGAATCGCTCACCCTGACATGGTGTGGTGTGACTCTCAGGGCGAGTGCACCGTGCTCCGCCACTTTGACTACGACGACTATAAAAACCGCATGGACTGATGGAAACCAATCCCCGATTTTCAGTAATTGTACCGGTGTATAACCGCGTTGACGAGGTACGCGACCTCCTGGAAAGTCTTGCCACTCAGCCGCGACGCGATCTGTTTGAGGTGATTCTGGTGGAAGACGGCTCGACACAGCCCTGCGGTGATGTTGCCCGCGAATATGCCGACCGGCTCGACGTTCACTATTTCTTCAAGGAAAACGAAGGCCGGTCGATTGCCCGCAATTACGGCATTGAGCGCTCACGCGGCCGGTGGCTCATTTTTTTCGACAGCGATTGCGTGATTCCCGAGGGCTATTTCGTCAATCTCGACCGCGAACTCGATAAGGGTCAGTGTGATTGCTTCGGCGGTCCTGATGCGGCTCACGAATCATTCACCGACACCCAGAAGGCTATCAATTTCGCCATGACCTCGTTTCTCACCACCGGCGGCATCCGCGGTGGCAAGGTGAGCATGGAGAAGTTTGTGCCGCGCACGTTCAACATGGGATTCCGGCGCACGGTCTACGACCGCGTGGGTGGCTTCCGCGAGATGTTTTCAGAGGATATCGACATGTCGACGCGCATTGCGCAGGCCGGCTTCACCACCCGTCTGATCCGCGAAACGCCGGTGTATCACAAACGGCGTGTTGATTTGCGTAAATTCCTCAGGCAGGTGTATGTGTTCGGCCAGTCGCGCATCACCCTTCAGCAGCTCTATCCGGGCTCACTGAAGCTGGTTCACACTCTTCCTGCCCTGGCCGTGCTGGCCGGGATTCTGCTGGTTGTTCTGGGAATTGTTGTGAGTCCGTGGTTCCTGCTGCCGATAGCGGTTTACATCGTGGCGGTTTTTGCTGCCGCGTGGGCTTCGGCACGCTCACTGCGCATTGCGCTGCTTGCTGTTCCGGCGAGTCTGATTCAGATAGGCGGTTACGGATGCGGCTTTATCCGCGCCTTTGTGCCGCAGATTCTGCTCGGCCGCGGGCGCGACGAGGCTCGTGAGGTGGCCCTGCGTAAGGGTAAGTGAACCGCCCGATCAGAGTGAAGTCAGGAAAATCCAGATCACCACTGCCGGAATCACCATCAGCAGCGAATCGATGCGGTCAAGGATACCGCCGTGGCCCGGGAGCAAGTTCCCCGAATCTTTCACATGGAGCGCACGCTTGATCATCGATTCGACAAGGTCGCCCCAGGTGGCGAACACCGGCACTGTCACTCCAAGGCTCAGCATCTCGACGAGGCCGAAACGGGAGTAGGCGCCGGGGAAGCAGTAGAAGCACACGAGGGCCCCGGCAATACTGAAAAACATTCCGCCGAAGAATCCCTCCCACGACTTTTTAGGCGACAGGCGCTCAAAAAGACGGTGACGCCCTATGCGTGAGCCAACAAGATACGC
>CAZKXM010000009.1:0-2087 GCA_964556785.1 uncultured Bacteroides sp. | reverse complement strand
GCGCTGACGGTGCTGTTGATTCCGAAAACCATTACCAGCGACCCTATGACATCGAGGATGCCCGTGGTGACCGATCCGCGCCCGGCGATGTGATCGAACTCCATCGTGGCCAGCCCTGCGAGCAGGCAGCCGAGCAGCAGGAATGTCAGGGAATTTATGCAGATTCCGGCAATAATCACGCCAACGTAGGCGGTGCCGGTGAGGGTGCGCAGTAGCAGATTCTTCATAGTGACAAAAGTAGCGAAAAATCGGTTTCGCTCCAATTTTTAGCCGCCGAAGTCGTCGTAATGGATTGATTCGGGGTCCACACCGAGTGAGTCGAGCATACGGTTGACGGCGGCGCTCATCGGGCCTGGACCGCACATGTAGTACTCGATATCCTCAGGCGCATCGTGGTTCTTGAGATATGTGTCGAGAATAACCTGATGGACGAATCCCGGAGTGTAGCTGATTCCCTGTGCATCTGCCTCGGGATCGGGACGGTCGAGCGCAAGGTGGAAATGGAAGTTGGGGAAATCTTTTTCGAGCCTGAGGAAATCGTCGAGATAGAACACTTCGTTGAGAGCCCTGGCACCGTAGAAATAGTGCATCTCGCGGTCACGGGTGTTCAGCGAGCGGGTCATGTGCATTATCTGTGCGCGCAGCGGGGCCATTCCCGCACCGCCGCCAATCCACATCATCTCTTTCTTCGAGTCGAGGATGGGGTGGAAGTCGCCGTAAGGCCCGCTCATGATCACCTTGTCGCCCGGCTTGAGCGTGAAGATATAGCTTGAGGCTATTCCGGGCATGACGTCCATGAATCCGGTCTGCGGTTTCGGCTTCATCGGGGGTGTGGCAATCCTGACGGTGAGCATAATCCTGTCGCCCTCGGCTGGATAGTTGGCCATCGAGTAGGCCCTGACGGTGGTTTCCTTGTTCCGGCACTTGAGGTTGAACAAGCCGAATTTCTCCCATGCAGGCAGGTATTCGGGCCCTATGAGAGCTTTGTCAATGTCGCGGTTATAGTCGATATCGAAAGGCGGAATCTTGATCTGAGCATACGATCCCGGAAGGAAGTCCATGTGTTGCCCGGGAGGGAGTGCGACGATAAACTCCTTGATAAAGGTGGCCACATTGCGGTTGGATATCACCTCACACTCCCATTCCTTGATGTCGAGCACCGACGCGGGCACGCCTATCGACATATCCTGCTTCACCTTCACCTGACAGCCCAGGCGCCAATGGTCGGCAATCTGGCGGCGGGTGAAGTGAACAGCCTCGGTGGGCAGAATCTCGCCGCCCCCTTCAAACACCTGCACCTTGCACTGGCCGCAGCTTCCTTTTCCGCCACACGCCGACGGCAGAAACACATTTTTCGAAGCCATCGTTGAGAGCAGCGAGCCGCCTGAGGGGGCAGTGAGCCGCCGGTCGGAGTTGATGGTTATAACCACATCGCCCGTGTGGACGAGATATTTTCTTGCTATGAGCAGCACGGCCACCAGCAGGAGCGTTACGATCAGAAACACCCCGACACCGGTTAAAACCGTTAGTGTTGACATACTTGCCATTGTCATTGCCTGTCAGATCTTGATACCGAGAAAGCTCATGAAGGCTATGCCCATCAGAGCCGTGAGGATAAACGTGATGCCGATTCCGCGAAGCGGGCGCGGAATCTTTGAATAGGAGTCGAGGCGCTCGCGGATTGCCGCGATAGCGACGATGGCCAACAGCCATCCCAGTCCCCAGCCGGCACCGGCGCATGTGGCTGTCCAAACGCTCGGGAATCCGCGCTGTTGCATGAACAGCGAGCCTCCGAGAATGGCGCAGTTGACGGCGATCAGGGGCAGAAATATCCCCAGTGAGGAGTAGAGCGCCGGACTGAATTTCTCGACGGCCATCTCAACGAGCTGAGTCAGCGAGGCGATCACCGCAATGAACATGATGAGAGAGAGAAAACTGATGTCGACATCGGCAAACTCGGGCCCCAGCCAGCTGAGTGCTCCGGCGCGGAGCACGTAGGTTTCAAGCAGATAGTTGATCGGCAGCGTGATGATGAGCATGAAGGTCACCGCCACTCCGAGGCCGAACGCGGTCTTGACATTCTTCGA
>CAZKXM010000008.1:0-39992 GCA_964556785.1 uncultured Bacteroides sp. | reverse complement strand
TTGCCCTGATCAATGAGTACCGCTCCGACACCACTGCCGAGCTCATCTATCATTTTGATCTCTACCGCCTTGAAAACTATGAGGAGGCGCTCGATCTCGGGGCCGACGACTATTTCTTCTCCGGGGCGCTCTGCCTGCTCGAGTGGCCTGAGAAAATCGAGGAGATTCTGCCCGACGACACTGTCAAGGTGAAAATAACCGAACTTCCCGACGGGCAGCGCGAACTGCTGATTGCCCGGCCGGGCGAGGAATAATCCGAATGACGGTCGCCACAATCATCCTGCTTCTGATCTTCGCCGTTGCCGCAACCCTCTGTCTGGGAGCCGCCCTTGGCAACTGGGACTGGTTTTTCACCTCTCCCGGCTCGCTTCTGCGCACCCTTCCGCGGGGAGCGGCGCGCCTGCTTGCATCGCTCATAGGGCTTGCGATACTGACCATGCTCGCCGTTATCTGCCATGACACATTTCCATCGCTATTCTGAACTGACATCGACAAACTCCGAGCTGCAGCGCCTCGCCGACGAAGGGGCTCCTCACGCAACCGCCGTGAGCTGCCACACTCAGAGCGCCGGCCGCGGCCAGCGGGGCAACACCTGGGAAAGCGCTCCGGGAATGAATGTCACGATGTCGGTGTTGCTTCGTCCGGAAGGGATTCATCCGCGAAACCAGTTCTGCCTTTCAGAGGCGGTTGCTCTGGCAGTAACAGCCACTCTCGATCACTTTCTGCCGCCTGACCTGCATGCCGAAGTAAAGTGGCCTAACGATATCTATGTCGGTGACCGCAAGATATGCGGTATCCTGATTGAAAACCGGATTTCCGCCACCTCGATCGACCGCTGCATTGCCGGCATAGGGCTCAATGTCAACCAGCGGGAGTTTCTGAGCGATGCCCCCAATCCGGTGTCGATCGGGCAGCTGACGGGCAAAGAGATCAGCGTTAGTGAAGTGGAGGAATTTCTGGCTGACAGGGTTGTTGAGCTTGCCGCGCGAGCAGGGTCGCTTCACGAAAGCTACATGGCGCGCCTGTGGCGCCGCGAAGGGTTCCATCCTTATGCCGAACCCGGAGGGGATCCGTTCATGGCCCGGATTGCCGACGTGGCTCTGACAGGCCACCTCACTCTGGAGCGCACCGACGGCACCGTATCGACCTACGCGTTTAAGGAAGTTCAGGCTCTGTTGGCGCTCAACGGATAGCCTTTGCCGCCAGCAGGCGGTGGCCTATGCGGCAATAGAGGCACTTGCGCGGCTCGCAGTAGGCCCTGCGGAGCTGAATGAGAGCCTGGGTTGCCAACGCGTCAACGGGCTTGATTCCGGCATCACAGAACAGATTGACAACGCTGTTTCGCTCGGCAGGAAGCTCCTCGAGCACCCTCACCGCCCTGGTCATGGCGTCAGGATCGCCGTGGAGGGTGCCGTAGGCAAGTATAACCGGGGCTACCACATTGATCATCAGGGTGCGCAGCGACTGGCGGCTCAGAGCCGAAGGGGCGCCGGAGCTTTCGGGGCCGAAGGTGTAGCGGCGGCGCCAGTAGCCTGACAGTTCAATGTCAAACAGTTTCTCCACCTCCTCCTCGCTTTCTGCCCGCGGGAGCTCTGAGGGCAGAGGAAAGCCGGCAAACACCATCGCCGCGAGGAGCGCAATGCGCCGGTGAGGAAAATTGCCCGGACGCGTTCCGCTCATTTTCCAGCGCAGGCCACCGTCGGGCACACTCAGGCCATATTTCACGGCAAGGAAGGCATATTCGCTGCGAAGGCGCTGCACGTATGGATCTTCATCAGGAGCCGTGTCAAGGAGTCCGCTCTGGCCGAACAGCAGAGCCTCGATCGCCAGAATTGAGTCGGAATGCTTGAAAAGGATGCGCAACGGCAGCGAAAGCGCCAGCCGCTCGAAGGGTTCGCTATTGGTTCCGAACCCGAGTGCGCGTGCAACCGTGACAAACACCGCGCGGCTCCAGTCGCCGCTGAAGCGATCCATCAACGCGGCGATCCGCTCGGCCTTGGAGTGAAGGCGCTCGAGTGCCAGAGCTGAAATCCAGTCAGTGATATAGAGTGAGGGAAGTGTCGGAATAATTGCCTTGCAGGCGAGCACAGGCCCCGGGGCAAGGTCGGTGAGGCGGCGGTAATGGTCGCCGAACTCGGCCGAGCATGGAAGCACCATCTGCGGGATAATCTCGCCGTTGCCCCGATGGATCATCGTGTCGTCGCGGTCAACCACATGAAGCACCACCGAGTCATAGGCCGGATCACCCTGATGCCTATGGCGGTGCCAGTCGCTTGCGCGCACATGGATCTCCACATCGCCGGCCCACATTCGGTCGCCTATCATCACCTTGGCGTTGAAAAAGTCGGGACCTGAAGCGGTGTTTAGCCTCCCCTGATCGATCACCTTCACTCTCCGGCCGTCGACAGTCGACAATCCGCGCTCGGGAAAGAGGCGGTGTTGCCACACATATTGCATCAGTCGTTCCATCGCCGGAGAGGGAGATATTTAGCGGATTAACGGTTAAGAAGCACCAGTCCCCAGGCCGAAGCATGGCTCAGGAGCATCAGCACAAGGAGAATCCATGTCATGTAAGGCCTTTGCGACCAGCTTGCCCAGGCAAGCCATCCGGCGGCAATGACATAGAAGGGATAGATCACCAGCATAGTGTGTAGTCCGCCGTCGTCAGGGGGACAGTTGGCGAGCAGTGCCGGAAACGAAAACACCGGCAGCATGCACACAATGATTATCACCGTCACCCACCACGGTGTCCGGAAACGGGACTGGGCGCTCATTTGCTGTCCTCCTTCCTTTCGTTGCGCCATGCCTCCACCACGCGGGCAATACCCTCGGTCAGATCAACCTCGGCCACGAAGCCGAAGTCGCGCCGGGCATCACCGGGATCACAGGCCCAGTTGCGCTGCTTCATGATCTTATATTTGTCGGAGTTGAGGGTCGACGGTTTCATGCGGATCTTTCCGATTTTCTCAGCCACAACCGACACTCCCTTGACCGCCCACAGCGGGAGCCTCACCGGAATCACGAAGCTACGGCCGAGCGCCTTGGCCACAATGCGGCGGAAATCGCTCTGGGTGTAAGCCTTCGGTTCGGAGATGATGTAGGCCTTGTGGACGGGAGCCTTGGCAAGAGCGTCGAACACGGCGCGGGCAAGATCGGTTACGTAGATAAACGTGAGCAGCTGCTTGCGGTAACCCACTCCGAAATCAAAGTGGCGGTCAATACATTTCACCATCATCAGATAGTCCTGCTCATGCGGGCCATAGACTCCTGTGGGACGGAAAACAATCCATGGCACATCGGGACTTGTGGTGAGAAACGTCTCGGCCTTGATCTTCGACAGCCCGTAGCGGGTATTCGGGTCGGGGACAGTGTGAGAGTCGATCGGCGTATAGCCTTTCTCGTCGCCCGGGCCCAGAGCCGAAAGCGAGCTCATGTAGAGAAACTTGTCGGGCATCATCGAGGCCTGCCTGAGCGCTTCAGTGAAACGGCGCAGATAGTCGAAATTTATGCGGTTGAAATCGAGGAAGTTGGTGCATTTGGTGGCGCCGAGGTTATAGACAATGTAGTCCCACTTCTCCCCTGCCGGGAGAGCTGCCGCCAAAGCTTCGGCGAGTTGCTGAGGATTGTCGAAGTCGAGCTCGACAAACTTCAGCGCTTCATCTGTCAGATAACGGCGCGATGTTGATTTCCTCACACCGCACCATGTTTCATAGCCGCGGCTCACACTTTCGGCGGCGAGAAATCCGCCGATAAAGCCGCCCGCACCGACAATCAGTACCCTTTTCATTATCTTCGGTTAACGTCAGTTATTTCATTCGTCGGTCCCGGCATCGGCAGCAGGCTCGCCGGGGGCCTGCGGTGACGGATCGCGGCGTTGCGCAGGCTCCTGGCGCTGGGGATTGCGGTCGGCCTTGTCTTTCTTGGGACGGCGCTCGAGCGATTGCTTTTTGAGCGGATTGGCTGTCGCCTCGCTGTGACGCCGGCGGTTACGGACAATGTCGATAGCCGCATAGAGAGCCTCGCGCAGCGAATCGGGCGATGCCTCCCCTTTCCCGGCGATGTCGAAGGCGGTGCCATGGTCGGGCGAGGTGCGCACAAACGGGAGTCCGGCTGTGAAATTCACACCGTTGTCCATTCCCAGAAGCTTGAAGGGAGCGAGTCCCTGATCATGATACATTGCCAGCACTCCGTCGAAATGCTTCCATGCGCCCGAGCCGAAAAATCCGTCGGCGGCATAGGGCCCGAAAGCCACAATGTGGTCAGCCCTGACATCTTCAAGAGCCGGAACGATCTGATCAGCCTCCTCTGATCCGAGGAGCCCGTTCTCTCCGGCATGGGGATTAAGGGCCAGAACGGCGATGCGCGGCGATGTCACTCCGAAGTCCTCGCACAGCGAACGGTGGAACAGGCGCAAGGCTCCGGCAACGCTTTCGCGCGTCACCATTGCGGGCACTTCGGCCAGCGGAGCATGGGTTGTGACCAGAGCCACACGCATGTTGTCGTTACACATGATCATCAGCGCCTTACTGCGCTCGGCGCCGTCGCCGAGTGATTTTTCGAGATACTCGGTGTGACCCGGGAAACTGAATGTGTCGCTCTGAATGGAGTCTTTGTTGATCGGAGCTGTCAGAAGAGCGTCGATCTCGCCGTTACGCAGGTCGGTCACAGCGCGTTCGAGAGCAGCGAAAGCTGCCTCGCCTGCCGTTTTTGACGCCACACCGGGCTCCACCTTGGTGTCTTCGGCAACAACGTTGATCAGATTGATGCGCTCGTCGTCGGCATCGGCCGCGGTTTCAACAGTGTTGAACTGCAGCGGCACGAGTCCGAGCTGCTTGCGGTAGAATCCGGCAATCTTGCCCGATCCGTAAATAACCGGAGTCATCAGCTCAGTGATGCGCTCATCCTCGAGCATCTTGAGGATAACCTCATATCCGATGCCGTTGATGTCGCCATGAGTGATGCCAATCCTTATCTTGTCAGAAGAATTCTCTGTCATGTCAGGTGTCTGTTGAGTGAATAGGTAACAGTGAGCTAAGTTAAGCATAATTCACGAATAGCCCTTTATAAAAGCGGTGGAAAGGGCCGGAAAAAGAAAAAATTCATTTTTTCGTGATTTTTTTGTCAAAATATTTGGCAGGTTCAAAAACCTGCCCTATCTTTGCACTCGCAAAACGGCAGCAACGCCACCCTCTCCAAAGGGAAACCAAAACAAAATGGTGTGGTAGTTCAGCTGGTTAGAATACCTGCCTGTCACGCAGGGGGTCGCGGGTTCGAGTCCCGTCCATACCGCTGAGGAGAGAGGAGAATGAGTAATTGTTAATCTTCGGATTGCGTTACTCATTCTTTTTTTTCAGTATCCCGAAAAAACGTCAGTTCATGAATCCTCGCGAAAAAAAGATCTATGCAGTCACCCTCACCGGCTCGGCCATGAACGCCGTGCTGATCGTGCTGAAGTTCGTTGCCGGATTCGTAGGCAGGAGCTCGGCTATGGTGGCCGATGCGGTGCATTCGCTGAGCGATTTCATTTCTGATGTGATCGTGCTGGTGTTTGTCAAGATAGCAGGCAAGCCGAAAGATAAAGGCCACGATTACGGCCATGGAAAGTTTGAGACTCTTGCATCTCTCATTATCGGAGTGCTGCTGATAATTGCCGGTATCGGGCTGCTTGTGAGCGGAACCGGCGATGTTATCGCGAGCATCAACGGTGAGGAGCTTCCGCGTCCCACCATGCTGGCGCTTATCGTGGCTCTGATATCGATCATCTCAAAGGAGTGGCTCTACCGTTACACCATCGCCGCCGGCCGCAAGCTCGACTCGCCGGCCGTGATAGCCAATGCCTGGCACCACCGCAGCGACGCCATCTCCTCACTGGGTACACTCGTCGGCATTGCCGGCGCAATGTTTCTTGGCGACCGCTGGCGCATTCTCGACCCGATAGCGGCCATGGTGGTCAGCCTGTTTATCATCAAGAGCGGCTATGATATCGCCAAGCCTTGTATTGCCGAACTCCTCGAGGCCTCGCTGCCCGAGGCTAAGGAGCGTGAGATAACCGACATCGTCACCTCGGTGCCCGGCATCGAAAAGATCCACAACCTGCGCACACGCCGCATCGGCAACGGCATAGCCGTGGATCTCCATGCGAAAATGGACGGAAATCTCACTCTGACCGAGGCTCATGAAAAGGCAACCGCGGCCGAAAAGGCTCTGCGCAATGCCTTTGGAGACAATTCGATCATCAACATCCACATGGAGCCTCTGGAAGAATCGGCCGTGCGCAAGTGAACCGCAACAGGCCCGGCAGGCGTTATATTGCCAAAACCATGATCAGCGATGATTCAGACAGTTAAAGTTGGCAATCTCACTTGCCGCTGCTCAGCCGCCGTGAGCAGCACAAAAATCGTTTATATCCTCTACCCTATGGACATGCTTGCCGACTGGATCGAGCCGGCGGCACGGAAATATGGCGTCACCATGGCAGTTCTGACCGGCATGGACTGGCAGAATGTTTTCAGCCCGTGGCCGGCGCCGGGTGTTCCGAAAGGCACGGCCGACTTCAAGGGCGAGTCACCCGAATTCCTGAAAATTTTGCAACACGATGTGTTGCCCCAGGTGGAGCAAGCTCTCGGCATTGACAGCAGTGTAGAGCGGACCCTTGTCGGGGTATCCATGTCGGGGCTGTTCGCGCTGTGGCAATGGATGGTGTGCGACACTTTCAGAAACATCGCCTCGCTGTCAGGATCGTTCTGGTATGCCGGCTTCGTCGGCTGGATGAAGGGGCTCAGCATTCCGCCCAAACAAGGGAAAGCATTTTTTCTGCTGGGCGATCAGGAAGCGAAATCAAATGTCAGCGAGTTTGCCACAGTTGGCCGCGCTACCGACGAGATCGTGGCTCTGCTGCGCGATGCCGGCATCGACACCGAATTTGTGAGCGTTCGCGGCAACCACTATTCCGATCCGCTGCCGCGCCTTGACCGCGCCCTGTCCTCTCTTTTCGGCTGACCCGCAAAAAGTCCGGCGGACCGACCTGTCAGCCAGATCCGTCCGCCGGGAAAAAACTACTTCTCTAACTTCTTTATCTCACAATGAATTTGCGGGATGTCGCACCTCTGCGCCAGATATAGACACCCGGCGCAAGGTCATTACAATCGTCAGCGGCAACACCGGTCCTGACTGCGACACCTGCAAGGGTGTAAACCGTCCCTGGACCGGCCGGCGCAACGACGCTTTCAATTCCGGATCCATTGCCGCCGCCCTCATCGTCGCCGTTATCATCACCATCAGCCTTGGCCTGAGGGAACAGCGGGAGCGACGGAAACCAATAGTTCATGATCATCTCATAGTCGCGCACCTTCTCTCCTGAGGGTGAATATCGGCGGGTGATGTAAGTGGGTGTGCCGAATTCATGATAGAGAGCCATGTAGATCTCATCGGTTACCGGGTGCACACCGATGGCGCAGCCGTAGAGTTTCCAATCGGCTCCTTCCTCCTCGAGATCAATGAAAAGCGACTGCCGGCGGGTGTCGCAGTCAAACTTGTAGATCTTCGTTCCCGTAAACCATCTGTTAGGGCCACCCTTCCAATAGAGGCAGTTCTGAACTGTCGATGCCACAAACGCATCGGGGGTCCAGGCATACCATGAGTTTGACGGGGGATACATATCCTCAGGCACGTCGATCACCTCACACTCCAATGTCTCAGGATCGACCCTTACAAGATTGTTCAGGAACGAGCCCGTGCCCTGCAGGTTCTTGGCAACCGACACCCAAAGGAAGCCGTCTTTCGATTTCACAACCGATCCGATGCCGGCCCCTTCCTGAACGATGTCCATCGACAGGACATCAGTGACACGGTCGGCCTTGGGATCGACAACAAGCAGGCCATACTGCTGATGGGCAACGAAGATACGCCCTGCAGCAGCAACCATCATGCCCGACTGGCCGTGATACAGCGAGCCGGTTGGATCGGTGTTCGGACGATCATCACCTGCGTTAGGGTTGGCCGAGCCCTCCACCTGACCCGTGACGGTGAAGGTGTCGAGATCAAAAACCCACACTCCGTTGCTTGTCGAGATGTAACCCTTGTGCTCGTCAACTCCCACAAAGCCGCGCCCGTCACACTGGGCTCCCGAGGGATCGATCTGAGGTTGCTGATGAATGATTTTCATAGTGCGGGCATCGGCCACGGTGATCCTTCCGCCGGTTATTTCCGCTCCGGGATCTTTCTCCTGTTTGGCAATCAGATATAGCCTGCCGTTCCACAGGGCGCCATATTGATTGGTGCACCCCAGCTCCATTCCGGGATTCTCGGTCTGAATTACGCGGTAACGCCAGTAGTCGCCGTCGGGGTCGTCGGGCAGAAGGTAGTTTACCGTTGAATTCTGATGGCCATACCAATCCTCATTGACCCAGATGATGCCCTGGGTGTAATCGGGCTCCTGAGCGGTGACAGCCGGAGCTGTCACCGCAAGAAGCGCGAAGCAAATCAATAACTTCTGTTTCATCAGCGCAGAATCACTTTTGTGGTGAGGCCCGAATCAGCCGAAGTCACGATAAACACACCGGTGTGGCGCCCGAAGTCAAACACATAGCTGTCGGTATCGACGCTTAGAGTAGCGATCTGGCGACCGGCCACATCAAAGATGCCGAAATCCTCGCCGGCGCAACCGTTGATATACAGACGGTGACCGTCACACCACACTGCGCGCGCTCCGGTTGCCACCTGATCAATTCCGTTGGCAATATCTCCCACATTGAGGGTGACAGTCTTGCTGACGGTGCGGCCGTTTGACTCTGCTGCGAGAGTGAACTGATGGCTGCCGGCATCCTTGGGAGAGATTGTGAGCATACGTCCGTCGAGCGAAACTTCGGCCACGGCACCTTCTTCGGGAGCCATCGCCATGGGGGCGGGAAAGCTGACAAGCGACAGGCGTATGTTGGAATCGACATTGTCGGCGTCGGTAATATAGTCGGTCAGGTCGATCACTCTGTCGGGGTCTGACTTGTCGAGGGTGATGTCGCCCAGATTGATCACGGGATCATGCTTGTCGGGGAAGATGGCGAAGGCCTGGAACCAGTAGTAAGGACGCAGGGCGATGGTGCGCTTGATCTCGCCCGTTTCAGGATCGATGAAGTGAGTCCAGTTGTAGCGGTAGTGGCCCGAGGCTGAGTCCTCAGTCGTCATCACGATCAGCTCACCTGAACGTTCGTCGTAGCGCAGCGTGCCGTAGGTTTTCTGCTTCACGTTGGGGTGTGAGCCGGTGAGATTTGCCTGACCGAGGTCGAAAATCGGCGTAATCGCGGCAGGATCAGATCCTACCTCCCAGCCATAGTATTTGTCTTTCGACGAGCCTCCGGCAATGCCGGCACCTGTGGAAAACCAGATTGTGTTGCGGCTGTGGCTGCCGATAAAGGGTGTGTTGCGCCATGCGCCCCACGGACACGTGGGATAAGAAACCTCGGCAGGGAACGTGACGCTCATCTGCTCATTCTCTTCGAGTGTCACGGGATCGATACAGGTAAAGCGACCGCAACCGTCAACCACCGATGCCACCCACACATTGCCGTCGGCACTCTGGGTTATGCCCTGCACCGTTGTGAAAGGATAGGTCTTTACAACCTGATCGGTCTCCACATCGATGGCAAAGGCGCCGGTTGCCTGCTTGATTCCGAACACATAACGGCCGGCATGCACCATATCGCCTATCTGACCGGAATAGAGGTCGGCTGCTCCTGCGCCTTCCGAATCGAATGCCGTGATCTTACCTGTGACGGCAACCTGATCCAGATCAAGGATGTAGATGCCGTTTGATGTACCGATATAAGCTTTCTGCGGGGTTGCTCCTACAACTGCGCGACCGTCGGCACTCTTTGTCTCGCTTCCGAACATCAGATCGTCAATCGAGCCAATACGCTTGAGGGTCTTGGCATCGGCCACCACAATGCGGCCTCCGCCGGGGAGGGGATCGCCACCGTCGGCAGCCTGTTTCGACACGGCGATCAGCTTGTCGGCCCAGATTGCGGCATACTGCGAGGTGCAACCGAGCGACATGCCGGGATTCTCACGCTCATAAACCTGATACATCATTTCGCCTTCGGGGGTGAGATAGTTCAATCCGCCGTTTGTGTGGCCAAACCATTCCTCGTTGAGCAGAAGGGTACCGTCAGTGTAGCCTTCGGCGAGCGGGGTGCGGTCTTGCTCCTTGACGATCACACGGTAGGTTTTGCTGACATTGCCGCCGTCGGTCGATGTCAGCGTGAGCGTGCACTCGCCGGCGCGGTGGCCGTTGAGTTCGTTGAACTGGATGCGGGTGTTGTTCTCGTCCCAGTAGTTAACCTTATACATGGTTGCGATATAGTTGTCGCGCGAGGTGCCGTTGCCTGTCAGAGTGACATTGAAGTCAGGGATATCGGCATCGGCGGGCACCGGCTTTGCGATAATTCCGATCATCTGCTTGGGATTGAGCACTATCACATCGCCATCAACATCGTCGATTGAGAAATCGGTCACCGGATGGCGCAGTGCCGACACAATCTCGAAGCTACCGCTAACCTGCTGATCCCATGTTGACGACACGGTGATTTCGGCGCTTCCGGCAACCTTGGTGGTCTTGATGGCCGATGCGCTTGCCGTGGCAACCTTTGTGTCGCTTGACTTATAGGTAATGCGCGTGAATGTGGCATTTTCCGGCAGAATCGTCAGCAGGTTAACCACAGTGGCGTTGAGCGGCGATTCAACCACCGGCTCTTCAAACCGAATGCTCTCAATCGGTATTTCAGGAGGCAGAAGGGTGAAGTGACAGACATTGCTGTAGGAATATGAGGCACCCTTGCCTGTGCGTGCTCTGACACTCAGATACAGGTCGCCGGCTTTGGTTCCGGTGTAGGTGAGCTGGCCGAATGTGGCGGCCGCGGTGGCCACTGACGACACAATGTCGCTCGAATTGCTCGATGTCGATTGGGTGGCGTCGGTGCGTCGGTACCATGTGTAGTTGATGGCATCGTAGGTGGCATCGCGCTGAACGAAAACAGGGATGAAGTTCGCTTCGTCTGACAGGGCGAAGGTGAGCTCGGCCGGAATTGTAGCCGAGGTAACGCCCGCCTCGGGGAGATAAAGCAGATAGGCAGGATCGGCCACCTCGCCGCATGCCAGCACAAGGCAATCCTCGAACTCGGTGAGGGTCCACTGGCCGGTGGCGCATGCGTCGGAGCCGGCGTTGTTGAACACACCGTCGCCGTCGGCATCGATGCTGAGGGTGTTTCCGTCGAGTCCGAACGCTGGATCGGCCGAGAGAAGATTCATCACGGCTGCGGCTGTCGGCAGCTCGGAATTGAAACGGAGTGCCATGACAACATTATCGATCTTTGCGGGATTGCCGAACTGAACTATCAGCGGGAGCATGCAGTCGCCGCTGCCGATGGTGCGCTTGCAGCCGTCAATGTCAATCCGGCCGCCGGTGAGCGAAGCTGGCATGTAAATGATCGCTCCGTCCTCGCAAGGGGCCACGCCCTCGCCCATGCCGCCCACCATCGCGCTCTCAAACTGCGTGAAGCTCCAGCCGTCGACTGCGCCGTCGCTGAGCTGGCGCCCCGTGAAGCCGGATCCTGAATAGATCCAGTCTTGCGACGGAGCGTTGGCACACCAGTAGCTCCAGTAGCCTTCATACCAAGCCGAGAGCCATTTAGGTTCATATTCACTCATGCCGCCCTTCATTTCGGTTTGTTCGTCGAGGTCCCAGCAGTCGTAATCGTAGGCGGGATAGCCGTAGGTTTTATAGTCGAACGGATGCTGGATGTAGTGACTGCCGGCAATAGCCAGGTCAATGGCCTGTTGCGCCATTGTGGGAGCATTGTCGCCCGGAGCCTCCTTCTGTCCCATGAACGAGCTGGGGTTGTAATAGTCGAAGTTGATGAACTCAAACTCCTTGGCTTTGTCGAAATTGAAGAAAATGTGCTTGAGCAGATCCTGGTTCATGCTGTAGCCCACGCCACAGAGTGTGCTACCCATGCTGCCGGTGTACTGCGTTAGCATCGACAGGCGCGATGAATGTTCGCAAATGGCCTTCATCATGGTTTCGCCTGTTGGCCTGACTCCGTTTTCCCAGCGGTAGCCCCACACATAGGCATCGGGGCCATAGGTGTCGCCGTTAAACTGAATCACCAGAGCCGCCCGGTTAGGGCCGGTGCCGGTCCAGTTAGTGATCCGGTCAAAATCTATCGGGTGGGCCGAGACGCCACACACCGACAGACTGACCGCCAATGAAACTAAGGTTTTTTTCATAATTGGTTTATTAAACATTGATTTGGTTGGAAAAATATCAGAGTGCTATTTTGCAGCATCTCAGGGAGTTGGAATGCCTAGAAGAAAGATGTGTAGATCCTGCGCGCGGCTGAGTTCGGTTGAGGTTTCGCCGAGCCAGCCGCAATATTGATTGACACCGGTGTAAACCCTTATGAAATCAACTCCGGGGAGATCGACGGGGTTACCGGAGGCATCTACCGCCCATGAGATGTCGAAGGAATTGAGGTCGGGATATTCGTTGGGATGATTGTCGACATATCCCCATGGATAACTGTAAAGCACATAGTAGGTGCCGTTGCCGCTGATGTCGGCGGCGTTGGGAGCCAGGAGCGTTCCGCTGAATGTGAGCGACTCGCTGCCTACCCACTGAGGGTAATACTCCTGCTTATGGAAAATGTTTTTTGCCATATAGCCCGAAGCACCGGCGTTGTCGCTCCAGGGAATGTAGAAGATGTCGTCGAGACTGTTGTCGTCGTCACCCACAACGGGGCGTCCCGGATCGGGCCGGCGGTAAGTAATCTGATAGCCGTGGCGGGTGAGCGGCGAGCCATATTCGCTGCCGGCGAGCTCAAACCATTCATCGTCAGGCAGGCCGTTGCAATTGGTGTCGTAGCTCACCATCACTATACCGGGCTCGGCCGATCCTCCCTGCCGGTCGGGTTGCAGGAGCTCGTAGAAACAGTTTCCCCAGATACGGAAATCCTTTTCGCCGGGGCGGTTGATCACAGTGTGGTCAAACCCGAAGGTAACATAGCCGCCATAGCCGCCGAGGGTGATCATCACATCGTTTGTGCCCGAGATCGACTCTTCGGCTTTCTGCAGAATGTCGGCATAGGTGTCGCCCTCCTCATAGCGGGGCATCTCGTTGACAAACTGGCCCGGAGCGGGACAATAGTCGTAAACCCGGCTGATATAGGGCGAGAACTCCACCTCCTCATGGAGCACATTGACCGTAAAGTCAAAATGATAAGGCGTTGAGTGATCGATGATGTCAAACGTCAGATGATACACACCTTCCTCCTGAGCGATAAAGATATAGCGCCGGTCGGTCGACACAACTTGCCCGTCAACCTTCCACACATAGGCCTGTCCGGTCAGAGCCGACTCAAGCGGCAGCTTTGTCATGCGCTCGATATAGTAAACATCGTCGATTCCCAGATTCACCATCGGGATTTCGGAGCTGCACCCGGCGAGCAGGGTGAGCATTACGGGAAAAAGATGCGCTTTTTTCATTTCTTCAGAAACACTATGTGAGCCGGGATGTCGCCGGTGCGCACGCTCCACTTGCGGCGTCCGCCGGGGGTGAAACAATAGAGTGTGCCCGACGACACATAATTTTTGGCATCGGTGACAAAAATGTCGCCCGTGTCGGGGTGAACGGCTATGCCGTAAGGGATGGTGATTGACCGCTCGGTGCCATCGGTTATGAAATTCGTCGAGATGAGCTCCTTGGTGCGGATGTCGATAATGCCGTAGGTCACGGTGTTGGAGGCGGTGAAGTTGTTCCACTCGGTTGCGTAGAAATACATCATGTCGCCATAAAAGGCCATGTTGGAGCAGGCCACGGGGATGGTGTCGGTCACAACCATCTGGTTGAAGCCGGGTTTTTTCTGCATCACGTAGAGCCTTGAGGGGCGTGTCTGGTAGTCGCCGCGCGAGGTAACCCAAAGCTTGTTGTAGCGGTCTTTTTTAAGCCTGTGGAGATTGATCCCAACGGGAATCTGCTGAACCTGCTTGAAGTCAACCATCTGGATCACAGACACGGTATTGTCGTAGGCCGGGGCGCGGTAGCCGCCCGAGTTGGCCACATACATGTAATCGTCAACAATTTCCATCTCCTCGGGCTGGTAGCCTACGGTCACCTTCCGGGTTACGGCCAGCGAGAGAGTGTCGACCTCATACACAGCTCCCTTGGGCGCGTTGGCATCGATCAGCACAGGGCCAACGTAGGAGCTCACGTATGCTTTGCCGCGATGAAACCTCACGTAGCGGCAGTTGGGAATGTCGACCTGTCCCAGTCGCACTCCGGTGCGCGAGTCGAGCACCTCGACGTTGTGTGAGCAATTGACAACAACATATAGCTTGCTGCCATAGATGCCTATGTCGTTGCCCACGTCGCCGAGCTCCTTGACCACCGAGGGATTGCGCTCGGCATAGAAGTTGCGCGAATAGAGCCCGGTGTGATAGTCGTAGAAGTCGAGAGTGCACTTGTTTGATCCCATGTTGCCCTCGTTGACAAGATAGAAACCGCGCACTGTTCCGTCGCGCGACTCATCGCCGACAATGTCGTACTCCGTCGGCACCACAAGTTCGTCTTCACGACAACTTGTGGCCACCATCAGGAGTATCAGAAAATAAAAGAAAAATTGCTTGATTGTCATATTTCAACTGTAATGGTAAACCGGTAGTTGCGCTTGGGCATGGGATAGTTGAGGATAACGTCGTAGTCCTGACTCAGGAGATTGTTGATCTCGGCGAGAGCCCTGAGCTTTACCCGGTTGAGGGTGAAATCCTTGCTGAGCGAAACGTCGGAGGTGTACCATGGCTGGGTGTAGTTATATCGAATGTTTTCCTGCTGATTATAGCGCTCGCCAACGTAGATCCAGGAGTAGTTCACATTCCATCCCCGCCAGGAGGCATTGGCCACGGCCGACCCCGAATGGCGCGGAATGTAGGGAATCTGGTGGCGGTAATAGTTGTCGGCAGGGCTGGTGATGTCGATGGCACGCTGGAAGGTGTACTGCCCGCGGAGGGTGATGTAGAGATCGCGGGCCGGATTGACCGTGATCAGGCCGGTGACGTCGATGCCCCTGATGTCGACAAGGCCGAGGTTGAGCATGGTCCAGCGAAACTGCTGGCCTTTGGGATAGGCAACGATCTTGTCCTTGACACGATTGTAATAAACATCGGCGCTGAGCCGCGCGGAGGTTACGAAACGGCGCGCGGAGCTATGCTCGTAAACGAGTCCGAGATTATATTGGGCGACGCGCTCGGGCGAGAGCCTGGAGTTGCCCATGTCGGCATAATAGAGATCGTTGAAGGTGGGCATGCGGAACGATTTTTTGTAAAATGCCCTTACCGAGAGGTCGGCGCTCCTGAGCGGGCGCGCATTGACAAACACTGCGGGCGAGAACACGCTCTTGTCGGCCGGTGCCTCCTGACCGCGTATGCGGTCGTGGATAAACGTGCCCTGCCCGCTGGCCTGAACCTTGAAGCGGTCGAGATCGAGAGCGGTGGCGACAGAGGCGAACTGCGATATGCGGTCGGGCTTTACAAAACCGTAGAGATCGGCGTTGAGGTCGTTCCACATAAAATCGTAGCTCGCCGACAGCTTCCATACGGGCGTGACGACATATTCGTTGGCCGACGATATGTAGATCTCTTTCTGACGGTAGAGATTGTCGACCTTCACCTGCTTGTCGTCGTTGTTGACATAGTGGGTTCGATAGAAGGCATACTTGACATTGTTCAGCGTTGTAAACGAGCCGAAGTAGCCAGTGTAACGGCCCTGGATGAATGAATTGGTGTCCCAGATGCGCTCGCCGCGGCGCCACACGTTGTTGACGATGGCTCCGGGCACTCCGCGCTCTGAATTGTAATTGTAGGCCTTCACGGTCCATGAGCCGGTGCGCAGAGTGCCGTAGGCATTGAGTTCGAGGCGGGTGGCATTGATGTCGCCGTTCTGACGCACGGCTGTGGTGTCGTAGGCCAGCTCGCCGGCAGGATTGACGCGGCGATAACGGAAGCGATACTTTCCGCTTGAGTTGACCCACTCGGCATTGACCGACGCCGTCACTCGCGGGCTCAGCCGCAGCTCCACGAGCACCGACGGATTCAGCAGGTCGAACGAGCCGGTGCGCAGGGTGGCCCGGGCGTGATAGGTTTCTCCGTCGTCGAATGTCGGGACGCGCGTGCGCATATAGATCGTTCCGGCTGCCCCGAAATCTTTTGCAGGCTGGAGAATCTCGCTTTTCTGACCGTTGTAGAGCGACAGAGCCTCGATGTTGTCGAGCGAGAACTGGCCGAGGTCAATCTGTCCGTTCTGGGCGTTGCCAAGTTCAACGCCGTCATACACAACCCCGGTGTGGTTGGTTCCCATCGAGCGGATGTTGACCGTCTTGATACCGCCCACGCCGCCGTAATCCTTCACCTGCACGCCTGAGAAATAGCGGAGCGCGTCGGCCACACTGTTGCTGTTGAGGCGCCTGAGCTCATCGCCTGTGAGGGTCTGCACCGGAATGATGTCGCGCCCCGGCTGACGCGCGGTCACCGTGAGCTGCTGCAGCTGATAGTTTGTCGTGTCCTTCTGTTCCTTCGCCTCCGTCACACCCGGAAGAAGGCTCAGGGCAACAATGGACAGGATGATGCGGAATGTCGTCATTGCTCCATCTGATTGTCGTGAAAAAAAAGAACCCGATGATCTTTGCCGGTAAAGGCAAAAGTCAACGGGATTTGCGGCAGTTTTTTCGGAACAATCAGCGTTTGCTCTCGCGTGGAAAGTAACGCATCATCTAACCGGGAGGACAGCACCGCATGCCTGAATGTGACGGCAAATGCCGGTGCTGATCAATCGACCCGCCCATAATCCCGTGGGCTCAATTCGTTAGTTGAAAATGGCAGGTCTTCTGACTTATCCCGGTAAATAATCGCGCCTTCCCGGTTGATGGACCAGTGGCAGGTTGCGAAAAACCGTCTGCTCGACGGGCGATGGCGATCATCGCCCGCAAGCGGGAATTACAGCAGCGGGTACTGTCGGGGATTCTCACCCCGTTCCCTATTGATGCTCCTTAAGCCTCCACTCCTGGATGGCAGAGCAACCATTTCGCCGGCAAAGATGCAAACAATTTTTCAATCCACCAAATCAATTCCCTGTTGTCGGGTTCAGGGAGCCGCATAAAAAAAGGTATGTCACAATGCGTGAACATCATGACATACCGTTGCGAAAAGTGCTATGCGAAAAGAGTGAGTCTTCAGAAATTCAGGCCTACTTTAATAGCGAGGTTCCCTGTGTTGATAGCATACTTTTTGTACTTGAAGGCCGAAATAAAATCTGTTCCATACTGCAGACCGACATAGAATGCCTTATATGAGAAGCCGGCGCCAATGTGCCAACCCATCTGGAAACGGTTCCAGGTGGCGTCCTTGTCGCCCATATCCTTCTTGTCGAATACGCTATACCATTTAATCTCGTCAGCATATTCATCGTCCCATTGGTCCTGAAGATCATCATCTTCAAACTTCGC
Organism: uncultured Bacteroides sp.; assembly: GCA_964556785.1. Classification (GTDB taxonomy): domain Bacteria; phylum Bacteroidota; class Bacteroidia; order Bacteroidales; family Muribaculaceae; genus CAG-1031. The sequence goes on along the minus strand of CAZKXM010000008.1, from coordinate 22,452 downwards.
AACTTCCTTCATACGACCGAGCGCATGGATCTTGAAATTGAGTCCGAAGTAAGGTGCGATATTCATCTGATCTCCAAGAGGGAAACGGTAAGTGAAGTTAACCGGCACACTGAACGACATCTGCTGTCCCTTCTGGATCAGTTCAATATCTCCATAATATCCTGACACTGAATAATCATCATTCGATACCGATCCGAAGCCAATCTGAAACTTGATACCAGTTTCGATAAACATCGGGAGAGTTTTGCTTACGCTGAAGCCGTGGATATACTCGAGGCCGAAACCGTTCAGGTTCATGGCGTCTTCACCATTGAAATAACCCTCGAGTTTATCGTTTGCTCCGAGGTGGGTGTTGTCGTATGACAACGAAAAACGATCGTAGGGATCGGTGTCGGCCACTCGGGCTCTTGCTGAATTGCCGGTTCTCGAACCGGAACCTGTGAACTGTGCCGACGCGCTCAGTGCACATCCGAGCAGAGCTACGGCCATAAATAATTTCATTTTCATAATGATTAAGGTTAGATAAATGATTAGTGATGATTAGTTTAGATAAAGTTTATCGGGTCGCATTCTTATTTTTCGTAGGTGAGCCTCCAGATATTGGCGCGTCCGTCGGCGCTTCCTCTCTGGGAAATGAAATAGATATAGTTTCCGTCGGTGCTCCATGTAGGGCTCAGATCATCAGCAGCGTGATAGGTCACCTGACGAAGATTTGCTCCATTGGTGCTTACTGTGTAGATATCAGTGTTCCAATATGTTATGTCGCCATCTTCGATCTTTGATCCGCCTACAACGGCCAGAGAACGGCCATCGGGCGACAATGCGGGTGAATAAAACGACATCTGCGGATGCGACAGAATGCACTCCTCGATGCCCGTGGTGAGGTCAATCTTCCAGATCTCGCCGAGCCCGTTGTTGGGCCTTGCAACATAAATGACTTTGCCGTCAGATGTCGACTCGGGATTCATTCCTGTGGAATAGCTCGAGAGCTGATTCTTCGACAGGTCATATTCCCAGATACTGATTCCGTTCGCCTCCTGGCGGGCGAAGATCAGCTTATCCTTTTTGCCAAGAAAGATGGGGGAATAATCAAGGTCGCCCGACGTCACCTGACGACAGATAAAATTGCCCGTCGAACCGGTGATGTAGATCTGATTTGTTTTTCCCTTGCTTTCGGCAAAACAGATTCGTTTGCCGTCGGGGGAGTAGGAAAAGTCGGTCACTGAGCCGCGGTTTGTGCGCTGCACCGATCCGCCCTGCTTGATCAGGCTTTTGATGAAAATGTTGGTGCCGTTGTTGCGATCAGAAATATAGGCAATGTCCTGACCGTCGGGCGACACATCGATCACCCTGTTGGTAAACCAGTTGACCCCGTTGCGGTTACGGGTTACCAACGGCATGCAGACATAATCGTTATCGTTTGTAACCTTGATGAACTGCGAGCCTTTTTCCTGCGGGACCTGAACAACGGAGTAGTCAACATTGCGTGCGGTAGCCGATACGGCCACCGACGCCAGCAATAGAAACAATAGTGGCTTCATAAGAGAGAATCTGAAGTCTGAATTTCAGACGCTTACACATTCTTCAGTCTCCCCTTGAAGAAAAAGATACGGGTTACGTGAACAGTACAAAAAAAGACGTGGGAAACTGTCATCGTTGTTCGTCCCACATCTTGAGGCTCTGGCATGTGCCCTATCAGTCAGAACGGACAACAGCAGAACCCACGCCGATAAGCAGATTTGCATGCACCAAATCCGCATGATCCGAAGATTGTGCGGATATGGAGCAGACAGGTATAGCCTACCCGGGAGCATCTACTGTTGCTCTGCCGTTGGACCGATAGATTGAAACTGCCAGATTTCAAGATGTCGCGGACAAAGCGTCGAGTATACGCCTTCTCAAAAAATATTGAAATCCCGTCCGTCCTATCATCGCCATCTCTATGGAATGATCATTCATGAACGGCACGGTTGATTTCGTCGGCAAAGATGCAAACAATTTTTCAATCCACCAAATCAATCCTCTGTTCTCCTCTACTAAAGCCCCACAAACTAATTTACAACACAGATATCGCAAAATCAAGCAAAATATTTTATCTTACTTTTACAAAGACTGCTTATTCAAGATATTTTTTCCGTATATTTGCAATTGAAAAAACGTAATATGTCAACTATAACACAACTGCTTGAGGAGCAAATTATGAAACGAATGGTGTCTGATAATCCATGGTGGACATCAGACAGCATTCCTGAATATTATTCCTGTATGCCTCACCGAGCATATCTGGATGATTTTTATAATGAAATTATCGATATGCAAATGCGACGTGCTGTGATTCTGATGGGACCCAGACGTGTCGGAAAAACCGTTATGATATTCCATAGTATAGAAAAGCTGTTGAAAAGTGGCATACCTGGCAAGCAGATCATATACATCTCCATTGATACGCCCATCTATAATAATCTTTCCTTGGAAAATCTTTTTCTTTATGCAAGAAGGGCACTAAAACGAGAAGATGAACAAGATGGGTTTTATATTTTTTTTGATGAAATTCAATATCTCAAAGATTGGGAAGTTCATTTAAAATCACTTGTCGATACCTACAAGGGAGATAAATTTGTTGGCTCAGGCTCTGCGGCTGCTGCATTAAAAATGAAAAGTAATGAAAGCGGCGCCGGAAGGTTTACAGATTTTATGTTGCCGCCTTTAACCTTTAAAGAATATCTTAATTTCAACAAAAGAGAATCTTTGATCGTCCAAACAAAAGGAAGTGTCACCCCGATAAGCACTATAGACATTGATGCCCTTAATAATTTATTTATTGATTATATAAATTATGGTGGTTATCCCGAGGTAGTATTCTCAGAAAAAATAAGACAAAATCCAGGACAATATATTAAAAACGATATTATAGACAAGGTTCTATTACGAGACTTACCTAGTTTGTATGGTATTTCTGATATACAGGAATTAAATCGTCTTTTCGTACACATCGCCTTTCGTTCTGGAAACGAATTTTCATATGAAACCCTTTCCTCAGAATCTGGTATTAGAAAAGATATTATCCGTAAGTATTTAGAATATTTAGAAGCGGCTTTCTTGATTAAAGTTGTAAACAAGATTGACCAGAATGCCAAGCGACTCAAGAAAGTCATGTCCTTCAAAATATATCTAACAAATCCATCTTTACGCTGTGCATTGTTTTCACCTGTTGGACAAAACGATGACATGCTGGGAAGTATGGTAGAAACGGTTATATTTTCTCAATGGATCCAAGGCGGAAAATCGGATTTTTATTATGCAAACTGGACAAAAGGACGAGAAAAAGGAGAGGTTGACCTGGTCTGGGTTAGTCCCGCCACGCAGAAAGCATATTCCGTTGCAGAAGTAAAATGGACGGACAGATATGCCAAGAATCCTACTGAGCTAAAATCTTTACTTAAATTCGTCAATGCAAATCCAGGTCTAAGAAAAATAATCGTAACTACTAAAACAGAAACTGGGAAATATCATCTTGATGCTGGTGAGGACATTTTATTTGTTCCGTCAGCTCTTTATTCTTTATGGATTGTAGACTACCTCTTCAACCACAAACATATTGAACTGTAAAAACAGGCATTTTTTTTTTGCTTGTTTTTACACTATCAACTAAACAATTTTTAATCAACACATTGCAGTGTAATAATAAGAAATTGTTTCCAAACGCGAGTTCGGAATAAGGTTTGGCAAAACAGACATTCCCGGCTCCCTGCCCTTTCATGTTTTCTCACTATTTGAGCGCTATCTTTCACCGGGTTAATCAGTTTTTTATTATCTTCGGCAAAATTTGATAAATATGAGTATAGTGATTTTGAAATGGAATCCGGGCTTCTCCTCCTACACAATGGCCCGGTTCCTTAATGACCTTGAAAAATGCGCTTTAGCAAACAATGGTAATGCCGATATGAATTGGTCAGTCTGGGAGGCCGATAAAGTCCATAAAGGCGATACATGTTACCTGCTCAAGGTTGGCTACGGGCAAACAGGGATTGTGGCGCGGGGCACCATCACTTCAGAGCCTTATTCCGGCGAGGACTGGTCGTGGCGCAACCGTCCCACAAAGTATTGCGACTTCAACTTCGAAACCATGATCAACCCTGATGCCTTTCCAATCCTGACATCGACGGAACTGACACAGTCAATCCCTGATTTTGATTGGGATGGCGGGCACTCCGGAGTTGTATTAACCCAGGGTCAGGCCGAGGAATTGGAGCGTTTATGGCAGAGTTACATGCAGCGACAGGCCGAAGCCTTTGAAAAAGCCTCTGATCAGAATCTATTTCTGTTGGAAGAATGCCCTTGCGGTGACGGCACACCTTATTCCATGGAACTCGACTCAGATTATAGAGGCCGCTGCATCACTATAAGAGGTACTGAAGGCGGGACTACCTCTAAGCTTAATATCTATAATTATCACCGAGTGTTAGGTAAGCTCGGTGCAAAATCGTGGCGCGCCCTGCAACGGTTGGTTTATCAGACCTACCCGACGGTGACCGACCTGCAGAATCTGTGTGCCACCCTTTTCCGTTGCAAAATTGAATTTGATGCTGACTTCTACAAGGCCTCAGAACCAGATGATAACGACGAGTGAACGTGCAGTAAAGATTGTGCTAACCCTATGCAGCGATCTAATGTAACAGTGGCAGACAAGGATACAACATAGGAGCCGGTAATTGCAATGTTTGCAATTACCGGCTCCTATGTTTCTATGATCTAAATATTCGAATCTAAATTAGTATTCTTCTTCGTTGAAGAAGAAGTCTTCTTTGGAGGGGTAGTCGGGCCAGATGTCTTCGATGCATTCGTAGGTGTCGCCTTCGTCTTCGATCTCCTGGAGGTTTTCGATAACTTCGAGGGGAGCTCCGGATCGCATTGCGTAGTCGATAAGCTCGTCTTTTGTTGCGGGCCAGGGTGCGTCTTCGAGTTTTGACGCGAGTTCGAGTGTCCAGTACATATCTTTGAATTTTAGAATTTTGTTGTCGCTAAAAAAGTTTCGCAAAAGTAGTCAATAAACAATCGGTGAGGCAGTATGGTGTGTTAAATATTGCAAATCGGCTGATGAAGTGGGGCACGATGGCGGCCGGAGGGCGGAAGGGGGAAATAATTTCGCGGCGTTAACATTTTGATTTCGTGATGATGATAGAAGATGTAATTATGGGTATGCCTGTCCACGGGCGGCTTGTGCTGATTGCGCTTGCGGTGGAGTATGGCGTCGTTGTGGCTGCCGTGACGGCTGATTTTGTGAGCGGTGTGGCGAAGGCACGCCGCGCGGGGATTGCACGGACATCGTCGGGCTACCGACGCACGTTTGACAAACTCGGACGCTACCTGACGGCGCTCGGTGGCCTGTCGATGGTCGACGCTGTGCTGATTGCGGCGGTGATATGCCTGCGTTGCACCGGCGGACTGACGCTGCCGCTGCTGCCGGTGATGACAACTCTGGGCTCGCTGGGCATGGCTCTGATCGAGGCAAAGAGCATCTGCGAGCGGGTGGAGGAGAAGGGCGACCTGAGCCGCGGTGCGCAACTGCTGGAACGCCTGATTGAATTCCTGACAAAGAAAGGGGGCCTGCGATGATGCTGACACTCACGAAAGCGCAGATGCTTGAGCGATGGATGGCTATGCGGGGGCTGGGGCCAATGAGGACCGACGCTCAGATCACACGGGTCGACGGGACCGACGTGGAGCTGATGATGGAGGCCCAGATGAGACGATGGTATGTCAGACAGCTCGACACGGCACCGGCATCGCTTATCAACACCCGGGAGGCGGCGAGCGAGGTTTCAGCCGTGAGTCTGAACGGAGGAGGTATTGAATTCCCGCTTCCGGAAGATGCGCGGCGCATTGTTGAACTCAGGCTCTCGGGAAGCACACGCGAGGCCGAGCTGACACTGCCGGGAACAGTCACGGCACTGCGACAGGAGAACATGATGACGCGCGGCGGCACAGCCCACCCTGTGGCCGTGTTACTGCCTCAAGGGAGAGTGAGGGCATATCCCGGAGGGAGCGTGACTCGGCTGCTGGTGGTCAGCGATCCCGGACCTGAGAGCTACATTTTCGATGAGTCGCTCTTTCCCGACGGCGACGGCTTCGGCGAGTTGGATTAAACAGGGAATCACAAAAAATCATTTACACAGCTATGACTGAACCTATCGACAATCAACAACAGTTTGAACGGGCACGGAGCGCGTGGGGCGCATGCTCGGGCTTCAGGGCCACACGTGACAGAATGAAGCGGTTTGCCTACGGGCGCCAGTGGGACGACCTCGTGAAGCACAACGGCGTTACGATGACTCTGCGGCAGAGGGCACGCCGCAACCACTGCGAACCGGTGACCAACAATCTGCTCAGACAGATAATCAAGAGTGTGGTGGGTCGCTTCAGGGGTGTGGCGGCCCAGGAGCCCGGGTTGAGGGAACCGCTGAAAAGCATCGCGGCCCGCAATCAGCTCGACGAGCTCGATGCGCGGAGTCTGGAGGAGTTCCTGATATCGGGGTGTGCGGTGCAGCGTATCGACCCCGGCGAAAGGCCCGAGGGCCCGGGGCCCTGGGTCGACATTGTGAGCCCGGCGCGATTTTTTGTCAACAATTTCAAGGACCCGCGCGGCCACGACATCGAGGTTATCGGGATGCTTCACGATCTTTCGATGGCCGAGATCCTCATGAGGTTTGGCAAGGGAGATGACCGCCATGAGGCCAGGCTGAGAGCCGCTTACCGGGACCGTGCCTCGGCTACTTTCACAATCTGTCCGCTCGGCACGGGCGACGAGTGGGAGTTCGCCAACCCGGCCGAGAGCAGCCGGTGCAGGGTGATTGAAGTGTGGACGCGCCACTTTGTCAACACTGTCGAGGGGCCCGCGCAAGTTAACCACGGGGAAGGTGAAGGGGTACGCCGAAGGGTCACCACCGTGTGGCAGGGTGGATGGTATGCCCCCGACGGCACTCTTTTAGACCGTTGCGAGGCCGACATACACCCGTTTGTGGTGAAACTCTATCCGCTGATCGACGGCGAGGTGCATCCGTTTATCGAAGACATCATCGACAGGCAGATTCAGGTTAACCGCACCCTGACCATCGTTGACCGTCTGATGGCGGTCTCGGCAAAGGAACTGCTGCTTATGCCGAGCGAAGCCGTGATTGGGGGAGATGACTGGAAACTTGCCGACTATGCCCGGGCATGGGGACGCCCAGGAGCCGTGATTCCCTATAAGAGCTCGGCAGGTGTGGCACCCGCGGTTATCAACACCGCCGGCATCAATTCGGGGCTTTCCAACCTTCTCAGCGCCGAACTGCAGATGATGGAACAGGTGAGCGGAGTGAGTTCGGCCCTGCAGGGTATGACCCCCACGGGAACTTCCACCGCCGCGCTCTACAATGCCCAGACCGAAAACTCCGTACAGGGCCTGCGCGACATTTTCGACACCTTTCACTCATTCCGCAACCGGCGCAATGACCTTTTGATGGCGATGACCGAGCGCATGAAGTGAACCTGCCGCCGACTGACGGCGTTACCCTTTTATGGAAAAGGATAACGTTAAGCCACCGGTAACAGCCAAAGGCACAGAGGCATTCCTTGCGGGAAGCCGCGTTGCAGGAATCGGGCCCGCCTATGCGCGGAGGCTTGTGGAGGAGTTTGGCACCGAGGCGCCACGTGTGATTCTCGATGATCCCTCGCAGGCGGTCAGGGTCAAGGGGCTCGGAGCGTCGACCGTCAGCGAAGCAGCCCGGAGCATCAGAAGCCTCAAGGAACCGCTTGAGTTGCTGATTTTCCTTTATTCATGCGGATTGAGCGACATGTTCATTGACCGCATTGTCCATAAATACCGCAGCCGCACCGAAAAAGTTATCGAAACCGACCCCTATTCGATGGTTGAAGACGTGTGGCAGCTCGGATTTTTCACAGCCGACAAAATCGGGCGTGCCTTAGGCATCGCCACCGACGACACGCGGCGCCTGCAAGGAGCACTTGTGGGCGCCGTCAAACATTTTGCCGAGGAGGGACATCTGTTCGCCACCCCTGACGAAGCCTCAGCCCGCGCCGCCGCGATGGCCGAAGTCGATGCTGAAAAGATCAAGGCAGCAGTGGCGCCAGCTGTTGAATCGGGGCGGCTGATAGAGAGCCGGGGCGGTCTTTATCTGCCCGTCTACTATCAGGCAGAGAAAAACGGAGCCGCCAAGATCACAGCTCTTGCCGAAACCGTTCCCGCTCAGGTCAGTTCGGCCGAGATACCTCAGATGAGCCTCGCCGGTCACCGTTACAGCGAGGCCCAACGCAAGGGATTGGAGCAGATTGTCAACTCGCCCGTGAGCGTGCTTACCGGCGGTCCCGGCACCGGCAAAACAACCCTGCTCTGCGGCGTTATCGAGACGCTCCAAAATCAGGGCAAACGGGTTGTGCTCGCAGCTCCGACCGGTAGAGCCGCAAAACGGATGAGCGCCCTGACCGGTCACGATGCCACAACAATCCACCGCCTGCTCGGTTACCGCCAGGGCGAGGGCTACCACCGCCGGACGATTGACGCCGACACACTGATTATCGATGAGGGGTCGATGCTTGAGCAGGTGCTCCTCAACCATCTGCTCGACGCCCTGCGGCCAGGCACTCAGCTGATTGTGACCGGCGACATTGATCAGCTTCCGGCAATCGGGGCCGGCAACGTGTTGCGCGACATGATCGACTCAGGCCGAATCCCAGTCGTGAGGCTCGTCGACAACTACCGTCAGAGCGACACCAGCCTCATAGCGGCCGCAGCGCGCTCAATCCGCAACGGACAGATGCCGCAATCTGATTGCGCGCGCGATTTCATGTTTATTGAAGAGAAAGGCACCCGCGCAATCCACAATAAGGTGCTTGATCTTGTAGCCTCAGAACTTCCCCGCGCAAAGGGTATCGACCCGCGCAGCATACTCGTTGTCACACCACAGCAGATAGGGCCGCTCGGTGCCCGCAAGCTCAACACCGACCTTCAGGAGCGGCTCAATCCCGAGGGGCCCTCACTGCAGCGCGGCACAACAACCTTCCGTCTCGGTGATCCCGTGATGCAGACATCAAACTCGGCAGCGCGCGGTGCCTATAACGGCGAGACCGGGCTTATCACCGCCGTCAATCCTGAAGGGGAACAGCTTGAGGTTACGTTCAGCGACGGCCGGCGGTCAACCTACTCCCGCAGTGAGCTCAAGGAACTCACACTGGCTTATGCCACCACAGTCCATAAGCTTCAGGGAAGCGAGACAAAACAGATGGTGTTGCCCCTGACGCTTACCCATAAACCGATGCTCTACCGCAATCTGCTCTACACCGCTGTGAGCCGTGCCACTGATCTTTGCGTTCTCGTTGGCGAGAAAGAGGCGCTGCGCTATGCCGTCAACAATCTCCGCACACCCAACCGCAATTCCAATTTCAAGCTGCGGCTGCGCAATTGAAATGTTAAAAATTCAGCCGGCAAAAACTTTTAGGGTGCTACGGTCGTTGTAACATGACAAACCAATATTGAAGCCTATGTGTCTTGCAGTGCCCGGAAAAATCATCAACATTACCGACAACGGATTATTCCGCATGGCCCTCGTTGATTTCGCGGGAGTCAGCCGAAAAATTTGCATCGACACTGTTGATGCCAAACCGGGTGACTACATTGTGGCGCATGCCGGTGTGGCCATCTCGGTTATGAACGAGGCAGAAGCCCTCGCCACTCTGGCCGACCTTGAGGCAATGACCGAACATCGCGAAAAAATTGAGCGCGCAGGAGTATGAATCCATGCGATCCCACCCCCTGGCGCGACGGCCCGACAATGCGGGCGCTTCTCGACCGCATTTCAGCCGCAACCACCCGCCGCTGGAAAATAATGGAGGTGTGCGGCGGGCAGACGCACACTCTCTCACGCTACAGGCTTGAAGAACTCCTCCCCCCCGAAATTGAAATGATCCACGGGCCCGGCTGCCCGGTGTGTGTCACTCCGGCCGAAACGATCGATGCCGCCGTGAGGCTTGCGTCGCGCCCCGACGTTATCCTGTGTTCGTTCGGCGATATGCTGCGAGTGCCCGGAAACGAGGGCTCCCTGCTCAGAGCCCGGGCCGCGGGGGCTGACGTAAGGCTCCTCTATTCCCCACTGGGATCGCTTGAAATAGCCCGCAACAACCCTGACAAAGAGGTTGTGTTTCTTGCAATAGGCTTCGAAACCACCACACCCGTCTATGCCCTTCTTGCACGCCAGGCTCTGGCCAACGGCATCACCAATTTCAGCCTGCTGACATCGCTGTTCACCGTTCCTGCCGCCGTTAAAGCGCTCAAAGCCGACCCCGAATGCCGGATCGACGCTCTGCTTGCGGCAGGGCATGTGTGCGCCATCAGCGGAACCGAGCCCTATGAAGCACTCTCGCATGAGCTCGATATGCCGGTTGTGATCACAGGTTTCGAGCCTGTCGACATGCTTCTGGGAATTCTGCGCGCCGTGGAGATGCTCGAAAGCGGCGAGAAGGGAGTGAGCAACGCCTATGGCCGGGTTGTTGACCGGGCGGGCGCCGTGAAAGCCCAGCAGATCGTTGACAGTGTGATGGAGAGCGCCGACGGACACTGGCGAGGCATTGGGCTGATCGCCGGCAGCAGCATGCGTCTGCGCCCCGCCTACCGGCAGCTCGACACACGGCTCCGTTTTAATATCGACGCTCCGGCCGACACCGCCGGAGATAACAGCGGCTGCAAGGCCCATCTGATCATGAAAGGCCTGTGCACCCCTGCCCAATGCGAGCACTTCGGACGCACATGCACGCCCGACCATCCCGTCGGAGCCCCGATGGTGTCAGACGAAGGAGTGTGCTCAGCTCATTACAAATATCACTCCTGACTCCAATATATTTTATAAAATCGTGCCTGAGTGCTTGCGGATTAAAAAAGTTTTCATAATTTTGGAACCATGGCACAAACCTGTCCGCTACCCGACCGACTGACCGACCGTGTGGAGATGGCCCACGGAGGCGGTGGGCGCATGACCGCCAACCTGATTGAGAAAGTTTTTGCTCCGGCTTTTTCCAACCACTTTCTCAACCGGCGTCATGATGCGGCCATTCTTCCCGATCCCGGGCACAGGCTTGCCTTCACCACCGACACATTTGTTGTGAGCCCCGTGTTTTTCCCCGGCGGCAACATCGGCGATCTGGCTATCAACGGCACCGTCAACGACCTGCTCTGTGCCGGAGCCACACCGCGGTTTCTGTCGTGCGGATTCGTCATTGAAGAGGGTTTCCCCATGAGCGATCTGCGCCAGATTGTCGACACTATGGCCCGCGCGGCTGTTGAAGCCGAGGTTGAGATCGTGACCGGCGACACCAAGGTTGTGGAGCGCGGTCGCTGCGAAGGTGTGTATATCAACACCTCCGGCATTGGCTATGTGGCCCACGGACTCGACATCGATCCCGGATCGCTTACCGAGGGCGATGTGATTATCTGCACGGGCGCAGTGGGCTGCCACGGCATGGCGGTGATGTCGAAGCGCGAAGGGCTGGAATTCACGTCAGAAATCAAAAGCGACACCGCATCGTTAGGCGATCTGGTTCACAATGTGCTCGATGTGGCGGTGCCGCGAGTGATCCGCGACGCCACCCGCGGCGGCCTCTCCTCCACCCTCAACGAGCTCGCCGAAGCCTCAGGGGTTGAGATCGAGATCGACGAAAGCGCAGTGCCCGTCGACGCACCGGTGGCAGCCGCCTGCGAACTGCTCGGGCTCGATCCGCTGTATGTTGCCAACGAGGGTGTGATGCTCATAGCCGTCGACAGCCGCGATGCCGACAAGGCTCTGGCAGCAGTGTGCCGCAGCGCCCACGGAGAGCGTGCCGCCATTATTGGCCGCGTCAAAGCCGGCCGCGCCGGCGTGTGGCTCAGGATGCCGCTTGGCAACCGGCGCCGTCTCGACATGCTCAGCGGCGAGCAACTGCCGCGCATTTGCTGATACTAAAGAATTTTCTAATACCTCCTCACTCTATAGATTCATCAATGACATTCTACGAAGAACTCAAGGCCAAAGGCTACACCCGCCGCCAGTTTCTGAAATTCTGCGGCATTATGGGCGCCATGATGGGGCTCCACAAGACGGGAGTGGCACAGATTGTCGATGCTCTTGAAACAAAAGAGCGTGTCCACGTGATATGGGAACACTTCCAGGAGTGTACCTGTTGCAGCGAGTCGTTTATCCGCGCGTCGCACCCGCTTGTGGGTAAAATTCTGCTCGAACTGCTCTCGCTCGACTACGATGACCTTCTGATGGCAGCTGCCGGCCGCGTGGCCGAGGAGACCAAAGAGGCATCAATCAAGAAACATTACGGAAAATACATTCTCTGTGTCGAGGGCTCGATTCCCACCGGATCGTTCGGCTACTGCACCCTCGGCGGCCGCTCGGCTCTCGAGATTTTCAAGGAGGAGGCCGAAGGCGCCGCGGCGATCATTGCCTGGGGCAACTGCGCCTGCTCGGGGTGCATTCAGGGAGCTCACCCCAACCCCACCAAGGCGCGCCCCGTCCACAAGCTCATCAGCGGCAAGCCGGTGATCAACGTGCAGGGTTGTCCGCCGATCGCCGACGTGATGGCCGGAGTGCTCGTTTATTACATCACATTCGGCCGTCTGCCCGAACTCGACGGCATGGGCAGACCGAAGATGTTCTATGCCCGCCGCATTCACGACACATGCTACCGCCGCGCCTTCTACGACGCCGGCATGTTCGTTCAGAGCTTCGACGACGAGAATGCCAAGAAGGGCTACTGTCTCTACTACATGGGCTGCAAGGGGCCGAACACATTCAACTCGTGCGGCATCATCAAGTGGAACGACTGTATATCCTATCCCATACAGAGCGGCCACCCGTGCATAGGGTGTGCCGAGCCGGGCTATTTTGACCAGGAACCGTTCTACGAACACCTGCCATCGGTGCCCGGCATCGGTATCGAGGCCACGGCCGACCAGATTGGCGCGGCAGCCGCTGTAGCGGCCCTCGCCGGTGTGTCGGTCCACGCCATCGTCACCAACATCCAGAAACGCAAACTGATTGACAACAACACGGAATATCCCGTTAAAAGCGACGAAGTAGATGGAATATAAAGTAGTGGTTGACCCGGTGACCCGCATCGAGGGCCACCTGAGAATGGAAGCCGTGGCACGCGACGGCAAAATCACCGATGCCATCAGCACCGGCACCATGGTTCGCGGCATCGAGATCATTGTCAAGGACCGCGATCCGCGCGATGTGTGGGCCTTCGTGATGCGCGTGTGTGGCGTGTGCACGTCAATGCACGGGCTTTCGTCGGTGCGTGCGGTTGAAAATGCGCTGGGCATCGACATTCCCCTGAATGCGCAGATGGTTCGAAACATCATGCTCGGCACCCTCAACACGCGCGACCATCTTGTTCACTTCTATCAGCTCTCGGCGCTCGACTGGGTTGACATTGTCAGCGCCCTCAAGGCCGATCCCGTCGAGGCGAGCGCCATAGCGCGCCAGATTTCGCCGCTGAGCGAGGCCTACACTCCCTGGGGCGAGAACTCGCCGGGCTATTTTGCCGATGTGCAGCGAAAGGTGAAGAGCTTCCTCGAGGCCAATCCCGAGAACAACCTGTTCTCCACCAACCGCTGGTGTTGGGGCTCGAAGCTCTATAAGCTTCCGCCGGCAGTGAACCTCGTGGGGCTCGCCCACTATCTGCAGGCTCTCGATTTCCAGAGGGAGATGTGTAAGATCCAGACAATTTTCGGCGGCAAGAATCCCCACCCCAACTACCTTGTGGGAGGTATGGCCTGCGCCGTCAACATGCAGGATCCTAACGCCATCAACATGGACCGCCTGAGCTTCGTTCAACAGAAAATTCAGGAGATCAACGAGTTTGTAAACCGCGTTTATCTGCCCGATGCCATCGCCATCATGTCGTTCTACCCCGAGTGGGCACAGATAGGAGGCGGCCTGCGCAACTATCTCTCCTATGGCGACTATCCTATGGGACAGATGAACGAGACCGACAGCTATCTGTCGAAACGCGGTATCGTGATTGACCGCAACTTGGGCAAAGTGGAGGATTTTGATCCGACGGCACTCGACGGTCTGCAGGAATTTGTGAACAACGCCTGGTATCAGTACTCCGTAGGCAAGGACCGCGGTCTGCACCCCTCAGTGGGCGAAACCGTTCTCGACTACACCGGCCCCACCGAGGCCTACGAATGGCTCGGACCCGACCAGCCCTACAGCTGGATCAAGACCCCTCGCTACAAGGGAATGCCGATGGAGGTTGGCCCTCTCGCCCGACTGGCTGTAAACTATGCCGCCGGCGATGCCGGCCTTGTGGAACTCGCCGACGCTTCGCTTTCGCGCTGGCAGTCGATGGCCAACCAGTTTGCCGGGAAGGACTGCGGCCTGACTTTCGACTCATGGTTCTCAACCCCCGGCCGCATGATTGCCCGCGCCGTCGACGCCGTGCGTGCGGCATCGTTCATGCAGACATGCTACGACACCCTGATCTCCAACATCAAGGCCGGCGACGAACGGATGTTCAACAACGCCAAGTGGGAGCCTGAATCGTGGCCCGCCGACTGCAAGGGCTACTCGCTCAACGAGGCTCCGCGCGGCGCCAACGCCCACTACTGCCACATCCACAACAAGAAGATCGTGAACTATCAGATGGTTGTGCCGACAACGTGGAACGGCTCGCCGCGCGATCCCATGGGTCAGCGGTCGTCGTTCGAGGAGAGCCTTGTAGGCACTCCCGTGGCCGGAATAGAGCAGAACAATGCTGAGATGACCCTTGCCATCATCCGCACGCTCCACTCATTCGACCCCTGCATGGCCTGCGCGGTCCATCTCTATGACGAGAAAGGAAGCATAATCCACCGAATCAATATCGAGAACCAATGAAAATACGCCGCCGCAATCTGCGCGAAGTCTATGTGTGGCAGCTTCCGGTGCGATTCTTCCACTGGATCAATGCCACAGCCATCGTGATCCTGTGTATCACCGGCTATCTTATCGGCAATCCCCCCGCCATCCAGACCTCCACCGAAGCTATCCACAACTATTGGTTCGGCTATGTCAGGCTGACTCACCTCATAACGGGCATGGTGTTTATAGTCAACATCGCGTTCAGGGTCTACTGGGCTTTTGCGGGCAACCATTTTGCACGGTGGAACAATTTTATCCCGCTCACACGTGTGCAATGGCGCAGCATCTTCGAGACCCTGCGGGTCGACATCCTGCTGCTGACCGACAAGCCGGTCTACGACATCGGCCACAACTCGCTGGCAGCCACAACCTATTTCGGGCTGTTCCTGCTGTCGCTGGTGCAGACCGCCACAGGATTCATGATGATGTTTGTCACCACAAACAATGTGATGGAACCGCTGACCACGTGGGGCCTTGAGCATCTGAACGGATTTTTTGTGGTGCGCGAAATCCATCATTTCCTGATGTGGGCCTTCGTGGTGTTCTGCATTATCCACATCTATCTGGTGTTTTATCACGACTACATCGAGCGCAACGGCATCGCTTCGTCGATGATCGGCGGATGGAAATTCATCCGCACCGACGTGATGAAAATCTATCAGAAGAAACTGCGCCGCAACGTTTGTAACGATCTCGACAGCATGTCGGCCGACACTGACGAAATCCTCTTCAGCGACCTTGATGGAATTGAGGAAGGAAACCATTGAGCCGACCGGCACCCTCATTCTCGGCATAGGCAACTATGTGCTGCAGGACGAGGGGTTCGGTGTCCATGCCGTCAGGCTGCTGAGCGAAATGGAGGATCTTCCCGAGGGGGTTGACCTTCTCGACGGGGGCACCGCAGGGCTGCACCTGATGGGAAACCTGCGCAACTACCGGCGTGTGATTGTGATCGACGCCGCGCTCGACAACAATCCACCCGGCACAATCCGCAGGCTGAAACCCGGCTTCGGCGAGTTTCCGCCGCTGATCACGGCACATGAAATCGGGCTGAAAGACACCCTGGAGGCTTTGACCCTGACGGGCTACTGCCCTGATGTGGAGCTGATAGTCTGTTCAGTGACGCGCTACACCGGCCTGGGTACAGACTTGAGCGCTGAGGTTGCCGAAGCGTTGCCGCGCGCGGTTGCGCTTGCCTGCGAGATTGCCCGCGGCAAGGATTGAATCAAGGACCGAAACGGGTTTCAGACCGACTGAGCCAGAGCGTCGGCAAGAGCGCCGAGCGCTGCGGCATCTGTCGCCTCGTTGAAGCGGGTGCGCACCGTCAGCTCCGGCTCAAGAATGGTGATGCCGTTCATGGTGTCGAGAATCTTGTGCATGGCCCGACAGGCCGTGGGAGCCCACGAACCGTTCTGGATCAGGCCGATAGTCCGGTTTCTGAACCCCTTGAGCTGCAGGTGATGGAGCAGATCGGACATCGGCGGGAAGACATCGGAGTCGTAGGACGACGCGGCAAGGCAAATCACACCGTGACGGAATGCCATTGTCAGAGCTTCGCTGATGTGACAACGTGCAAGATCCATCAATGTAACATGCAGCCCTTTCTCCTCAAGCATCATTGCAAGGCGGGCAGCCACCGAAGCGGTGTTGCCGTAGATTGATGCATAAGGGATGAAGACGCCCTTCAGATCAGGCGTGTAGCTGCTCCAGAGCGAATAGAGCTGCATGGCCCGTGAGAGCCGGTCGCCCTCGAGCACAGGGCCGTGAAGCGAGCACACGCGTGAGGGGGTTCCGAACGGATCGAGTTTCTTGATCAGCGCCGTCACCTGCGCTCCAAACTTGCCACAGATGTTGAAATAATAGCGTGCCGCCTCATCCTCCCAGGGATCGAAATGGCCGGGAGTGCCGAATGTTCCGAAAGCGTCGGCTGAGAAGAGTGTGGCGGTTGAGTGCTCGAACGCCACCATCACCTCAGGCCAATGAACCATCGGGGCTGTTACAAATGTGAGCTTCACATCGCCGCCGAGACACAGCTGTGAATCCTGACCGACAGCCATTATGCGCCCTGCGCTTTCCCAGGCTCCGGCTTCAGAGCAGAACTGCGGGAGCATGCCTGCGGCCTTGGCCGATGTCACAAGTTTCAAGGCCGGATAGAGATCCATCGCGTCGGCAACCGATCCTGAATGGTCGGGCTCGAGATGGAGCACAATGAGATAGTCGGGCTGCCTTCCTTCGAGCGCTTCAGCGAGATTCTCAAGCCACTCCGATGTGAAAGCTGAATCGACGCCGTCAATCACGGCCACTGCCTCGGGGCCGGCAACGAGATAGGAATTGTAGGTGATGCCGTGAGGCACGGGATACTGGCTCTCGAAGAGATCGATATCGTGATCACTGACGCCGATGGCGCGGATATTCGAAGTTACGGAGGTGTACATCGCTGACATGCAGATTAGATTACAGAGTGCAAAGTTAGCCACTTCTCCGAAATAGCAGAAATTTTCAGCCGCCAAATCATTCCCATTCATCCTCTGCCCACTATCTATTTTAATACCACAGTTGATTATTCTATTTATAGATTATTTAGTACATTTGGATTTTTAATCCCTACTTATCGTAATGATAGCTGAAGAAAATCTGTTAGACTTGCTGCACTCCACTGAATCATATCGTGTTGAACGGACAGTCAGCACAGGTAATATGGACAAGTTCTGTGAGGCGATTTGCGCATTCGCAAATGATATGCCCGCATCTCGTAAAAAAGGATATTTGATTATTGGAGCAAACGATGACGGATCATTAGCCGGGATGAGGGTAGATGATGCATTACTCAAACGAATTACAGGTATACGTTCAGACGGAAATATACTCCCGTTGCCCACCATGTCGGTTGAACGATTCTCGTTTCCGGAAGGAGATCTGCTGGTAACAGAGGTAACACCCTCTGATTTACCTCCCGTGCGGTATCGCGGTCGTGTCTTTATCCGAATTGGGCCAAGACGTGATATTGCAACAGAAGCCGAAGAACGGATCCTCGCAGAACGTCGATGCTCTTTCATGGCAACGTTTGATGCTACTCCGTGCCTTAATGCGTCATTGGAAGATATAGACATTGATTACATAACTGATTTTTATCTTCCGAAAGCATTTGATGACGAGACTCTTTCCAAAGACAAGCGGACAATTAAAGAACAACTCGCTTCGCTACATCTGTATGATCGCAAGAATGATTGTCCCACATATGCTGGAATTATACTTTTTGGCAAAAATCCTAAGTTTTTTATGCCCGGTAATTATGTCCAGTTTGTAAAATTTGCCGGAAAAGACAAGGGTGGCGAAATTCTGAATGAACGTGAGTTTTCCGGACCTCTTTATAAGCTGTTGCCTACGTTGGAATCCTTTGTTGGAGACGCAATTATTGCCCAACGCCCGATCCCGATGTCACTATTTAGGGAAAAAATAGTGTGGAACTATCCCGATGGAGCAATCCGCGAGCTCCTGATGAATGCTTGCATGCATAGAGACTATCAAGCGAATATGCCAATCCGTCTGTATCAATTTGATGATTACATTGAAGTGATGAATGCCGGTGGATTGTATGGCGAAGCTCGCCCCGTGAATTTCCCCTTGGTCAATGATTATCGCAATCCTATTGTAGCAGAAGCTATGAAGGTAATGAAATATGTAAACAAATTCAACCGAGGCATTACACGGGTTCATGAGATGTTGAATGAAAACGGTAACCCTAATGCAGAATTCGACGTAAGAACGCTCACCGCTTTTCGAGTAAATGTAAACTCTACCCCGCATTTTTCTCTATCAGGAAACTCAAAGCAATCCAACATTACAGTCCAGGAAAGTATAATAGAGTTTTGTAATGAGCCTAAAACTCTTATGGAAATAATGAGACATTTGGGATACAAGGACCGTGTAAAGTTTAAGCGCAACCACATCAACCCACTGTTGAACAACGGATTAACCATGACGATCCCAGAAAAACCTAACAGCCGTAATCAACGATATGTTGCGCTCCCCAAATGACTTGATGCCTAACTTGATGCTTAACTTGATGTTTAACTTGATGCCTAAGCCATAAGTTAGGCATCCAGAAGAGCATACGGTTATATGTTTTTTCAACTCCCACTTTGATTTGAATCATTCGGGGGGGGCGGGGCGATTTTTGTTTGGGGTTTCGGCAAATTGTTATAACTTTGCGGCTCTGACCGTTACACCGCCCGGAACTGTCATCAGTGCACCGGGATGCGAAAACGGGACAGACCATTGTATCAATCAAGCAAAAGGCATCAGAATCGCTCAGTTATGAAATTTTTTAAGTCACTGTTAGTGCTCTGCGTCGGTATTCAGGCCGCGGCAGCCGAAAACTATCTCACATACGTCAATGTTGAGGGAGGCCTGGGTGTCAACCTCAAATTCGGGACTCTGGGTGAGGCGTACCCCAGTGTCATCACTATTCCGGATATGGCAACCGACCCTACGACAGGCGCTCAGGCGCCCGTTGTTGAGATCGGCTTATTCAACGGCGCAGAGATGGAGACGGTGAAGTTCGGATCGAATATCGTGAGAATCGGCAACTCTGCTTTCTCCGGCTGCTCGAAACTGAAGAATGTGGGGACGGGCAACGGCTTTTCGCTGCCTCAGTCGGTGCAGACAATCGGTAGCTCTGCTTTTGCCGACTGCAGCTCGCTGTTTGTCAACACGTCGGATGTTGTTGTCAACGTCCCTGTGATCCACGACCTCGCCTTCGCCAACACCGGGATGAGCAATTTCACCTTCGGCCCTGATGTGACGGTGTCGAGCATGTCGGTGGTGAAATACAATCCCGGGCTCAGGAGTGTCACATTTGCCAAGGCCGCTTCCGACAACGACAAGTTTCTGATAGAACGCGGCGGATATTATCCGGGCCGCGAGGACACACCGATTCCGGTTATCTACCTCAACCGCCCGCTCTACTCCGACGACAATCCGGATTCCTACGTGACTATCGAAGTTCCCGGCCTGAATGAGGTGCATGTGGCATATTGCCCTGAATACCGCAATTTCTTCAAGGGGACATCTTCAAACTCAACGAACTACGACCTTTACATCGGTCCCGGCGTGAAAACCGTCGGTCCAAACACCATTTGCCGCAACCTGTTTTCGGAAAACGCTACTGATCTTGAAAAAATCACATATTTCAATCTGTCGGGCGCGCGCGAGGATTTCGTGCTTGACCTGACGGTATTCCCCTCGCTGGCAAAAATAACCAGCAGCTTCAACAGCGACGCCATCAGTTACTCGACGGTAACCCTCCCTGAGGCCCTTACATATTTCGACTCCTCGTTCCAGAACACAACCGTAAACGAGCTGGTGATTCCCGAAGGCCCGGCTCTGGAGCTGGGATTCGGCAGTACTGACGTTGACAGGCTGATCGTTTACCGAACCAACAAGATCGACGTTTATCACAACGTTCTCAACGCCACAGTCGTTGAATATGGCCCGAAGGTAACGACCGTTTACGGCATTCCCTCCGACAAGCTCGAGAAGCTCCTCATTCCTGAAAGTGTTACGGAAATAGCCGACAACGCGTTTTCCAACTGCGCGGCCCTTAAGACTATCATAGGAGCAAAGGGCGTGACAACCATCGGCGATTGGGCATTCTCAGGCTGCACGTCGCTTGAGGCCTTCAATCTCTCCTACGATCTGACCTCAATCGGCGAGTGGTCGTTCTCCGGGGCCCCCATCAAAGCCCTGACTTTCCATGACCAGATAAGGGTTATCCCCTCCATTTTCGGCTATGACACCAACCCTAACCTGAGGGCACTCTCATTTGGCCGGATGGTTGAGGAGACCGACTACAAGCTGTTCAGCAACATGCCAAACCTGGCTTACGTGCGCCACACGGCTCTTCTGCCCCCCACCGTGCCCAATATGGAAAGCGCCGAAGCAGAGAGCGATTTCACAGCTGCCCCCTTCACCACCTGCATGTTCCTCTGCCCTACCGAGGCGGTTGATGTTTACAAAGCCGCTCCTTTCTGGCAGCACTTCTTTGAAGGGCGCCACAGCGTGACTATCGACATAGAAGGCATGGGCGACTATTGCTCGATTGTGGTTACCCCGGCAACTGAATCGCGCGAGGGCGACGAAACCGACAGCGCACTGCTTATGCCCGTTAGCAACGGCGAGACAATCACCGTGGCTCCCGGCAGCTCAGTCACCCTCCGGTTTGACATGCCTCAGGGCGCCCAGATCAACGAGCTCAGTGTCGACGGAACCGATGTTTCGTCGCAGGTGACCGACAACGAATTCACCATCACCGACATCCGCGCCGACAAGAGCGTGTCAGGAAAGCTCAGCGTTCCCTCCGGCATCCAGTCGACACATAGCGGCAACGGCCGGAGTATCGTGAGCAACGGCAGCGGCTCGATCATGATTGAAGGCGCCGACGGCAAAGCCGTGAGCATCTACACCGTTGATGGTATCTGCCTTTTCGCCACCGGCTGCTATCAGAGCGAATCGATCAACGGCCTCCCCGCAGGAGTCTGCATAGCCGTTGTCGACGGCAACGCATCAAAGTTTGCGGTGAAATAAATTTCGGTTTAGCAACCTAACGCAACAAGGCACACGGTACTTACATCCGTGTGCCTTTTTGTTCTACTGTAAAAAAAGTTGTAATTTTGCAACTTGAAACAACTTGCAAAATCAGATATGGCAAACATACTCGAACTCAGCGAACAGGAGATTGTGCGCCGCAACAGTCTCGACGAACTCCGTCGCCGCGGCATCGACCCCTATCCCGCAGCAGAATTCAAAGTTACCGGCAAAACGGCCGAGATAAAAGATAATTTCACCGACGATGCGCCCAAGCGCGAAGTGTCGGTTGCCGGACGTGTGATGAGCCGCCGCATTATGGGCAAGGCTTCGTTTATGGAGCTTCAGGATGCCGACGGCAGGATTCAGGTTTATATCTCGCGCGACGACCTCTGCCCCGGCGAAGACAAGGACCTCTACAACGTTGTGTTCAAAAAGCTCCTTGACATCGGCGACTTTGTCGGTGTGACCGGCCACGTGTTCCGCACCCAGACCGGCGAGATCTCCATCCACGCCGACTCGCTCACGCTGCTGAGCAAGTCGCTCCGCCCGCTGCCGGTGGTGAAGGTGAAGGACGGTGTGACCTACGACGCTTTCGACGATCCCGAACTGCGCTATCGCCGCCGCTACGTCGACCTTGTTGTCAACGACGGTGTAAAGGAGATCTTCATCAAGCGCACCAAGGTTTACAACTCCATGCGTGAATATTTCAACTCTCACGGTTACATGGAGGTTGAAACCCCTATTCTCCAGTCAATTCCCGGCGGAGCGGCCGCGCGTCCGTTCATCACCCACCACAACGCTCTCGACATTCCCCTGTATCTGCGTATTGCCAACGAGCTATATCTGAAGCGTCTGATTGTCGGCGGATTCGAGGGCGTCTATGAGTTCTCGAAGAATTTCCGCAACGAGGGCATGGACCGCA
>CAZKXM010000007.1:0-41321 GCA_964556785.1 uncultured Bacteroides sp. | reverse complement strand
TGGCCATGAACATCACCATCTGGCGGGCATCGCTCACCTCGCGCTTGCGTGTCTTCGAGAAAAGCAGGTCAGGCTCTATTCCATAAAAATGGCTAACTTCCTGGGTCACCATCTCGAAATTGATCTGACGGCGATTAACCTTCACTGCCTTGGAAACAACGTTACGGGCGAGCTCAACGGTGAGGTCGCGCTTCAGATGGGTGGCATGTGCCACCAGCGACACCACTATTCCCTCGAGATCGCGAACGCTTTCCGTGACATTAGTGGCAATGTACTCGATCACTTCGGCGGGAAGCTCAACTCCGTCCTGCTGCGATTTGAGAGTGAGCACGTCGCGCCGCAGCTGCATGTCGGGCTTGTCGAGGGCAACCACCATGCCCCACTTGAAGCGGGAAAGCATGCGGTCCTCAATTCCGTCCATCTCTGAGGGACAGCGATCGCTCGACATTATGATCAGCCGGCCGTTTTGGTGAAGGTGATTGAAGATGTGGTAAAAGATGTTCTGAGTCGACTCCTTGCCTATCAGATCCTGCACATCGTCAACAATCAGCACATCGACCCGCTGATAGAACCGCACGAAATCGTCGATCTTTTTGTTGACAACGGCTGTGGTGTACTGACTCTGAAACAGACGCGCCGTTACGTAGAGCACCTGCATCTGAGGGTTCTCCTCCTTGATCCTGATGCCGATTGCCTGAATAAGGTGGGTTTTTCCCACTCCGGTAGCACCATATACGAAAAGAGGATTGAAGGTGGTGGTTTTCGGGGTCGAGGCTATTGACTGGGCAATTGACAGGGCGAGTTTGTTGGAATCGCTCGAGCAATAGTTTTCAAATGTGTAGCGAGGATTGAGCTGCGGATTGATATTTTCGATCGGCTTCTCGTAGAAAGGATTCGTTCCTCCTGCGGCACCGGTCTTCATTGCGGCGCTCTCGCGCGAGGGTGCGAGTGTCACACCGGTGGAGGGATCGTCGCCAACCTGATTGAAACGATAGTAGAGCTCGGTTGATTCGCCGTACACCTTCTTGAGGCCCGACTCAACCAGATTCATGTAACGCTCCTCGATCTGCTCCGCGAAATACTTCGACTGGACAAACACAGTGAGCTTGCCATCGATGTAGCTGATGCAGCTCAATGGTTTGAACCAGATATCGTATTGTTCGGGCGGAAGATTGTCGGCTATGAACTGCCGGAACTTCTCCCAGAGATCGAGATGAGATTGAGACATGTGTTTCGGTTTAAGTCGAGGATTCGAGGATTGACCCTTAATGATCGGGATAGCAAAATTGGGGATAATTTTTTTGAGAAAAAATTGCCGATTTATTTTGTTTTTATTCCTCTAACACAAGTGTACTGAATGACAGCATATTAGTGACCTCTTAACAAAAGTTATTAACATTTTTCGCGTAACCATCTGATTTTCAATGGGTGTTAATAACTTTTTTTCGAGAACCCGGCCGATCTACCGAACTGAAAAAACATGCCCACAAAGTGCTTGACAAGCGGATTTGCGGGCTTATGGGAATAAAACGGGGAAAACGGGCTTATTTGTAATCGTTACAGATAATGCCGTCAGAATATTTTGATCTTCGGAATGTAGCGTTTGGGCTCGCGCTTGAGGTCGATGAGAATCGAATCGATATGCGCGGCGGCGTTGTTCACATTATTATATAGTCCCGGATCGTGCATCAGCAAACCGAGTGAGGAGTTGGGATCGTTGAGCTGCTGCGAAAGAGCCAGAAGATTGGAGCTGATCTCGTTGAGGTTTGACATTGTGGAGTCAAGCGGCATCACCTTCACCCTGGCCGCAACATCGGCAAGGTCGGCCGACATACGGTTGAGATTGCCCGCAATAACGCGCACGTCGGCCATCGTTCCCGAGGCTGAATTGACAATGCCGGGCATGGGAGCCAGTGCACTGTTGAGAGTCACCGTAGCTGTCTCAAGATTGGCAAGCACGTGATCCAGATTGTGGATGGAGCTCGAAAGTGCGGGATCGGAAGCAAGGTTGGTAACAGCCACCAGAAGCGAGTCGATACGAGGAACCATGTCGGAAATGGCAGGCATAACATCTTTTGAAATACCGTCCATCAGGCCCTTTGCCTTTACGCCGATAAGACGGTCGCCGATGTCGTGGTGATCGTTTCCGGCAGCAAGCTCGAGCGCGATGGTCGATGTGCCGAGCATGTCGGTTGTCAGCACGGCCTTCGATCCCTTGGGCACACGCAGCTGCTTATCGAGGCTGAGCTCTACGCGGATATGACCGGGATTGTCATATTCATAAGTGATTTCCCTTACGAGGCCCACCTTGAAGCCGTTGACCGTCACCGGAGCCGACTGGGCGAGGCCGTCAACGTTCTCATAGGTGACATAGTAGTAGTTGACCGGATGAAAGATGTTGATTCCCTTCAGATAGTCGATGCCGAAGAAAAGAATCATGAGCGTCAGGAGCACCGTGAGCCCTATAATCATCTCTTTTCTGAAAATCTTTTTCATATATATCTCTTGTGATCTTCTGTTATCGTTTATTTTACACGCTTGCCGCCACACGTCTTGATAATGAACGCGTCGGGAAACTTCTTTTTAACTTCACTGAGAATGCGCTTTGCCTCTGCAATCGATTCGGTGTGTCCAACCGTAAACTTCACAATGCCCGATTCGGTATAGCTTTCAACATCCGTCAGCCCTTTGAAACGGGAGTCGCCCTGGGCTATGGAGCGCGGAGCTGTCAGGAACTGCACTTTATACACTGTCGCACCGGTGTTTTCAGCCGGGGAGGTTGCCGGAGTGTCTTCAGCTGCAGCAGTGTTGACACTGTCGGTCGCCTTTACGGGGCGACGTGTGCGGTTGCGCGAGGATTTCGTTTGTGTTTTCTCAGGCTGGACGCTCACAGCAGTGCTGCATCCGAGATACGACTTTATACCGTTGAAAATAGCGGCTGCGAGCTCATCTCGCCCACTCTCGCTGCCAAGATACTGCTCCACCTCTGGATTGCACACGAAGTCAAGCTCTACAAGCACCGCAGGCATCGAAGTTCTGACCAGAACCCAGAACGGAGCCTGGCGCACCCCGAGATTCTTGCGCCCGGCATCGGCGGTGAGCCTCGACTGGATTTCGCGGGCAAGCTTGAGGCTATTGTCGATGTGAACCGACTGGTTCAGCTCAAAAATGATATAGCTCTCGGCTGAGTTGGGGTCGAAGCCGCTGTAGGTGGTTGAATAGTCGTCTTCGAGCTTCATCACCGAGTTTTCGCGCATGGCCACATCAAGGTTTGTGTCGGCCCTGTTCAATCCGAGGGTATAGACCGAAGCTCCGCTCACCTTTGTGCGGTTAGGCGAATTGGCAGCCACCGAATTGGTGTGGATCGACACGAAAAGATCGCCCTTGGCCTTATTGGCGATGTCGCAGCGGCCCTGAAGGGTTATGAACCGGTCATCGTCGCGCGTGAACACAACCTTTGCATCCTTAAGCTCCTTCCTGATGAGTTTGCCCACACGCTGCGCCACAGCGAGGTTGATCTCCTTCTCTGTGATCTTGGAGCCGAGCGCTCCGCAATCGTGTCCGCCATGGCCGGGATCGAGCACCACCGTCTGCCCGACACCACACAAAGGCAGCATCAGCAGGACCGCGGCGAGAACACCAGTTAAAGCACGGCGAATGATCGATTGACGGCTCAACACTTGTGGCATTGCTAAATTTGCCACAAATTTAAGAAAATAAAACAGATGAATGGCTCGATTTGGCCATTTTTGCTACTTTTGTGACCACTTATGAAAAAAGGCATATTACTTATAGCTCTGACACTGGGGTTGGCCGGCTGTTCAAAATCTGACAAATCAGCGCAGTCAGCCTCTGATAACATAGCCGCGCCGGAGGCCGAGACCATAAAGATTGTGCGCCTCGACAGCATCGCGGCTAATCTAACCGACTCAACTGAGGTTGAGGAAGCATTCTTCACATGGATGACTATTGCGGGCGACTCCAATGCCTCGCCCGCTGAATTTGCCGGGCGCTCACGCATTAAGGCGTTTCTGCCCGAAGTCGCTAACGTGTTCAGTTCAACCGACTCGCTCGCGCAGTCACTGTCAAGAGTGATGCAGACAGTTGGGAAAGGGCGGAGAGTCTACTCGATCGTTTCACCGTATGTACAGTCGATCGTACTGATGGGCGACACCGCAGTGTTCGTGGCCCTCAACCATTATCTTGGCGCCGAACATCCTGCCTACAACGGGTTTCCCGAATATGTCAGACAGGCTAAGGTGCCGACAAGGATAGCGCCCGATATCGCCGAAGCCATTATCGCCACGAGCCACCCGATGGCCAAACGCGAGCATGCACCGGTGATTGCCCGACTGCTCTATGAGGGAGCAGTGGTGGAATCAGTGATGCGGGCA
The DNA here is from genome assembly GCA_964556785.1 of uncultured Bacteroides sp. Classification (GTDB taxonomy): domain Bacteria; phylum Bacteroidota; class Bacteroidia; order Bacteroidales; family Muribaculaceae; genus CAG-1031. Next base: position 36,927 of record CAZKXM010000007.1, on the reverse strand, counting down.
ACAGGCATGAGCGAACGCGAGGTGCTCGGTTACACCGACTCGCAAATGAAATGGGCCGACGATAACGAGGCCCAGATATGGCGCGAACTGATGAAGCGCAAAATGCTTTTCACAACCGATCCTGCTGTGGCCGACCGCCTTCTCAATCCGGCGCCTTCAACCTCCATACTGAATTCGGATAGCCCCGGGCGTCTGGGCCGTTTCACAGGCCACCGGCTTGTTCAGTCGTATCTGAGTAAGCATCCTGAGGCCGACCTTCTTTCTCCTGATTTCTACAACGGCACCAACACCCTCGCCGATGCCGGATATAATCCGGAATAATTCCTGAAACCCATGAACGATAAAACAATAATCCTCGGGATAGAATCGTCGTGCGACGACACATCGGCAGCCGTAATTGCCGATGGCATTCTGCTAAGCAACGTCATCGCCGGTCAGGATGTGCATGCCGAATATGGCGGTGTGGTTCCCGAACTTGCATCACGCGCACATCAGCAAAACATTCTGCCGGTTGTCGACACCGCCCTTAAGCGTGCCGGCATAGCGAAACAGGATCTGTCGGCCATCGCATTCACTCGCGGGCCAGGCCTGCTCGGATCGCTGCTCGTCGGCACATCGTTTGCCAAAGGAATGTCGCTCGGTTTGCGGATTCCGCTGGTCGATGTCAACCATCTGCAGGCCCACGTTCTGAGCCATTTTATCCGCAAGGGTCCATCTGACACGGTTCCCGAATTCCCGTTTCTCTGCCTTCTTGTGTCGGGCGGCAACAGCCAGCTCATCCTCGTCAAATCGCCCTTCGAGATGGAAATGCTCGGGCGCACGATCGATGATGCCGCCGGCGAGGCATTCGACAAATGCGCCAAAGTGATGGGTCTCCCCTATCCCGGCGGCCCTCACATCGACAGGCTTGCCCAAGAAGGCGATGCGCTGCGCTTCCGTTTTGCAAAACCGAATGTTCCGGGGCTTGACTATAGTTTCAGCGGCCTGAAGACATCATTTCTCTACACCCTGCGCGATGCCGTCAAGGCCGATCCCGACTTTATCGAACGGAATATGGCTCACCTTGCCGCTTCACTGCAGCGCACAATCATAGAGATTCTTCTCGACAAGCTCGACAAGGCTGTCCGTGCCACCGGAGTCAGGACAGTTGCGATAGGAGGAGGCGTGTCGGCCAACTCAGGTGTCCGTAACGCTGTCGAGGCATATTGCGCCGAGCATGGCCTGACGGCATTCATTCCTCCGCGAGAGTTCACAACCGACAATGCCGCCATGGTGGCCATGGCCGGCTATTTCAAATATCTCGACAAGCGCTTCTGCGGCTACGACGAAGTGCCTTTTGCAAGAACATCGATATGATAGTAAGGATTGTTGTGATCGGTGATGAAATCCTCATCGGCAGGGTTACCGACACCAACTCGGGAATGCTCGCGAGAATGCTGGAGCCGGTGGGATGGACCGTTGCGGGGGTCGAAACCTGCGGTGATTCAGCAGCCTCGATATCAGGCGCCATCAATCAGGCGATGGCCGATGCCGACATTGTGCTGACCACAGGAGGTCTCGGACCCACGCGCGACGATATAACCAAGCAGGTGCTAATGGATATTTTCGGAGGAGAGCTGCGCCTCGACCCTGATGTGGCGGCCAATGTCGAACGCATAATGAGCCGGCGCGGCCTGAAGGTCAACGCTCTCACGGCAACCCAGGCAATGGTGCCCACAAGCTGCGAAGTGCTCGAAAACCGGGCCGGAACCGCCCCCGGGATGCTGTTCAGCAAAGATGGGAAGACTCTTGTGGCCATGCCGGGTGTCCCTGCCGAAACGCGCACCATGTTTCCTGACGTAGTGTTGCCACGGCTCCTCAGCCTTTACGGTGAGGAATGCGGAAGTGTGCAACACCGCACTCTGATTGTCGAAGGGATTCCTGAAAGTGAGATTGCCGAACGCCTCGCGGCGTGGGAAGACGCCCTCCCCGCCTCCATGCATCTTGCCTATCTGCCAAACATGTCTGTAGTCAGACTCCGGATTGACGGAACCGGCAACGATGCAGCAGCCCTGGCGCAAAAGATGGACAGGGCGCACGCTGAACTTTGCGAACTTATGGCCGATCACCTGCTGTGTGACCATGATGCCACTCCTGAGGAACAGCTTCTGAAGATGCTTACCGACCGGGGCCTCACAATCGCCACCGCCGAGAGCTGCACGGGTGGAAACATCGCTCACACACTCACTCTCGTGCCCGGGAGCTCGGCAGCCGTCAAAGGCGGTGTAGTGGCCTATAGCAATGAGGTGAAGGAGAGTCTTTTAGGCGTTTCGCCCCTCACACTTCAGGCCAACGGTGCAGTCTCAGAACCGGTTGTCGAAGAGATGGCTCTGGGAGCACTGGCAGCCTGTGAGGCCGATATCGCGGTAGCCACGTCAGGAATAGCAGGCCCGTCGGGGGCTGTTCCCGGCAAGCCAGTAGGAACCGTCTGCATCGCCGTGGCCGACAGTAACGGCTCTGACAGCATGCGCTTCCGCTTCCCAGGCAATCGAGCCGACGTTATCAATCGCGCCACCCAGCGCGCCCTGATCATGGCCATCAGGCGCCTCAGCATGTGAGCTGACTGATTTAACAATGAAGTCAGCTTAAAGCATCGGCACAAAAAATGGCCACAAATTGCCGGCACGAAGATTTTTTTGACATTTTTTCCTTGAAAATTTTGTCAAATCAAAAATGTGTCTTACCTTTGTACCCGTCAAACGACAATGCCTTGTGGTGTAATGGTAGCACGTCGGATTCTGGTTCCGCCTGTGAGGGTTCGAATCCTTCCAAGGCAACAACAAAAAAGGCTGTCTAACAAGTTTAGACAGCTTTTTTGTGTAATCTAAGCTCCACGAAAGAATAAACAGAGGCAGCCTGGCGATCGCCAGGCTGCCTCTGCATTGAGCGTTACGCTATAGTGCACACGGTCAGGCGTCAGGCCTCAGCGGCCCGTTGCCTGAAGATAGGCAAGCTTCTTTAGCTGAAACTGGCTGTAGGCTTCAATGAATTTGTCCTGTGATTGCCGTAAAAGGGTCTGAGCATCAAGCAGGTCGGTGATAGTTGTGGTTCCGGCCAGATAGAAGTTGTTGTTCAGGCGAAGATTCTCCTCGGCCTGAGCGATTGACTCGCGCGCAATGTCCATCTGGGTGTAAGAAGTGGTGAGATCGTTCCAGGCATTGGTCATCGCGATAATGAGCATCTCGGAACTGTCCTTCAATTGCATCTGCGCTATCTGAGTCTCAAGCTTTTTCTTCTTTATGTCGTGCGAGCCGCCCCACCAGTCGGTCAGTGGAATGCTGACGGTGACATAAGCATTGACAAACGTATGGGTCTGCGACAACAGATGCTCGTAGTTATAACCCGCGCCGGCAGCCACCATAGGGAGATTGCTGCCCACAGCCATCTTATGCTCAAGCTCCTTGGCTTTGACATTCTGAGTCAGCAGCCCTACACCCACCGTCTGGTCAAGACACTCCTCGGGAAGGCGATACAGATCCTGCGGGAACTCGGGCATCACTCCGACACTGATATCGGAGGCGACATCGACACTCCCCGACGTTCCCATGCCGATATATTGCGAAAGCAGCATCCTGACCACTGAGATACCGTTGTCGAGCTCAGTGCGGGCCACAAGCATCTCGTTTCTTTTCAGTTTAACCTCCAGGAGGTCGTTGAGGGTTGTCACTCCGGCATCGACATAGCTCTGAACCTGATTGGTCAGAGTGTCGAGCATGGCGATTACATTGTCAAGGGTCTTATGTTTGGAATGGAGCGTGACGAGTTGCCAGTAATACTGCTCCACATCCTTTTTCACTTCGTCAGAAGCCTGCCGCTTCTGAAGCCGGCTCACCTCCTCGCCGACGTGGGCCAGACGGTTGCCGTTGACAATCCTGCCGCCGAGAAACACCGGCTGCACGAGGTTGATTCCCGCCACAGATCCTTTCTTGAGCAAGCTCAGATCATAGTCCATATCGGGCAACCCGAGGCCGAGCATCGACAGGGGCAGATTGAAACTGTGTTGCAGCATGCCATGGTTTGCGGTAAACGCAATCCCGGCAGCATTCACCGAGGGAAAATACTTTGTGAATGCACCGCGCGATGTCTCGCGTGAAGCCTGCAAGTTATATTCGGCTGTGTGCATCCGCGCGTTGTTCTCAAGAGCGAGGTTTACACACTCATCAAGAGTGAGCTGCTGAGCGCTTGCAAAAAGCGAGCAGAATAGTATACCGACCGCGGTCAGTGAGAATGACTTGTTCATTTTGAAACGGTGGAGTTAGATTTTTTCGCCATAACTTTCCAGTAGAGAACCGGGATCACGGTAACGATGAAGAAGAAGGTGATCAGCGTGCCCCAGAAAATGACGGTGCCCATCGGGCGCCAGAGCGGTGTGCCAGTCAGCACCATCGGAAGCACACCCATCGATGCCGCTGCCGACGTCAGGAAGATGGGGCGCATACGGCGCTCGGCACTTTGAAATATCGCGTCCCTGACATTCAACCCCTCAGAACGCTGAAGCTCCTCTGAATAGTCGATCATGATAATCACGTTTCGCACCAGAATACCCATCAGTGATATGAATCCGAGAGTACAGGTGAGCGACAGAACCTCGCCTTGGATTGCAAGACCGAAGCCGGCTCCGGGCACACACAGAACAATGCAGAACAGGAGCAGCGCGGCGGTGGTCACGTCTTTGTAATGCGACAGCAAAATAAAGAAGATGATAACAACCGACATCGCGAGGGCTGTCAGGATAGGAGGCCACATCTCAAAAGCCTGACTATAGTCACCCCCATACTCAATCTCCACACCCTCGGGGAGCGTCAGTTTATCGATCTGCTTCTGAAGCTGACCGGTGACAACCAGCGGGAAAGCTCCGCGCTCCACTTCTGACGTGATTGTAACACACGGAATTCCGTTGCGGTGCGACAACTGACCGTAGTTCCACGTAGGAATGACTTCGGCAACCTGCCTCAGCGGAGCCGATGCAATTCCCATAACAGGGAGTGTTTCGTTTCGCAGTTCGGCAACGTCAGAATGATCTGACGTAGGAGTGCGGAACACAACGGGTGTGGCATAGGTGCCGTCCCAAAGCGTGGCCACGGGGATTCCGGTGTTTGTGTATCTCAAGGCAAGATTTGTCTCGAGCGAAATGTCGCTCATGCCGAGGCGGGAAAGAGTGGTGAAGTCGGGCGACACCTGAGCGGCCACAAGAGGCGCGTTGAGACTGCTGGTCTCAAGGTTGAGGTCGGGAATAGCGCGCATTATCGCAAGCACCGAATCAGAGACAGCATGGAGCTTTGAATAGTCCTTACCCTTGATTCTCACCTCAACAGGATAAGCGGCATTGGAATATGACAGCTGCTTGAACCTGATCTTCGCCTCGGGGAAATAGTCGCGATATTTGGCCGTGTATTCATTCAGCACCTCAATTGTCGCTTCATTGCTCTGAGTGTTGACAATGAACTGAGCGAAGTTCGGACCTCCAACCTGCGGGGCGTAGGTTGTCTGGAATCGGGGTGAGGAACAGCCGTGGAAGTTGGCGATCGAAACAACCCTGCTGTCCTTTCCAAGGATAGCAGCCATCGAATCGGCAACTTCATTGGTTTTGTCGAGCGGTGTGCCTGTGGGGAGGTAGATCTCTACGGCAAACTGATTACGCTCAGCGATAGGCATCATCTCCATGGGTCGCTTAATAAGGAGCCAACCACCGCCGACGGTAAACAGAGCAGCTACAGAGAGAACAACCCACGGATGATTGAAGCAGACAGCAAGCAATTTATTGTAGGCAACCTGAAGCACCCTCAGAAGTGAGAAATGCTTCTGAGTTCCCGCTGACTGCGATCCGTCACCGTTTTCCTCATACTTGGCCACCTTTGCCGGCTTAATGTATCGATATTGCAGCCAGGGCACAAGCATTTCGGCAATCAGGAGCGAGCCCATCAGGATAATCGTAATGGCCCACGGGAAGTCGGTAAGGAAGTCGCGGAACATACCGGTCATCGTGATCAGGAAGGGGAAGAAGGTGATCGAGATGGCAAGGGTGGCCGAGAAAATCGATTTCAGGAACTCTGAAGCTGAGCGGATGGTAGCGGCCTTGCGGTCCATTCCCTCACCTATGAGCTCGACATAGTCGTCGATGATCACAACCGAGTTATCGACAATCATACCCAGCGACACGATCAGACATGCGAAGGTCACCGTGTTGAGCTCGATTCCGAACACATAGAACAGACCTAACGAGATGAAGATCGTTATAGGGATAGTGGCGGCAGCGATCAGGGCAACTCTGATGGGCAGCAGAAGCACGATCACCACAATCACGGCAATGACAGCGATCAGCAGCTCGCGCAGAAAATCCTTCACGCTGTTGTTGACCACCTCAGGCTGGTTTGTGATCCGGAAGATTGTGACGTCGTCCGGGAGATCGGCTTCAAATTCGTTCAACTGCTGTTCAACCTTACGGCCCATCTCGACGATGTTGTTGCCCGACTTCATCTCAAGCGAGAGGAGAATGCACTTACGGCCGTTGTTGGTGATAAACGATGTGGGTTCGGGATACTCCCGCTTAACCTCAGCTATATCCTTCAGGCGCACAACATCGCCTTGGGGAGTTGAAAGCACGATCTGATCGGCAATGTCGGCCACCGAGTTCATCGGATTTTCAACATAGATGGGCGATGTGTAGACCGGTGTCCGTACTTGCCCGCCCGTGGTCTGGAACCCTTTTGCAAACAGGGTGGCGGCAAGTGTCTTTTCTGATATTCCGTAATGAGAGAGACGTTCGGGATTGATGTAGACCGATATCTGTTCGTTCTGCTTTCCGAAGACATTCATGGTGCCGACACTCTCGATCGTGCGGAGCCGGTCTTGCAGCGCGTCCATGTAATCGCCTAATTCGCGATAGGTTTTGTCTTCGCTCTCCATGGTGATCAGCAGAGCTGAAGTGTCGCCGAAATTAGAGATCACCTCAACAGCCAGCACACCTGGCGGAAGCTGCGATTTCACCGTGCTCATCTCGCGGTTGAAGGTGTTCCAGAACGAGTCGGTATCAGTGATCTTGTCGTCAAGCTCGACATAGATCATCACCATGCCGTCAGTAGCGTTGGAAGTGGTTTTAACCTTGTTCACCTCCTTGAAACTGAACACATAGTTTTCGAGAGGCTTCAACACCTGCTCCTCCATCTCGAGCGACGTCGCTCCGGGATACACAGCCACAACCACACCCTCACGTATGGTGAAGTTTGGAAACTCGTTCTTGTTCATGGTCTGGAGCGCGTAGACACCGAAGATCACCAGCACGCAGACCATCAATACAACGACATTGGCATATTTGACTCCCCACTCAACAAGAGGAGAGTTTTTCACGGGAGGGAGCTTCGATAGCAATCCTCCCTGCGGTTTATTGTTCGACGAATCCATCGGAGATCAGTTTATGGATTTAACCTTTGTGCCGCGCGACACCTTTTCCGTTCCGGCCACTATCACCTTGTCGCCGTTCTGTATTCCCGAGGTAATCATCACACCGTCAGGAAGCATTGCCCCTACTCCAACCTCGCGCTTTACGGCAACGCCTGCCGAGTCGAGCCAGACAAAGTTGGTGTTGTCAGCCGAAAGAAGCACTGCCGAAAGAGGGAGCACCACACCGTCGGCCGGAGAACTCTGCTGCATCGCAACCTCGCAAATCATTCCCGGGAGAAGATGCCCGTCAGAGTTGTCGACCTGGAACTTCGCTGTGTAGGAACGCGACAGAGGGTTGGCCGCTACACCTTTTTCAACAAGCCGCCCGCGATAAACCTTGTCGGCCGATGCTTTAGTAGTGATCGTGGCCTCGGTGCCAATCGCTAACTGCGAAATCTCGTTCTCAGGGATGGAAATCCCGATCTTTACAGAATGAATGTCGACAATCTTCACTACCGGTACACCGGGAGCAACCGTCTGACCAACCGATGCCATCTTTTCAGACACCACTCCTGAAACGGGAGACAGAAGCCGGGCATCGTCGAGAGCTATGCGAGCAATCTCGGCCGCGCTCTGGGCCTGACTCAACTTGCTCTGGACATCGACCCATTTAATGTCGGGAAGCGAATTGGAATCGTGAAGGATTTTCATTCGGTTATAGGCGTCGCGCGCCTGATCAAGAGTTGCCTTGGCAATCTCGTAGGCATTACGGAGTGAACCGTCGTCAAGAGTGCCGATAAGCTGACCCTTCGATACACGCTGTCCCTCAGAAACATTAAGTGTCCGGATTGTTCCGGCAGCCGAGAAACTTACAACGGTGCCGCTCTCCTCTTCCACCGTTCCTGAATAAGTGTAGTTTTCATCAACACCCGTACCTGTCACTTTCATTGTCTTCACCCTCACGGCTTCGCGCCCTTTGGAGGAGTCTGAAGAATCGTGTCCGCATGCGGAGATCAAAACAGAGATAATGGTCAGGAAAAAGATCTGACTCGCCAATTGATAGTTCATAGCTTACCTGTTGCAGTTTAGTGATTCATGGCGCAAAATTACTGCTTCTGTTCTGCCTCGTAAATGTCGGAGAGGAAGATAAAATTGTCAAATGGTTCGAAATCGGCTTCAACAACGTGTAAAATCAGTCAAAATATGTTTATTTTGTAATCCCAACAGTTTTTTCAACAATGTCAGCCTTACTATCGATCGAGCACCATATTCTCACCTCGGCCCATGCCGGAGGCAAACTGGATATGGCAGCCCGATGCGCTTTCGCGTTGTGCAAAAAAGGAAATTTCACCATAAAGATCCTCAATGACAGCTACAAGGTTGGGGCCGGAAGCATGTTAGCCGGCATGCCTTTTGTCAACATCGAGCTTCTTGAAGTGACAGAGCCGAGCGAGCTTATCATGGGAACAATCCATATAAAGGATGTTCCGCTGATGATCAACCGCTGGATCAATCTTGACAATATGAGCGCAATCCAGAACTCCCCTCATGTCAGGATTGACGAAGTGAGTTTCAATCGCCTCGAGGCAATGATCGGTGAGTATCTTGACGAATGTGAGCGCAGTGAGACCGAAAGCGCCATAGAGCTATGCCGACACATCGAGCAGGATCTAATTAACTATCGGATAAGGCTGATTGTGGGCGAGGTTCTGAAAATTCTTGTCACCAATGTCTCGATGAAGCCTGTCACACACACCCGGCGCGACTACATATTCCAACAATTCATGCTGTCGCTCTACAGCAACTTTCGCCAACATCACAATGTGGGCTACTATGCCGGAAATTCAGGCGTCAGTCAAAAATATTTTTCTACGGTGATCAGGGAATTGTCGGGGAGCACTCCGTCAGAATGGATCGAGATTGTAGTTGTAGCCGAGGCGAAATCATTGCTAAGTGACATTAACCTGAGCATCAAGGATATTGCCGGTATGCTCAATTTTCCTGACGCACCCACTTTCTCCAAATACTTTGCCCGCTCAACCGGACAAACGCCTAAAGCCTACCGACGCACACTGTCGCCTCTCAATGCCGGCAAAAGGTGACAGGTGCGTCGGAGAAAGCCTTGACGGGAAGTTATACTATAAAGAGCACGAAAAGGGAACAGAACACCAGCACGAAGTTTGCCACGGCGTAGGTAACCGTGTAACCGACAGCCGGAACTGTGCTCTCCAGAGTGTCCTGAATCGCACCTATCGATGCCACTCCGCAACGTGCACCCGCCACACATCCTAAAGTTTCAGGTCCTGAAAACTTAAACACTTTGTTGCCTAACAGAATGCAGACAATCAGGGGAATTAGAGTGCAGAGCACACCAACGACGAACAGCATCACACCCACGCTCTTAAGGCCGGTGAGAAACGACGGACCCGCCGAAAGACCGACCACAGCGATAAACATGTTAAGCCCGATATTGTCAAGAAACCAGATGACCGGACTCGGAATGTAGCCGAACGTTGGCCGCTTGTTGCGAAACCAGCCGAGAAAGAGTCCGGCGAACAAGGCGCCCCCCGATGTGCTCAGCGAAACGGGAATACCTCCGATTTTCCATGAGAACACTCCGATAAAACATCCGATGGCAATGCCGAGGCCAACGAGCACCATGTCGGTAGCGTTTGACACATGCTCTGAAAATCCGATCTCGGCCGCCGCGCTGTTCACATCATATGAGAGGCCTATAAGCTCCAGCACATCGCCGGTGTGGAGAACGGTTGACGATGCAACCGGGAGCTGCATGTTGTTGCGTGAGAGCGACCTGATGATCACCCCGTGCATGAATTCCTTTTTACGCAGGTCGCCGATGCTGTGGTCGGCCACATCTTTATTGGCGATTGTAACAGGGAGTGTCTCGGTGTGGAAATCGAGAAGCTCCTCATCGTGAACTTCCTTTCCCAGCTTGTTGCCAGCCTCGATGATCGTTTCCGACCGTCCGCTCAGCACCAGCTCGTCGCCCCTGCGGATTCGACGGCGCGAACCGCGCTCCTCGATCTTTCCATTTACACGGATCCTGAGAATGAACAGGCGAAGCTTGCGAAGTTTATAATACTCCTCCACCTCGCTGATTGTGCGCGGCTTGTCGAAGAAATCGCACTCGGCCACAAAAGCCCTCACCCTGACGGCGGGATTAGCGGTTTCCATGCCGGGAGCAGGCTGCGCCGTGATGCCCTGCTGAGCCTCGATCTCCTCACATTCGGCCTTGACTTTCTTAAGCCCTCCCAACAGCATAGGCCCGACATTCGAAAGTATCCATGCCGATCCGATCGTGCCGAAGATATAGGTCACCGCATAACACACAGGCATCATCGTGGTGATCGCATCCTTCTGCGAGGCCGCGATGTCAAGACCCTTCACGGTTTCGCTGATAACACCCAACGATGCCGATGCCGTTTCGGCGCCTGCAAACAGTCCGAGAGCCTCACCGGTGTCATAACCCATTATCTTTGCCGCACAGATCACCGTGGCTGCGCAGATCAAAGCTTCAAGAACCCCGAAACAGATCTGCTTCAGCCCGTGACCGCGGAGCGCGCGGAAAAACTGCGGTCCTACGCTGTAGCCTATCGAAAACAGGAACAGAGTGAAGAAAATTGTCTTCACCAGCGGAGGAATTGAGATGTTGAGCTGGCCGATTATCACCCCCACAAGAAGCGTGGAGGCGACAACACCCAATGAGAATGATTTATACTTGAGGCGGCCAACCCAAAAACCGATTCCGAGAGTCAGGAAAATCGGGATTATCGGATTGGCCCGCAGAAGTTCGACAATGTAATCCATCAGCAACTGAGATCAGGAAATGTAAGTGAATCAGTCGGCCTGATACTCGCAGGTTGCCTGAGCATGGGCAAGATATTTCATGATCGCATCGTTAGTGCAGATAATCTTTTCGAGCTCCCGGCTGTATGCTTCGAGATCGTCGATGTGACGGCGTGCCACTCCTGAATCCTGAGCCGCCTTGACGATCGCGGGGGCCACATGGGTGAGCAGCCTGTGATCGAACGGCTTCGGGAGAATGTAATCGCGGCCAAACTTCAGCGACTCACCGTAGGTTTTCGCCAGCTCCTCGGGTACAGGCAGATGGGCAAGCTCAGCGATGGCACGTGCAGCCGCAATCTTCATCTCCTCGTTGATCGCTGTGGCACGGCAGTCGAGCGCGCCTCTGAAAATATATGGGAAACCGAGCACGTTGTTGATCTGATTGGGGAAATCGGAACGGCCGGTGGCAAAAATCAGGTCTTTACGCGTTGCGATGGCCACATCGTATGCAATCTCCGGATCAGGGTTCGCCAGAGCGAACACAATGGGGCGCGGAGCCATTGACAGAAGCATTTCGGGGGTGATGACATTGGCCACGGAGAGCCCCAGGAAAACATCAGCACCTTTCATTGCGTCGGCAAGTGTGGTGATGTTAGTACGGTCGGTGGCAAAGAATTCCTTATACTTGTTAAGGTTGGTGCGCGCTTTGCTGATCACACCCTTGCTGTCGCACATCACGACATTCTCCTTCCGCACGCCTAACTCCAGATAAAGCTTGGTGCAAGCCATCGCAGCGGCTCCCGCGCCGTTGACCACAAGCTTGATCTCGTCAATCTTCTTGTCCTGAATCTCCAGCGCGTTCAGCAGGCCCGCAGCCGAGATAATGGCGGTTCCGTGCTGATCGTCGTGCATAACCGGGATGTTGCACCGCTGACGCAGCTTCTCCTCTATCTCGAAACATTCAGGAGCCTTTATATCCTCAAGGTTAATGCCGCCGAAGGTCGGCGCCATCCACGCAACTGCATCGACAAACTTGTCGACATCGGTCTGGTCGATCTCAATATCATAGGCATCGATGCCGGCGAAAATCTTGAACAGAAACGACTTTCCTTCCATCACGGGCTTCGACGCCTCGGCGCCGATGTTGCCCAGACCGAGCACTGCCGTTCCGTTGGAAATAACAGCCACAAGGTTGCCGCGGTTGGTGTAGTCAAACGCCTTCACCGGATCATCCTTGATCTCCAGACAGGGATATGCAACGCCAGGCGAGTAAGCCAGCGAGAGATCTTCAGGTGTAGAGTATGGTTTGGAGGGTAAAACCTCTATCTTACCGGGATGGGGATATCTGTGATAGTGCAGAGCAGCTTCTTTTAAGTCTTTCATCTTATTATTGATTATGTTGTTTACTCAGATTTATTGTTTAGCAGCGCGTCTAAAACCTCCTGCATGTTCTCGGTAAACGAGATTGTCTGTGCGGCTGTTTCACGCGGTCCCGTTGGATTTTCAGAATTGAGCCGGATCAGTGTCGCGGCCGGATTGCAGTAAGTTATCTGTTCGAAAGGATAACGGATAATGGCAGGGGTGTTGAATCCGATGCCGAGCTCAAGCAGAACGATTGGCCCGGTCGAAGCATAGCGCGTCATGAAGTCCTCATAACGCCCGGCAGCCCGGTCCCATTCCTCGTCCTGAACAAAGTAGCCGTTCTTTCTGACGTGGACATCCATGTTTCCTCCGCACACCGGGCACACCGGCAGATACTTCGAGTCGACAGTCAGATCATGTGAATGCTTCAGGATTTCGTCAACCGTCTCCTTATCGGAATACACTTTAGGATGGCAGCCAACGGCACATTGCATAAGCCCGTAATCCCCCTGCACTTCAAAAATGCGCGAGGGTGAGAATCCTGCTTTGCGAAACTGCGAGTCGACGTTGGTGGTAATTACGAAATAGTTGCGTCCTTTCACAAGCTCGAGCAATTCGCGATATAGGGGAAAAGCCTCAGGACGGAAACGCGCGTAATCGATGTGGCGCGCCCAGCGGGCCCACCGCTCTCCTTCAGTCGGGAAATCATAGAAACTCGAAGTGTAAAGGTCGGGGAAGCCATATTTGCGGATATAATCGGCAAACTCTTTCCTGAATCCGGGACCCGAGTAATCGAGTCCGGCAGCTGCCGACAGGCCTGCCCCCGCACCCACCACAATGGCGTCGGCCCGGTCGAGCTTTTCGCGCGCAATCCTTATTCTGTCGCTGAAACTACTCATAGCCTAACAGATCCTTATACAAATTATAGTCACTGTCCTTGAATACATTGAACACAACCGCGCTGAGAGGTGATTCGGGATGATTCTTCAGAAATTCCCTTACTGTAGTCACGGCTATAACCGCTGCCCTATCCTGAGGGAAGCGGAATTCACCGGTGGAAATGCAGCAGAATGCAATTGATGTCAGTCCTCTCTCGCTCGCCAGTGTCATGCAGTTACGATAGCAGTCGGCAAGAAGGCGGCAATCCTCCTCTGTGGGATACTCGCCGTAAACAATCGGGCCGACTGTGTGGATCACCCATTTGGCCGGCAGATTATATCCGCGAGTTATTTTGGCCTTACCTGTAGGCTCCTCATGCCCCTGGGCATGCATTATCGAGGCACACTCCTCGCGCAGCTGCATTCCGGCAGCCGAATGGATGGCATTGTCAATGCAGCGGTGGAGCGGAACGAAACATCCGAGCATCTGCGAGTTGGCGGCGTTGACAATGGCATCGACCTGCAGACGGGTGATGTCGCCCTGCCAAAGCCGCAGCCGCGGATACAGAGGCGAAGGCGGTATCGAATCAAGAGCCACCACTCCTTTCTCACGCCTCTGCTCGGCGAGTTCTTCATCCTGCAATTCGAGAAGATCTTTTGACAGCGGTTTTGGCATCCTGACGTTCATCAACGAGCGGAGCAGGCTGCGCATCCCGTCAATTGATTCAGGAATGCCAACATGTGAATACTCAGGGCGCTCCTTGAGAAGCGCTCTGAGTAGTGTGGTGAGACTCTCTTTTTCAGAAATCATAATGGACCAGAGTGGGAGGATTGGTGCGGAGATCGAAGTAATCAGCCGACTCAGCCGGCAGGCGCAGATACACAAGGTCTTTATAGGTCTTGTAGAGATGCGGCAAAACCGGGTTGGTATCGAAAATCTCGCGCTGGATCTCGTCAGGGATATCGAAGTCAACCGTTCCGTTGACGCGGGCAAACTCCGCTCCCTTCAGATCGAGAATAGCCACATTGGGATTCTGCTTCAGCTGCGCGTAGACCTCTTTTGCGGGCGAAGTGGCGAAATAGATCGAATTGTTGTCGGCATCGATTTTCATGATCTGAAAAATCCGGACATGCGGCTTGCCGTCAACCGATGTTGCAAAAGCAACCTCCTTATTCTTGTGGAAAACTTCCAACAGTTTTGCATCCATAGCTCATTTAATATCCAATAGTGAAACGTTCTTTGTGGTGTTGTGGTTCAGCGAGCTCATCAACCATCGCCTTGGCATAGTCTTCAACCGAGATGAAGCTGTTGCCGTCTTTGTCGAAGATCATGTCGTCCTTTCCAAGACGATAGACTCCCGTACGTTTGCCCGGGCCCTTGGCGCCCATGTCGCCGAGATTGCCGGCGGGCGAGAAAAAGATCCAGTCGATATCGTTCTCTTTCATCAGGGTGTTGAGATAGAACTCGCCGAGCGATTTCACTCCGGGGAGCCATGCGTCGGGCAATGTACCGGTGTCAACCAGGCGTACACCCGGCTTAACAAACAATGTACCCGCACCTCCTACAATCAGCAGGCGCTTCACACCTGCACGCTTGGCTGCCTCAAGAATCTTGGGATAGTTGGTGAGGGTTTCTTCATAAATATTGGGATTGGCCCAACCGGGATTATAAGCGCTGATAACGTTTTCATAACCACGCAGGTCATTCTCAAGGGCCTTTTCGTCGGCCACATCCACCTTCTTAACAGTGAGTGAGGGATTCTCTACCTTGAGTTTGTCGGGATTGTGAACTAAAGCTTCAACCTGATAACCGCGGTCGAGAAGCTCACGGAGAATGGCTGAGCCTACAAAGCCGCTCGCGCCGATGAGTGCTACTTTCTTGCTGTCCATATCAAAAATTCGTTTTCGTTACATTTAAGTTTATATCTTAAATACCCTGATACGGAATGATTTGTTTTCAGCAATTGGCCGCTCACAAATTTGTCAGCTGACTTACCCTGATGTTAGTATTGGTGTGTGTCAAACGGATTTCTCAGTCGCTCGAAAGCCTCTGTTAACAATAATTAACCGGGCGAAATTCTCCTGTTGCAAGCTTGAAAATGATTTCTTACCTTTGTATAGAAATACTGAATACCATCGCTTTATGCAACGCCATTTCAACAAGAACGAACTCTATCCCGATTGCCCGATACGCAACATTCTCAACCGCATCAGCGACAAATGGACCCTTCTTGTGCTCTACACTCTAAACGGCCACGAGTCGATGCGTTTCAAGGATCTCTCTGCCGAGCTTAAGGACATTTCCCAGAAAATGCTTGTTACGACGCTGCGCACTCTTGAGACCGACGGATTTGTTGAGCGCGAAGTTTTTGCAGAAGTTCCTCCGCGTGTTGAATATCGCCTCACCGAGCGATCGCATTCTCTGTTTCCGATCATAAACCAGCTTATCCAGTGGGCTAAGGATCACATGGATGAAATACTCCTCGACCGCACCAAAGCGATCAACAGGATCAAATAAAAAGAAAGGCCCGCGGTTGCGGGCCTTTCCATTATAGTTTCAGGAGCGATGATCCGTCGCCGGAATTGTTGAGAGTGCGGCGTGCCGTCCGGAAAATTGATCCGAAATCGGCTACGTAGGTAGCTGTCAGCACAACCATGTTGGCATTGTTGTGGATGGTGCGCAATGACTCGCCGGGATTGACCGATGAATAACACCATGAGGGATAGCGTGTGCCCTTGCTCTCAAACATATATTGCCAGCTCGCGCCAAGAGTCCAATGCTTGTTAGGCCGGTATTCAACCTGCAGCGCATCGCCGTTCTCTTCTTTCTGCACATAATGGCCCTGCAGATACTTTCCGGGGAACTTGCGCCAATAGCTCACCGTAAAGTGGTCGAATGAATACCAAAGCGACATGGTGGCCGAAAACGATGTAAGGCTATGGCTCCACTCCGCGCCGGCCGACTGATAGTGGGAAAGGTTCAGGCCCAGATTGGCTCCGAATCCGGCAACATCGGCAAGGTTGAGATAGAGCGAGCCTCGATAAGAGCGCGACAGCCGTGAGTTGATGGGCTGCGACAGAAACATTCCGTTGCCAATGTAAGTCCAGTCGTTGAACACACTGTTTCGGGTGTCGCTCACGGTTCCGCGCAAACTTGCGGTAAGCTTGCGGTAGGTATAGCCGGCCTGCAGTGCGTAATTGAAATTATAAGATGCTTTCAGGTCAGGATTGCCGTTGGATATCAGATAGTGGGATACTTGCTGCGGATAGTCGGTGAGGTTGGTGAGCGACGGGATGAAGGGAGTGAAGCTGAATGAAGCCTGAACATTAACGCTGCGCGACGGATACCACACCACCTGCGCGTTCGTCAGATTGCGGAAAAAGTGGCGGCGGTTGTCGGCATTGTTGATCCAGAACAGCTTGGCCCCGGTGGAGACGGCAAAGTAAACCTTATCGATATTCTGACCCAGGCGTGCATAGATGTAATTGTTGTTCTCGGTCAGAAGCGGTTTGTAGTCGTCGGTAAGATATGTGTTGGTGCTTCGCGAAACGGTGTTCTGCCAGCCGCCTGACAGTTCTGTCGACTGACTGAACTGGTGGATGTAGCTCACCTCCGACACCAGAGCCATTCGCCGGCTGTCGGCATCCATGCGATAGGTTTCATTATCCTTGGCGTCGGGGTAAACATATCTGTTCTCACGGCGGTAACGGTCGGTGCTGAGCGAACCGACAACCTGCGCCTCCAGTGAGTTGGCATCGTTGAAATTATGGCGCAGAAAGAGGTCGAGCGTCGGTCCGAAAGTCTTGCTCGTTGACTTATCGGCCTCGTCATACTCGCCGAGCTCCGAATTGTAGGTGTGCGACTGTCCTTTACGGTTACTATAACCCGGGGTTACGCGGAATGTGGCCGAAAAGAGTGTACGCAATCCGTTGCTGTAGTCATACTTTAGCCTTATCGGCTGAGAGTTATAACAGAAAGGGGTACGACCCGCCGTCAGGAGTTTTATATGGATGTTGTCGGCCTCATCGACCAGGCTCTCCTTAGATGTATCGAACACGTCATGATAGTTTCGCCACGTAGGGTCGTAAGAGATGGTGAACTGCGATCGTCCCTGGTGATACGAAGCATTGGTGTGGCCATCGACGAATGTTGTTGTCAGAGCGCTTCGGGCCCAAAGGTACACCAGACCGCCGTCAGAGCGCTTTTTCAGCACTATATTGATGAAACCTGAGCCTCCTTTATCGGCGTAGCGCGCGGGCGTGAAACGTGAATATTCGATTTTTTCGATGTCACGGGGCTGAATGGAATGGACATCGTTGTTGGTTGACGGCACACCGTTAATCAGAATGACAGGTGTACCTCCGTCAACCGTGAGTGTGCGATTGATCGGGTTTGCCTCCATGCCGTCGAGCGGAAGCTTCATGAAAAGACTGATTGCCGACGACGACGATTTGACATCGGCTGCCGAAGGATAGACAATTGTGCGTCCCTTTGACTGAACGACCGATCCACCCGTAACAGTCACCTCACTCAGCGACAATCCTTCGTTGAGAAACAGCACTCCGAGATCAAGATTCTTTGTTCCGGATTCGATCAACACTTTTGTGGGTGAGAAACCGGTCATGGCAATTTCGATTGTGGCCGGTTCTTTACCGGTGTCTGTCAGCGAGAAAGCACCTTCCGAATCGGTTAAGGTACCGGTGATGAGCTTTCCCTCTACCATGAGTCTGCACGAAGCACCGACCACGGCTGCGGAATCAGACGTTGACAACACCACGCCCCTGACAGTTCTCGCATTCAGGACGGTGGAGGTCAACACTAACGATAGGATCAATAAAACAGAACGCAACATATCTCTTTGAATGAGTTTGTGAGACTTCTTTCCTTTATGACGAGACAGCCGACGAAATGCAACAAAAAATTGTAAAAATTTTTCAACAAACACAAAAAAAGCGGGAGCCCGGTGGCCCCCGCTATAAGTTTTGAAATGAGTTTTTACGGACGTCCCGGCCCGCTCGATCCCGTAAGGCGTGCGGTGACGTTGCTTGTCGTTGTTCCGAGCTTCAGCGAGTAGCTGCTCCCTGACGCGAGTCCGGGCGCGGTTACAAGCACCGAACCACCCTGACTTCCGCCCG
The DNA here is from genome assembly GCA_964556785.1 of uncultured Bacteroides sp. GTDB lineage: Bacteria > Bacteroidota > Bacteroidia > Bacteroidales > Muribaculaceae > CAG-1031. The sequence continues at coordinate 18,325 of CAZKXM010000007.1, read as the reverse complement.
GTCGCCATCCTCCTCCGCCCGATGAACCGGTGGAGGTATAGTTGGTAGGAACGGTGAACTGGGCGAGCGTGTCAGTTCCGGAGGCGAGAGTGACCGTCATTCCCGCAGTCACCGAGCCGCTACCGCTGACATATGGCTGCGTTGAACCCGAAGATGATGAGGGAACTGAATTACTGCCCCCGACGGCAAGGAGAGTTCCGCCGGTAAACACAACCGTATAGCCTTCCTCCTCGTTAGCATCGATTCCACACTCAGGGCTACGTGAACCGAAGGCCATTATGTGGCCACCCTGAATATAGAGGTTGCCATTGGAATCGAGGCCATCGTTACCGGTCGAGATCACTGTTATGACGCCACCTTTGATATACATGTGACTGGCCGAATTGATGCAGTCGTCGGTCGAATTAACCGTGATCGCGCCATCGTTGATCGTCAGCACCGATTTGCTCTCTATGCCCTCCGCACCGTTTCCGGTTGTGGTGACAACGATGGTTCCGCCATTGATCGTCACATTGCCGTCGGCCTTGATTCCTTTCGGCGATGATTTCTGGTCGCTTGTAAGCCGGTCGGTGTTACCGGTGTAGTTCGTCGACAGCACGCCATTGACATAAGCCACTACTCCACCCGAGGTTAGGATGGTTATATCGCCGTTATCAATCGTGAGATCTCCGTCACAGTTCAGGCCCTTTCCGCCACCGCCTGTGGCTGTGAGATTGAGCGTTCCACCGGAGATTATCATGTTTTCGTCAGAAGCAAGACAGGCCGACGCTTTTGTTTTCGACTTGGCGCTGTCCCAGATTCCGTGACCCGACACGCTGACGGTCAAGTCGCCCCCGCTCACGGTGAGATCGCCCTCACACTTAAGGCCTTTTGCTGCATCGGCCGTCACGCTGACATTTAGCGTGCCGCCTGCAATCAGAATCGAGCCGGTGTCCTCATCCTCGCGGTCAGCCGAGTCCTTATACGACACCTGCACGCCGTCGTCGCCTGTTCCGCTGATGGTAAGGGTTCCGCTTTCCATCATGAAGTACTGGTTGCAGTTGATGCCGTCTTTCACGGCAGCCTGCACATCGATCTTGCAGTTCTTCATCTCGATATACTCTTTGGCATAGATGGCATGCGATGTGTTGCCCTTGACTGTGAGAGCGCCTTTACCCTTGAGTTCGAGGTGGCCCTTGCAGACAATACATCCTTTCTGATCCCCGCCCCGGCTGTCGGAAAGGCTGTTTTCAGTCCATTCCACAAGCTTCAGCGCAATGCGCTTACCATTCTGAATGTCAAGTGCGGCACCGGCGGGATTGGTCAGGTCGAGTCCGTTAAGTTCAATCGTTGACTTGAACGATCCCTCCATGCTGAACGAGCCGGAAGCTGAAGCGCCTGAGAGAGTGTAGGTGATCTCGCCGCAGGTTTCTGCCGACACATCATTGCTCTGAACAATCGTCACATTGGCGCCATCGACGGTTGCGCTGACATAACGCGCTATGTTGCCTGCTATGGCAACTGTCGCCTCGCTGCCTGCGTAAACCACTTTTACCGAATTGTCGGTAACGGTTTCGTTATCGACAAACATAGAAGTTCCGTCGGTCAATTCGAACTCCATTCCTGCGATCGTGAGCCTCTGATCGGCACCGAAAGTCATCTCACCCGTCTGCTCGACAGGAAAAACGTAGGATACAGAGCCTTCGGCTATGTGGAACGACTCAGCCATGGCCATCCCTGTTCCAACAAGGGCAGAGGCCAGTAATATTGACAGGGTCCTCATTTCGTTACGACAATTTTCGCTGTGCCTGCTGAGCTTCTCACAAGATATACACCTGTTTCAGACACACGGTTAACAAATTCATCCACAGAATTGTAACTACCCATACTGATTCCAGACAGATTGAACACCTCAACAGCAGTGTCACCGGCCGCAAAGTCAGAAGTCAGGCCCGAAGTAAACGCAATGAAACGCATTGAAGCAAGATCGGCAATGTTGAACGCCTGATTACCGGCCGATGCCACGATCAATTTACCGTCTGCCACATTCATGCGCAGACCGGCAGCGGGAATTTTCGTCTCGGTTCCATCCTTGCTCCGGAACACAAGACTGAAAGAGTCGGTGGCAAACACCGTCAGTGTCGACATCAGGGCTGCAACCAACAGTAATAGTTTTCTCATTATTAAGATGTTTTTTATTCAAAAAAGCATGTAAATATACACTATTTGCATCACTTATATAATTCCGTAACAAGCAGCCGGAATGCATAATTAAGCATCTTTAACCTGAGCGAGCTGAGATTTTGCCCATCAACGACGATAAATTTGCTTCACAACCAAAACAGTTTTTTGATTATGACCTTTCTTCTAACAGTAATTATGTTTGTAGCGTGGTTCGGACGAGCTCTGAAAGACGGAGCCGACGTGTGATAACCCGTAACGTAAGAGTTCGCTACTTATGGTTGTCTGACGATTTCTCGCGACGCTTCAGCGAGAGATGCAGCAGGAAGATAACCGTAAGCGTAGCTCCGATTATGCCGAAATAGTAGAGATAGTGACCTGCCCGCAATTCAGGCAGCCCGATATAGCTCATAACCGCGAGATAGACAAGCAGAATGAGCGGAATCACTGTTGATCTGCGCGGACGCTTCATTCGCATTCGGTGGTGATTCGGTAAGGACAAGTGTCGGGATCGAATAGCCCTTCCGAAAGGAAATTATAGATTTTCAGACATGCCCAGGCATCGATCGAGGCATAGCTCTGCTGCGCGGGAGTGAGCGTTGGCGCCTCCCAGTTTGAAAGCCGCTGAGCCTTTGAAATGCGTCGGCCGAACAGAATGGCATAGATGCGCTGAAGCGAACAGTCGGCAATGCGGAATTCCCTCACATAGCCCTGTAGGTCGATGAATCCTTTAGGCTCGAACTCTGCTGAACGGTGCATCACAAAGAAATCGTCTTTAAGCGATAGTCCTATCTTTGTGATCCGCTCGTTTTCAAGAAATCGCTTTATGTCGGGATTCATTCCGAGTACGTTGAGGCGAAACAGAAAGCTCTGCGATTCCGTGGCTACCTGCATCAGGGCAACCGGGTGCGACTGTCCTTTCTTGAAGGCGGGCTTGGTTTCTGTGTCGAAACCCACAAGACTCTCATTTTCAAGGACACTGACTGCGTCGGCGGCAAGCTCAGGGGTGTCGACAATTGTTATATTGCCCGGATAGACCACAGCTTCCATTTCGCTGATGGCCGACTTCGGAATTGAAATATCAGGCTGGGGAAGAGTCATCGTCGCTCAATAATTATTGTTCAGGAATGGAAGGAACATCAAGCAATTCGGCTTCAGGGAAACGTTCGGCAATGTAACGTTCGATAAATCCGTGGGTGTCGGCCGAGATAAGATCGTCGTAATCGAAATGGCGGTTATAGATCACTGCCCGCAGGGTGATTCCGCGGGCCTTGATGGCTTCGAGCGAAAGAATAGTGTGATTGATCGATCCGAGCCGTCCGTTCGTCACAAGCACTATCGGAAGATTGTGTTCGGCCACATAGTCGATAGTAAAGTAATGATCGGTAACGGGCACCATCAGACCACCGGCTCCCTCAATCAGCACCACGTCATATTTTTCGGCCAATTGTCTGGTGGCATTCTCGATCACAGAAAGGTCGATCGTGCGACCGTCAACACGCGCGGCAAGCTGAGCCGATGCCGGATAAGAGAAAATCACCGGCGATGTGAGCAGTTTCTTGTCTTCGGGAAGCTCATCGATCCCCATCAGCCGGCGATGGAGCACAATATCTTCAGAAAAACCGTTGTTTCCTGTCTGGATAAACTTTTGGGTAACCACACTCTTTCCCTCGTCCATCAGACGGCGCGCCAGCCAGCCCGTGGCATACGACTTGCCTGCGTCGGTATCTATTCCTGAAACAAATATTATATCGCTCATTTTGTAATCTTGATGTAAATTGGTTGATAGGTAAGAGAGTAACGTCCGTCAGGGTTGCGCGGCCAAAGCCGTGCGGCCCGCAGCGCATGCGATGGCCCGGTCGACAGGGCATTGACCCCCGTGAGCCGCATGTGGCGCATGATGTCAGTGGGTGAATCGAAACTGAGGGTGATTATTTCTGTGTCGACAACTCCGGGAAGTTCGCTCGGATAAAGATAAGGAAGGCGTGGTGAAATTCCTTCGAGCTCGCGCATTGTCTCAGGACCGAATGTGGAGATCAGGGCCGTTCCGCCCGGTTTCAGCACCCGGCTTACATGGTGCAGAAAGGTCAATGGTGAATTAAACCACTGCATTGCCGACGATGACATAACGCATGTGAACGATTCTTCGGCCTGCTGCGCAATCCATCGCTCGGCATCGGCAGCCACAGCAAGAGCACCCGGAATCTCAACGGGGTTAAAATCAACAAGGGTCAACCGCCCGGGAGCGTAGCGCTGCAGAAACTTGCGGGTCAGCAGTCCTGTGCCCGACCCGATCTCAACAGCAATGGCCGGATCGAGCTCAGCATGCGACAGAAGATTATCTACAATTCTGGCCTGAACCGAGGCCTCGGCATCGTAGCTTGCCGAAGCTGCACCAAACGACCGTGCAACGCGGTTCTTGTCGATCATCAGGGGCGCGAGCAGAGCCTCGAAATCAGGCAGATGAGGCCCGGCAATGGTGCGCACGGGTGTGCCGCTCCATGCCCTGATCTGATTGGCGGGAGGGATAATGCGGTCATCGTCAGCTACAAAGGCCATGTCCCAATTCTGCTGCGGGACATTAAGCGCTGCAACGGCCCTCAGTTCCTGCTTGAGCTCGTCAATGTCAGTTCTCGAAGATGTATAGCTGCGACCGAGGGTCGTGCGGCGGATGAATTTCGTCAGATTCCGTTGATCCAACCCGTCAAGTGTTCCTTGAAATATTGCCTGGGGAATTCCTTTCGAATCGTCAATTGGATAGAGAGTTCCATTGATCGCCACCCTGCGGGTAATCGGTAATCCTGTGTGCGCTCCTGCGAAACATGCCGCAGCCGCAACCCCAAACGACCAGGCGGCAATCACTATCTCCTGATACCCGCTGATAACATTCACATCGAAATCAGGTGAGCGATAGTCGTAGAGAGCCATCACATCATAGCCCGGAAAACGCAGCCCGTCCACCACCGACGCATCGCTCCCCCACCCGCTGAAAAACATCAGCAGGCGGCTGTTGCCCTCCCTGACTGTAAACTGACTTTTCATGACCTGAAATTTTTGTTTAGTGCAGCCGCCAGGCGGGTAAGATCTTCGTCGGCCAGCGCTGCAGAGAGGCTTATGCGCAGCCGCTCAGTGCCGGGAGGTACGGTTGGGGTGCGGATCGGGAGCACTTTTATTCCATCTTCGAGCAGCGACTTTGACAGCGCAACAGCTTTTTCAGCATCGCCGATTATGAGAGGCTGTATGTGGCTGGCGCCTGACGGTGCTGACTCTGACAGCGGAACGAGAATCCGTTTCAGTCTCCTGGCCAATTGCCTGAGGTGTGTGCGCTCGGTGTCCATCGACAGCATCAACTCGATCACCGTCAGTGTCCACTCCACGCATATCGGCGGCAGGGCCGTTGAGAAAATCAACGGCCGCGATTTGTTGATCAGGAAATCACGCAGCTCTTTGCTGACAATGGCAAAAGCACCGCTCGATGCCAAAGATTTGCCAAAAGTGCCGACAATAATGTCGACTTCGTCTGTCTTCCCCGCTTCTACGCAAAGTCCGAGGCCTCCGGGACCCTCCACACCGAAGGAATGAGCCTCGTCGACATAAAGCATCATGTTGGGGAATCTCTTTTTGAGTTCTACGAGAGCATGAATGTCGGCTGAATCGCCGTCCATGCTGTAGACACCCTCAACAATCACAATCAGCAGCGGAGCAGCGGAGTGCTTTGTGAGCAAACGCTCCAGATGGCGAAGGTCGTTGTGCCGGAAACGCTCGAATGATGCACCTGAAAGCGTGATTCCATCAATCACACTTGCATGGATAAGTTTATCGGCTATTATCACACACCCTTTGACGGCACCGGCAAGAGCGCTGACAATACCCGTGTTGGCATGATATCCGCTGTTGAAGAGCAATGCCTCCCTTCCGCCGAACAGTTCGCCGAGACGGCGTTCGAGCCTGGTGTAGCTCTCCTGACGCGCGGCAAGGAGCCTCGAAGCACTTGAGCTGAACGATGCGCGCGCGGCCTGCTCACCGGCAAGAAACGATTCATGGAGGTCTCTGCGCGAGGCAATTCCCAGATAATCGTTTGTCGACAGGTCAACCACCCCGACGCCGCTGTCGTGGCTCGGAATAGAGCGGAGGTTGCCGCTCGCCGCCAGATCGTCGAGGAGTGACTGCCAGATCATTTTATACATTCAATCATCTGCATGCACAGGGTTTGCAGATCGGTATCGTTAATTATGTAAGGAGGCATGATGTAGACGTTGCGGCCAAAGGGGCGTACCCAGATTCCGCGGGCCACACACTTTTTCTGAAACTCGCCAACATCAACCGGTTCCTTCATCTCTATCACACCGATGGAACCGAGCACTCTCACATCGGCAACCTGAGGCAACGCAGCTGCCGGCGCAAGCCACTGCCGCATTTTCGACTCGAGATTCTCGAGAATTGCGGGCATATCCTGACCGACAAGCAGATCAAACGACGCTATGCCTATTGCACACGCAAGAGGATTGCCCATAAACGTGGGGCCGTGCATCATCACACCGGCCTCACCTTCTGAAATTGTCCGGGCGACGGCTTCGGTTGTCAATACGGCGCTCGATGTCAGATAACCGGCGGTGAGCCCTTTGCCTATGGTCATGATGTCGGGCTCTACACCGGCGTGCTCCCATGCAAATGCCTTTCCGGTACGCCAGAATCCGGTTGCGATCTCGTCGAAAATCAGATAAACGCCATAGCGGTCGCAGAGCTGGCGCGCCTGACGGAGATATTCGGGATGATAAAACCACATTCCTCCGGCGCCCTGTACAACAGGCTCAAGAATCAGTGCGGCAATTTCAGAATGCTTCTGCTCAAGCAGCTCGGCAAGCGGCGCAATGTCGGCATCGTTCCACTGACCGTCAAAACGCGAGCGAGGTTGCGGAACGAAAAATCTTACAGGCAGAGCCGAGCCAAACGCGCCGTGCATTCCCGTGACGGGATCACAGACGCTCATGGCATTCCATGTGTCGCCATGATAGCCCGAACGGATGGTGACAAAATTAGTTTTATCGTGCGATCCGCTCTTTGCCACGGCTGCCTGAACAGCCATCTTCATGGCCACCTCAACGGCAACCGAGCCACTGTCGGCATAAAAGATATTGTGCATTGACGGAGGGGCGATGCTAAGCAGTCGCTTTCCGAGCTCAATTGCGGGATTGTGGGTGATTCCGCCAAACATAACATGGCTCATTCGGCCGATCTGGTCAACGGCAGCGGCATTGATTGCAGGATGATTATAGCCATGGATGGTTGACCACCACGACGACATACCGTCGATCAGTTCACTGCCGTCGGCAAGACGCAGGCGCACGCCATCGGCTGAAACCACCTTATATGTCGGGAGAGGATTGATGGCTGATGTGTAGGGGTGCCAGAGATGCTCACGGTCCCAATCATCATGCAGCAGCGAGTCTTCAGATGTTTCCATTCCTGTCATATAGGCGCAAAGTTACTAAATTTTCGCCAAAAATAATCCGGGCCGGAGCCTATGTTTGAGCTCCGACCCGGTGAAAGGTTGAAAAATCAGTGACCGCTGTCAGAGTATCACTTTCGTGCCGCCGACAACGTAGAATCCGCGGGCGAGATCGCTATAACGGTTAACGCCGGGATAAACATGGATCGTGCGGTAAGTTCCGTCGAGACGCACAACAGGGACAAGAGCCTCAGTGGGAGATGTGATTGTCAGCACACCGCCTATAACTTCCACGTTCATAGGCACGTTATCGATCACGGGCTGAATCTGTGAGACAATCCCGTGAGAGAAGCCGTCGGGTGTGTAGACACCGCCGTTAACAGCTTCGAGGTCGGTGGTCTGCTCCTTACCTTCGCCTCCGTTGAAGATGATCTGCGGATGATACATCGCCGTATTCGGAAGAATGAAGCGATGATAGGTCTCGCCTGCGCGCGAAAGTTCGTCGGCCGACACGGTCTCCGTAACCTGGCGACCGGGCCAAGAGCCGGTGTGCTGCTTAAGGCCGTCGGGATGGCCGTCGTCCCACAGATAGCAGAACACTTTGTCCCATCCGCGGCTGTTGAGGAAATAGAACACCCAGTCAACTTCATCGGGCTCCTCGGGATCGGGACCGACAATCTCTCCGGCACCCTCGATCACCCTCTCGGGAACTGTTGATCCGGCAACATAAACGCCACCGTTAACCCACTTCATGTCGGCTGTCTTGTTGGCATCGCTGCCGCTGTTGAAGATAATCTGCGCGTTGTCGGGAATCTTGTCGGTTGAGCTGTAGGTCCACTTCCAGTAGCCGTTGCCGAGATACTGAGCGTTCTGACCGGGCCATGAACCGCCGGTGAAATTCTTTGTCGGGCTCCAAACCCACGCCTTGATGACGGTTCCCCAGGCATTTCCGGGATCATGGAAGAAAGCTGCCTGCTCACCCTCAGCCATGGCGGGAGTGATGGGATTCTCGGGCTCCTCAAACTCGGGAGCGCCGTTGTCACGCTTTGTCTGAGTGTCGAGCGGCTCTGTTTCCTGAGGATAGCTGCCCTGAGCAACATTTACCGGTGAGGTGGCGTAAAGATATGCACCGTCGGTTCCGATCTTGCCGGGCGCAGGGGTTTTGGCTGTCGAAAGCACGTAGATGCGCATGTTTGCTGCTCCCGAACAAGTTGCCGAGAGTTTACCGTCGGTCACTTTCTTGACATCGCCGGTGATAGCGTCGGTGTAGGTTCCGTTTTCAACACCTGTGAAAGTTGCGTTACCGCCAATGGTGACGAGTACGTAAGAGTCGGTAGTAGAGTCGGTGTAACGACGCTTGAAGGCAATATTGCCAGAGCAACCTGATGTTGAATACTGGCCTTTTCGCAATGCAGGAATAGCGGCGCGGATTTTGTTGAGACGCTGAATGTGGAGCGAAAGCGGGTGTTTGAGCGACACGGCCATATTGCCGGTGGCGTTGCGGTAGTCGGCGAAGTCGGCCACATCGACGCTGCCCTCGATAAAGCCGCCGAAATATGCACGGCCTGAATTTTTCAGAGCCAGTGCAGCGCCTTCGTCGATAGTGCATCCCTTCTTGAACTCGATCTCCGAACCATAATAGATACAGGGAATGCCGCGGAAGGTGAACATCAGGTCGAGATTCGACGCCCATGTGGTTTGCGAGCCGGCAAAGCGCTTACTCTCGGGAGCACCGTCGGGGGCATAGTCGTGTGAGTCGACATACATAACGTTGTATGAAGCGTCGTTATAGTATTTGTCACCACTGCGGATACCCCAGGCTTCGCCTGTTGTGCGGAAATTCCAGTGCATGGGGAAGTCGATAACACTCAGGCCGCTGTACTGCGAACGGTCAGGAGTGTGGTAGGCGTTACCGTTGAGGAACGCGTTGGTCGATGTGGGGGTTGAACTGTTAACATCTGCCAGATAGTCGTTGCCCTGCTGGGTCACGCTGGTGGCATTGACATGGTTGCCGCGTTCGCCGGTCTTAACAACGATTTTCGACCATGAGTCCTCGCTGTAGTCCCAGGGATAGTTCTTTGTCTCTTTCCAGGTGTACCAGTAGGGCGAACAACCCACATGGTTGCGATAGGTCACGTTGCGGTCGCGCGCGCAAACCTCGCCGAACATAAAGAAATCGCCTCCGTTACGGCGCGATTTGTAGCGCTCGGCGAGTTCCTGAAAGCGGGGAATGAAGGCGTTGTTGAATGTCAGACGCGAAATGTGACCTGCCGTATCGATACGGAAGCCGTCGACACCCATTGCAATGAACTTGCCGTAGCAGTCAACCAGATAGTTTGTAACCTCGGGATTCTCGGTGTTGAGGTCGACGCAGTCGCCGGCAATCTGGCCCCACCAGCGCGAGGGATCGTCCCAGTTCCATTCGTTGGCCACATGGTGGTAATGATTGCGGCTGTCGCCGTTGCCGCCACCTTCGTTTTTCAGAGCGGCGATGCGCAGGCTGTAGGCATTTGATGCGTCGAAGTCATAATTTGCGGGAAGCACGCTGTTGGGGTGGAGCTTGAGTGACTTACGCAGGTTAGAGAGGTTGGCCGAATAGTCTTTCACGAACATAGGGCACAGAAAGTTCTCACCGAAGTTGCCTGTGTGCTGAAGCACGATGTCGAGCACCACCTTCATTCCGCGGCTGTGAGCGGCGTCGATCAGATCCTGAAACTTGCAATCGGTGCTCTCGTAGCGGGGATCGACCTTGCTGAAGTCGAATGCATGATAGCCATGATAGTCGAGACCGGAAGCATTTTCGACAACCGGGGTGATCCACACGGCAGTGAAGCCGAGCGCCTTGATATAGTCGAGCTTGTCGATCAGGCCTTTGAAATCGCCTCGCCACTCAGGGTCGTTCTGATTGAGCACACCGTCCCAGCAATAGGTGTTGTTTGTAGGGTCGCCGTCATAGAAACGCGTCGTCATGGCGAAATAGATTGTCTCGTCACGAAAATCCGATCGGCTGCCCACAAAGGTGGCTGCCTGTGAGCCTATGGCTGCACACAAAGCCGCGCTTCCGATCAGGAATCGGGTAAAACGGTTCATATCCTAAAAATGTAGATTAAAGAAATAAATGATTGAAAATAAATGATGTATGATAAATCTCCCGGAAACATATCGGTGATGTTTCCGGCTACGAAGATACAAAATCTGAATTATTCAACCAAATATCGCGATTGAACGCAGCTCCTAAAAACGGGCTATGAACGTCATTCCAGCATCTTGAGGAATTCATCTTCGCCTATCACGGGAACACCGAGTTTGGCTGCCTTCTCAAGCTTAGAGGGCCCCATATTGTCGCCAGCGAGGATAAACGACGTTTTCTTTGATACCGACCCTGAGTTCTTACCTCCGTTACGCTCGATCATTTCCTTATATTCATCGCGCGAATGATGGCTGAACGTACCGCTTATCACAATTGTCTTTCCCTCAAGGCGGTCGGTGCGTCCCGACTCTGATTCCTCGCTCACCGCCATCTGCACTCCGGCTTCGGCAAGGCGTTCAATGATCGTGCGGTTGGCGTCGACCGACAGATAATCAATAATCGATGCAGCAATCTTCGGGCCGATTTCATCGATGGCAGTCAGTTCGGCCTCGCTCATAGACATCAGCCGCTCCATGCTGCGCACTCCGCGGGCAAGCTTCTTGGAGACAGTCTCGCCGACAAACGGAATTGACAGGGCGTAGATCACACGCTCGAAAGGAACCTCAAGCGAGGCCCTGACGCCCGCAACAATCTTCTCGGCCGTGAGACGCCCGAGACCCTCAAGGCCTTCAATATCGGCCACGGTGAGGGTGTAGAGATCGGCGATATCCTTCACCTTACCCGCCTCAAAGAGCTGGCGGGCCGTCTCCTCACCCACTCCGTCGATGTCCATCATGCGGCGTCCGACAAAGTGCTCTATGCGTCCTATCTGCTGCGGAGGACAGCCATACTTGTTGGGACACATCCATGATGCTTCGCCATCGTTACGCACCAGCTGAGTGCCGCATGCCGGGCAATGGGTTACGAACTCCACGGCAGGAGCACCCGGACGCCGTGCCGACACATCGACACCGGTGATCTTCGGAATAATTTCTCCTCCTTTCTCGACATAGAGCATATCGGCCTCATGAATCCCCAGGGTTTTGACAATGTCAGCATTGTGGAGCGAGGCACGCTTAACTATAGTTCCCGAAAGCAACACAGGCTCGAGATTGGCCACCGGAGTGACGATTCCCATACGTCCCACCTCGAACGACACGAAGCGCAGTTGGGTCAGAGCCCGTTCGGCCGGGAACTTATAGGCGATAGCCCAGCGGGGCGACTTGGCCGTGTAGCCCAGATTGAGCTGCTGACGGAGCGAGTTGACCTTGAACACCAGTCCGTCGGTCGCCACCGGCAGCTCCTTTCGAGCATTATCCCAATAGCGGATATATTCGTCGATCTCCCCGAGCGAGTCCATCAGCTTCATTGCCGGCGACACCTTAAATCCCCACGAACGAGCTGCAAGCATGTTGTCGTAGTGATTATCAAAAGGCAGGTTATCGCTGAGCAGATAATAAAAACGTGCATCGAGCCCACGGCGCGCCACTTCGGCTGGATTCAGCATCTTGAGGGTGCCGGCAGCTGCGTTGCGCGGGTTAGCGAAAAGAGGCTCCTCATTAAACGCACGTTCGGCATTGAGCTTGTCGAAAGCTTTCCATGGAAGAAGAATCTCTCCTCTTATCTCGAACTCCGCAGGCCAACCCTCTCCCTGAAGCTGAAGGGGGATCGAGCGGATAGTCTTCACGTTTTCAGTCACCACGTCGCCCTTCTCGCCGTCGCCGCGGGTCACAGCCCTGACGAGCCTGCCGTTGACATAGATCAGCGAAATCGAAGTGCCGTCAAACTTCATCTCGCCCACAATCTTGAAAGCCTCGCCCCCGAGCGCATCCCTCACACGCTCAGCCCACTGATCAACTTCCTCGATCGAGTAGGTGTTGGAGAGCGACATCATGGGCCGCTCATGAGCGATCTGCTCGAATCCGGCCGTGAGGTCACTGCCCACCCTGCGTGTGGGCGAGAGCGGATCGTTCCACTGCGGAAACTCCTGTTCAAGACTCTCGAGCTCCTTCATCAGCATATCAAAGTCGCGATCGCTGATCTCGGGAGAATTGTCGACGTAGTAAAGACGGTTGTGGCGATTGAGCTCGTTGCGCAGCTGCTCGATTCGGCGCTTTGCTTCCTCTGATGTGATATTACGGGACATGGTCGAGTGATTTATTCCTACAAATATATCAATTCCGGAGCTTTCTGCAAATTCAGCGGGGTATAAAAAAGAGAATCCCGCCGAGGCCGGGGGCCGGGGCGGGCAAGAGTAGGTTATCAATTTATTAGCTCTTGACTTTTTTCATGAAGTCTCCAAATCCTTCTCTTGCCTTTATAACATTGCGGGCCGGTGTAAGGTTCACCGGCACGCAAATTTTTTCGGAATATTTTTTAGCCGAAAAGAGGCGTGGGATATGTGCCGTCCTGATGCAGGCGTGCAAACTTCTCAACCACACCGGGTCGATCGGCCGCATAAGTTACTCCAAACCAGCGCGAATCGGTGTCGAGAACCTTTACGGTCGCCTCGCCGCTGCTAATCAGGGCATCGACAGCCGAGGGAATATAGTACTCTGATTTCGGTTCCTCGATGCGCTCATCGAGGAACTTGCGGAATTCGCGCTCGCTGTAATCGAAGTAGTCGGGGGTGAATCCCCAAAGATTCATCGAAACGGGGGTGGAAGCGGGAATGCGTGCAGTCTTTCCGTTTTCATCGGTAAACTCAACGGCATGATCTTCGCCGAAATGGATGTCAGTGCGCTCGGTCACCGAGGTGAGAAGTCCTTCAGGGCTTACCTGACACACTCCGCGCGACACGCTTCCGTTTTCAGTCATGGTGTTGCCAACACGGAATCCAACCATGCAATAGTCGCCTTTGCGGGTGCGCGGGCGCTTGAGCTCGTCGGCCATCACACGGAAGGCATCGCGGCCGTAGAAGTCATCGGCATTGATCACGGCAAACGGCTCGCGAACAACACCCTTACCCATCAGCACGGCATGGTTGGTGCCCCAGGGTTTGGTGCGGTCAGCAGGAGCTGAATATCCCTCGGGAAGGGCATCGAGCGACTGAAACACCACATCGACAGGAACGTGGCCCTCATACTTCTTGAGCACTTTCTCACGGAAGTCGGCCTCGAAATCCTTTCGGATCACGAACACAACCTTGTCAAAACCGGCCTTCACGGCATCATATACTGAATAGTCCATGATTGTCTCGCCGTTCGGACCGAGTCCGTCGAGCTGCTTGAGGCCTCCGTAACGGCTGCCCATACCGGCAGCAAGAACATAGAGAGTAGGCATAGCGGTGTGAGTTTGAAATGATTAGCCGTTAAGATCGGTGGGTATAGCCACAACACGGTTATCGTTCTTGCGGATGAATTCAGTGATTTCACGGCGCAAGGGTGAATCGTCGACATCGGCTTCTATTCGCTTGAGAGCATTGAAGACCGACGTCTGGGTCTGATACAGATGACGGTAACACTTCGCAGCATCGTCGATCTGATCTTCGGTAAAGCCGCGCTTGCGCATGATCACCGCATTGACGCCGAAAAACTCAACGGGGTTGTGGGCTACAATCACGAAAGGAGGAACGTTGGAGCCGATGCGGCAACCGCCCTTAACCACACACCATTTGCCAACATGGCAATCCTCATGGACAATCACGCCCGAGGAAAGGATTGTGCATTCGTCGATCTCGGTGTTGCCGGCGAGTGCCACACCATTTCCGAGCACAGCCTTGCCCTTGATAACTGAATCGTGGCCGATATGGCTCTGGGCCATGACAATGCAATCGTCGCCAACGCGGGTTCCACCATCTTTATGGATACCGCGGTTGATGATCACATGCTCACGGATAATGACATTGTTGCCGATATAGCAATAGGTCTTCTCCCCTTTCCAGCGAAAGTCCTGAGGATCGGCGCCGATAACGCATCCGGGATAGATCTTTGTGTTACGGCCGATGCGGGTGCCGCTGACAATCATTGCATAAGGCATGATCTCGCATCCTTCACCGATCTCAACATCGGCGTCGACGTAAGCAAACGGATGAATTGTGACATTGTCGGCAATCTTGGCCGACGGGTCGACATGAGCTGATGGGCTAATCATATTGACGTGATGATTAAGGGGTTTAACGGCCTCCGCCAAGATTCTGGTAAAGATTGATCACAGCCTGTGAGGTTGCGAGGTTGCAGGAGAGCTGGCTCAGCTGCGAGCTCAACAGGTTGGTCTGTGCAGTGAGCACCTCAAGATAGGTAGATGTGCCGAACACAAGAAGTTCCTGAGTATACTCCACCGACTTTTCAAGATTATCGGTCTGCACGGCCAGAAGCTTGGCCTTGGAGAGAGAATTGCTGTAGGTTGTCATGGCGTCGCTGACGTCGGCAGCGGCTGTCATGATGGTCTGCTCGAAGTTGTTGAGAGCCTGTTTCTGGCGCGCTTTCGATGCTTCGAGATTGGCGATATTGGCACCACGCGAAAAGATCGGAGCTGTCAGGCCTGCGGCAAGATTAAGGAAGAACTTGCCGGGATTGACAATCATTGAACCGAGGCTGTTGGTGAAACCGCCGTTTACGGTGATGTTCAGACCGGGATAGAAAGCGGCTCGTGCCGAGTTGGTTGCATAGTAGGCCACGGCCAGACTCTGCTCGGCGGCTGCCACGTCAGGACGCGAAGCCAATGCCGACATCGGTACGGAGGCAGAAAATGCTTCGGGAGCCGTGAGCATCTGTCCGGGAGCTATGGTCCACTTCTGAGGCATCACTCCGAGCAGAAGCGACATCGAGTTGTTGGCTTTCACGATCGCAGTTTCCAGATCGGTGATCGAAGCCTGAATGCCATAATATTGCGCGCGGCTCTGAACTACAGCACTTTCATTGAGACGACCTGCTTCCTTAAGGTTCTTCATCACCTCAACGCTCTGACGCCAGTTTTCAGCTGTGGCACGCGAGATTTCGAGCTGGCTCTCAAGGCTTGAGATTGTGTAATAGCAATTGGCAACGGCCGCGATTATCTGAGAGCGCACGGCCTGACGGTAGGCCTCGCTCTGAAGCACACCGGCCTTGGCTCCGCGCTTTGCATTGAGGAGCTTGCCGAACACGTCGATCTCCCAATTCACCTGCGCGGGGATGCTGTAGGTCCAGCTCCAGTCGCCCAGACTCTGGAAACGCGCTCCAGCGCCCTGAGGCGCTATGGCCAGCGAGGGAAGATAGTTGAGCTTCGCCCCACGGAGCTGCGCATTGGCAATGTCGACGTTAAGCTTGGCATTCTGCAGATCGATGTTATTTTCGAGGGCCTGTGAAATCAGATCCTGAAGCGCGGGATCGGTGAACACAAGGCGCCAGTCGAGATTGCCGAAAGATGCCGAGTCGACAGGCTGCTCCTTGGCTTTGCCGTACTCCTCCACCAAAGCGCTTTCCTTGGTGGGGAGTTCGAACTTTTTATAGATGTTGCAGCTTGCCAGGAGCATCACGCTCACTCCGGCGGCCACAATTAGTTTAATTCCGTTGGATTTCATGATTATTCAGGGGGTTAATCATTCGATGAGTACTGAGCGATCTCGTTTTCGATACCTTCATTGCTGGTGTCGGTCCACTTCAAGGGCGAGATCTTTTCCTGAATGATCTGGAAGATCACGAACAGAGCGGGAACGATGAAGATCTGGAGAAGCATACCGATGAGCATACCGCCGATTGAACCGACACCGAGTGTACGGTTACCGTTGGCACCCACACCGTGAGCAAACATCATGGGGAGCAAGCCGATAATCAGGGCGAGCGAAGTCATGAGGATGGGGCGCAGACGGGCCGAGGCACCCTGCACGGCTGCATTGACGATGCTCATGCCGGTGCGGCGGCGCTCGACGGCAAACTCAACGATGAGGATGGCATTCTTGGCGAGAAGACCGATAAGCATGATCAGCGCGATCTGCAGATAGATATTGTTGGTAACCCCGAAGATCTGAGCGAAGATAAACGAACCCATCAGACCGAACGGAATCGAGAGAATAACGGCCCAGGGAACGATGTAGCTCTCATACTGTGCCGACAGCAGCAGGTAGACGAAGAGCAGACAGAGGCCGAAAATGATAGCGGTTGAGCTTGAGCCTGTGTTGCCCTCCTCACGGGTCATACCGGCATACTCAAAACCGTAGCCCGAGGGGAGACTCTCGGCAGCCACACGCTCAATCGCAGCCAGCGCATCGCCCGACGAATAGCCCTGAGCAGGCTGACCGGTAACCGAAATTGACTGGAACATGTTGAATCGGTTAAGAAGGTCAGGACCGTAGACACGGGTCAGGGTGACAAAGTTGGAGATCGGCGCCATCTGGTTGCCGTTGCGTATCTTGATGCTCGAGAGGGTCTCGGGGCTTACGCGTGCTTCAGGCGATGCCTGCATCATTACGCGGTAAAGCTTGCCGAAGCGGTTGAAGTTTGACACATACATACCGCCATAATAACCCTGCAGGGTTGAGAGCACGGTTTTGGGAGAGATACCGGCCTGCTTACACTTTGCAGCATCGACATCCACACGATACTGCGGGAATGTGGGGTTGAAGGTGGTGTAAGCCATCTGGATCTCGGGCTGTGAGTTGAGGTTGGCAAGGAAGCCCTGGACAACGGCAAAGAATTCGTTGATGTCGCCGCCGGTCTTGTCCTGCATCTTGATCTCGAAACCGTTGGTGGCAGAATAACCGGTGATCATAGGGGGGGCGAACATCATCACCGTTCCGTCCTTCACCACCTGCGGCATAATGCCGTAGAGTTTCTGCAGGATGGCGTCAGAGCTCTCGCTTGCCGAGCGGTCGGCCCAGTCGTCGAGCTTTACGATGAAGGTACCGTAAGTTGCACCCTGACCGGCGATGAAGCTGTAGCCGTTGATCATCATTCTCGACTTGATGCCCTTGATCGAACCGAGAACGCCGTCAACCTTGTCGAGAGTCTCCTGGGTGCGTTCCTGCGATGTGCCCGGAGGCATGTTGACCATCACGAAGAGCGTACCGGTGTCCTCATTGGGGACGAGGCCCGTCGGGGTAATCTTCATAAGGAACACCAGTGCTGCGATTGAAATCGCAACGATCAGCAGCGACAGGTATTTGAAGCGGATGAAGAACTTGGTCGACTTGTTGTACTTGCCCAGCACCTTATTAAACAGATTCTCGAAAGCTGTCTGGAAGCGCTTGGAGAACAGACCGATAAGGGTGAGAATGCCGCAGACGCAGGCAATAACGCCGTAAGTTATATTCTCGAAGCTGAACCATCCCAGAACCATCAGCACAACAGTGGCGATGAGCAGAAGGAGTGTGATCAGCGGAGGGAACTCGATTATCGAGCGACGGCGATAAGCGCCGGCCATTGCCTCGCCGGCAGCTTTATAAGCATCGCCCATGCGTTCCTTGAGCGAAGAATCGGTGTTGTGAGGCTTGAGGAACACGGCACAGAGCGCAGGCGAGAGGGTCAACGCATTGAGCGCGGAGATACCGATGGCGATTGCCATTGTCAGACCGAACTGACGGTAGAACACACCGCTGGTGCCGCTCATGAACGATACGGGGATGAACACGAGCATCATGACGAGGGTGATCGAGATAAGCGCGCCGCCGA
>CAZKXM010000006.1:1898-42509 GCA_964556785.1 uncultured Bacteroides sp. | reverse complement strand
ACAGCCCGCGGTAACTCAACAGATTGCCCTCGCTCTAATTTGGAGTGACGAAAAAAATGGCTAATTTTGCAGCATGACCAAAGAAGAACGCCATGCAATAATCCTTGACAATCTCCTCCGTCATGAGCGGGTGCAGGTTTCGGAGCTTGCCGAGATCCTCGAGGTGTCGGCCGTGACCATCCGCAAGGATCTCACCGAGCTTGAAAAAGAGGGCAAGCTCTACCGAAGCCACGGCCATGCCATTAAGATGGATCCGTATGTCAACAACCGCTCGGTCAACGAGAAAGAGAAGCTCATGCCCAAGGAGAAACTGCTCATCGGCGCCAAAGCAGCCTCGCTGATAACGCGCGACGACTCGATCATCATAGCCTCGGGCACAACGGTCCATGCCCTGGCTCGGTGCATCAAGCCGGTTCATCGTCTCACAGTGATCTCGGCAGCCCTTGCCGTGAGCGAAATCCTTGCTGCAAACGATCAGATCGAGATTATACAGCTCGGAGGAATTCTGCGTCACAGCTCGCAGTCGGTTGTTGGCGAATATGCCAAAGCCCCCTTTGCCGACTGTGCCTGCTCGAAGCTTTTTCTCGGGGTTGACGGCATAGACCTGGAGTATGGCATCACCACGACCGACATCCGTGAGGCCGAGCTGAACAAGGTGATGATGCAGGCGGCACAGAAGGTTATAGTGTTGGCCGACAGCACAAAGTTCCACCGTCGCGGCTTTTCGAAAATCGCCGACATGGATGAGATTGACCTCGTTATCACCGATGCCGGCATCCCTGCCTCCACGGCCCGTAGGCTGGAGGAACGCGGCATCGAGCTAATGATTGCCGACTAAACGCAGCGGGTTTACATTTGTAAAACTTTCATAACACCCGTTTTATCCTGAATGTCAGTGACTTTCGGAGGGTGTTAATAACTCCGGAAATTTTTCTCTGTTTTCAAGCGTAAATTTTAGATGATTTTCTGTAATTTTACGGCGTAATAGATTCACGCGCGAGTAACGTCGGCGTTTTTGTGCACCCGTAAAATTCCGGAATTGACTGAAGTTTACCACATCCCCGCCCTCCTGCC
Source organism: uncultured Bacteroides sp. (assembly GCA_964556785.1). Taxonomy (GTDB): domain Bacteria; phylum Bacteroidota; class Bacteroidia; order Bacteroidales; family Muribaculaceae; genus CAG-1031. The sequence continues at coordinate 41,435 of CAZKXM010000006.1, read as the reverse complement.
CGAGGCCCTTGAGGCGCTCCACATCAGAAGCAACGGCATTTATGTCGACGCCACACTCGGAGGCGGCGGTCATAGCCGCGCAATTGTGGAACAGCTTGGGAATGAGGGACATCTCTACTCGTTTGATCAGGATGAAGACGCGATAAAGCGCGCATTCAGCGATCAGCGGTTCACACCCGTGTGGGGCAACTTCCGCTATCTGAGCAATTTTCTGCGCTACTACGGCGTGGACGGAGTTGACGGCATATTGGCCGACCTGGGGGTTTCGTTTCACCATTTCGACGATGCCGGGCGCGGATTCTCATTCCGCTGGGAAGGCCCTCTTGACATGCGCATGAACCGCCATGCCCGCCTCAGCGCGGCATCGCTGCTCGAAACCATCTCTGAAGATCAGCTCACACAGCTGTTCAAGCTCTACGGCGAGCTGCCTCAGGCGCGCCGCATGGCCTCGGCCATCGTAAAGGCGAGGGGGGCACAACCGCTCACCACCGTCGAGCAGCTTCTCGACACGGTGCGCCCCCTGATCAGCCCCAAGCATGAGAAGAAGGAGCTTGCAAAGGTGTTTCAGGCACTGCGCATAGAGGTTAACGACGAGATGGGTGCACTGCGCGACTTTCTCAACCAGGCGCTTAAGTCGCTACGTCCCGGCGGACGCCTTGCCGTGATCACCTACCACTCTCTCGAAGACCGCCTTGTGAAAAACTTCATGAAAGCAGGAAATTTCACAGGCGAAGTGCAGCAGGACTTTTTCGGGCGGCGCCTGAGTCCGCTCAAACTGCTCACGGCGCGGCCCATTGTGCCCACCGAAGCCGAGATCGAACGCAATCCCCGCTCGCGGAGCGCAAAGCTGCGTGTAGCCGAGAAAATTTAATCCGTATCCTGACAATCCCTGCAATTATCCACTGAACATCCCGCCATCCAGCCAAATGAGCCAGAATCAACCGACACAACAGAAACATCACCAGCAGAAATCCGGCATCGGAGTGAAGCGGACACTCTCACGGGTGTTCAACGGCAGGGTTGTGTCGATAAGTTTCTTTGAGCGCCACTGGCTGCCGGTGCTGGTGGTGCTGGTGCTGATAATGGTCAACATCACGGGCAAATATGTTTGTCAGACCCGCATGGAGCAGATCAACAAACTCAACCGCGAGCTCGAGATTGTTAAGGCCGAGAGCGTCAGAGTGAGAAGCCTCTACATGGGGCGCACCTGTGAATCATCAATGCAACAGCTCGTCGACTCGATGCATCTTGGTCTGAGCGTTGCCGAGCGTCCCCCCTTCAAACTCAGCGCGCGATGAAGAAAGAGAACCGCACCAACATCTTTTTCCGCTACTTCCTGATCGTGGTGGTGATTCTCGTGCTTGCCGGCAGAGCCGTGTGGTTTCTGCTTGACACGACGGTGTTCAGCGTCGACGCATGGAACGAGCGCGCCAAGGAGGACCTCGAGAAACTCTATGTGGTCAACCCCGAACGCGGCAACATTCTCGCCGCCGACGGCTCAATCCTCGCCGCCAACCTGCGGTTCTACACCGCCCGCCTCGACTTCCGCAGCGAAAAATTCAACACCCGCCGCTATCTCGGGGCCATGGACTCGATCTGCGACAGCCTCGCGGCGAAATTTCCGCGGCGCACCCGCCAGGAATGGAAGGCATATCTGATGGCACCGCTCACCAAGCCCAAGGAAAAGCGTCCGCGCGCATTCCCGGTGATCACCAACATCAACTATGCCCAGCTTCAGTGGCTCAAGACCCTCCCCTTCTTCGACTGCCGCAACCCGAACCGCAACGGTCTGGTTGTGGAAGACTATCTGCGCCGCGTCAATCCTTACGGCAACATGGCGCGCCGAAGCATCGGCGGTGTGGGCCAGAACGACACCTGCTCGGAGGTGCACGGCATTTCGGGCCTCGAAAAGGCGCTCGACTCGCTTCTCTACGGCATTCCCGGCCAGGCGCGCAAAGTGGCCCTCACCCACGATATGGGCCAATGGATAGAAATTCCGCCCACTCCGGGCTACAATATCCAGACAACGATCGACATGAACATGCAGGATGTGGTTGAGAACGAGCTCAACCGCGTGCTCGAGTATGTCGACGCCGACTGGGGCGTGGCCGTGCTCATGGAGGTGGCCACCGGCGACATCAAGGCAATCTCGAACCTCGAGAAAAATCCCCACGGACCCGGCTACATCGAAGGCATGAACAGGGCTGTGCTCGGTTTCGAGCCCGGATCGGTTGTCAAGACCATCTCGATGATGATGGCTCTCGAAGACGGCATTGTGTCAAACCCCAACGAGGTTATTCCCACAGGCCGGTCGTGGGCCTACGCCGGAGGGCGCCCCATCACCGACGCCCACAGTGTCGACGCCGTCACCGTGGCAGGAGTGATCGAACGCTCCAGCAACATAGGCATGGCCAAAATCATCACCCGGAAATATGATGCTCACCCCGGAGGTTTCTACAGCCGCCTGAAGCAGATGGGCTTTCTCGACCCGATGAACACAGGCATAGCTGGCGAGCGTCCGCCCCGAATCGACTCCGTGCCCTCCGACCGCGGCGGCCGCATTGCCCTGTCGCGAATGGCCTACGGCTACACAACCGAGATTCCGCCGCTCTACACCCTCTCTATCTACAACGCCATTGCCAACGGCGGCCGCTATGTGCGACCGCGCCTGGTGTCGAAGCTGATCGGAGCGAAGGGCGATTCGGTCCTTCCCGTGACATATATCCGCGACCGCGTGTGCTCGGAGCACAACGCTGAACTTCTGCGCAACATGCTCACATCGGTGGTGTGGGGCGACCACGGCACAGCCCGCCGCCTGCGCAACGACAATGTCAGGATTGCCGGCAAGACCGGCACTTGCTACATGATCGACAACGGCGCCTACAACACCTCGAAGAAGCGCCTGGCATTCTGCGGCTTCTTCCCTGCTGAAAATCCGCGTTACTCCTGCATTGTGCTCACTGCGAGCCCGCGCCAAAACGCCTTCGGCGCCGCCACAACCAGCGGCGAGGTGGTGAAGGAGGTGGCCCTCAAGCTCTTTTCGAGAGGCATGCTCGGCGACAGCAGCGACTTCCACACCGCACAGGCTGCCGGAGAAAAAGCGCCCACCTATCACGCATCGGTCAGCAGCCCTGACCGCGCCCGCCGCCTTCACGGCGATCTGGCGATAGGGGGCAACCACAAAACCTTCCGCGCTCCCGCTCAGAAAACCTCTCCCGGACAGGTTCCGGCCGTGGTGGGCCTATCGCCGCGCGAGGCTATCGGCATTCTTGAAAACGCCGGCTACAACGTTGCACTGCGCGGCACCGGCAGTGTCAGGGGTCAGCAACCCTCGGCCGGCACCCGTGCCGGAAAAGGTGCACGCGTAACCTTAACCCTCAGTAACTAAATCACCCGATAATATGAAAAAGCTCTCACAACTCATTGCAGCGATCTCTCCCAAGGAGCTCATTGGCAGCACCGACAAGGAGATCACCCTTCTCACCCCCGACTCGCGGCGCGTGCAGGCCGGCGCACTCTTCGTGGCCGTGCGGGGCACCACCGTCGACGGCCACAGCTTTATCCCGGTGGTCTCAACGACCGGCGTGGCGGCAATCGTGTGTGAGCAGCTCCCTCAGTTCCTTGAACCGTCAATCACATATATAAAGGTTGAGAATTCAGCCGTGGCCCTCGGACAGCTCGCTTCGGAGTGGTATGACAACCCCTCGCGGAAGCTTCGCCTTGTCGGTGTGACGGGCACAAACGGCAAGACCACCACCGCCACCCTCATCTATGAGATGGCGCGCCTGATGGGCTACAAAGCCGGTTTGCTCTCAACCGTGAGAAACTATGTTGACGGCACCCCCTACTCCACCGCCCAGACCACTCCCGACCCTCTGACAATCAACTCGCTGCTCCATCAGATGGTGGAAGCCGGCTGCAGCTATGCAGCTATGGAAGTGAGCTCGCACGCGGCCGATCAGCACCGCATTGCCGGCCTGACATTTGCCGGAGGCGTGTTCAGCAATCTCACGCGCGATCACATGGACTATCACAAGACGGTTGAAAACTATCTCAAGGCAAAGAAATCGTTTTTCGACGGGCTTTCAGCCGAGGCTTGGGCGCTCACCAATCTCGACGACAAGTCGGGCATGGTGATGCTCCAGAACACCGCCGCCCGCCGTTACACATATTCGCTCCGCAGCGAGGCCGATTTCCGCGGCCGCATTATCGAGGAGCGCATTGACGGCACCCTGCTGAGCCTCAACGGCCATGAGGTGGAGACAATGTTCACGGGGCGCTTCAACGCCTATAATCTTACGGCTGTGTTCGGCGCGTCGGTGCTTCTCGGCTGGCCTCTGGAGGATGTGTTGCGCCACATGTCGGAGCTTGTTCCGGTTGCCGGCCGCTTCCAGACAGCCCGCTCGCCGCGCGGCTACGTTGCGATCGTCGACTATGCCCACACTCCCGATGCCGTAGTCAATGTGCTCAATGCTATCCACGATGTGAAAGGGCGCGATTCGAAGGTGATCACCGTTGTGGGCGCCGGAGGCAACCGCGACAGCGGCAAACGCCCCATCATGGCCGCTGAGGCTGCGCGGCTGAGCGACCGTGTGATCCTCACCAGCGACAACCCGCGCTTCGAGGATCCCGCCGCTATTCTGCGCGATATGGAGGCCGGGCTCGACGCCGCCCAGCGCGCACGTACACTCACGATAGTCGACCGCCGCGAAGCAATCCGCACGGCTGCCGCTCTGGCCGGCAAAGGCGACGTGATCCTCATTGCCGGCAAGGGCCATGAGGACTATCAGGAGATCGAGGGTGTGAAGCATCATTTCGACGACCGCGAGGTGGTGCTCGAAATTTTCCGCAACGAAAGCATCTGATCATCCTCCTTATCCATCATTCTCACCTAATCGCATAAAGCTGTGCTTTACCATCTATTCGAATATCTCTCCGAGAGCGGCATCTTCCCGCCTGCGCGACTGATGAGCTACATCACCTTCCGCTCAGGCGCGGCGCTGATTCTGTCGCTGTTCATTGCCATTGTGTTCGGGCGCAAGATCATTGACCGTCTGCAGCTGATGCAGGTGGGCGAAATTGTGCGTGATCTCGGGCTGGAAGGCCAGATGAGCAAAACCGGCACCCCCACAATGGGCGGGGTGATCATCATAATCTCCACACTGGTGCCCTTGCTGCTTTTCGGCAACCTGACGAGTGTCTACATGCTTCTGATGATAATCTCGGTGATATGGCTCGGCACTCTGGGCTTTCTCGACGATTACCTCAAGATTGCCCGCCACAACAAGGAGGGAATGAAGGGCAAGTTCAAGATTGTCGGTCAGGTTGGCCTGGGTCTGATTGTGGGTGTAACCATGTTCCTCAGCCCCGATATCGTTATCCGCGAGAACATCGAGACGGTGGATACGGTCAACAATCAGACCACCATCACCTATACGGCCGACGACATCAAGTCGGCCCAGACGACAATCCCGTTCGTGAAGTCGAACAACTTCGACTATGCCTGGCTCACCGAGTGGATGGGCGATAATGCCGTTGCCGGCGGGTGGGTGGTGTTTATCCTCGTAGCTATCTTCGTGGTCACGGCCACAAGCAACGGGGCCAACCTCACCGACGGGCTCGACGGCCTCTGCACCGGCACCTCGGCCATTATCTGCGTGGCTCTGGCCATCATGGCCTATCTGGGAAGCAACGTGATCTATTCATCCTATCTCAACATCATGTATATCCCCGGAAGCGAGGAGCTGGTGGTGTTCATGGCTGCGTTTATCGGAGCGCTGATAGGATTCCTGTGGTACAACGCATTTCCGGCACAGGTGTTTATGGGCGACACCGGGTCGCTGACCATCGGCGGCATCGTGGCCGTATTCGCCCTTCTGACGCGAAAGGAGCTGCTGCTGCCGCTGCTCTGCGCCATCTATTATCTTGAAGACCTCTCGGTGATGCTTCAGGTTGTGTTCTTCAAAATCACACGCATCAAATCGGGCACAGGGCGCCGCATCTTCAAGATGACCCCTCTCCACCATCATTTCCAGAAACCGGCCGGAACGGTCGACGCGCTCATTCAGGGGCCGGCCACGGCAATTCCCGAGTCGAAAATCGTGACACGTTTCTGGATTGTCGGCATTCTGCTGGCGGTGATGACATTTGTCACTCTTAAAATCAGATAATCAACCAAAGGTCAAGACTATAAAGAATCAGCAATGGAAATAATGAAAAATCTTGTGGTGCTCGGAGGCGGCGAAAGCGGCGTAGGTGCGGCAATCCTCGGTAAGGACAAGGGTTGGAACGTGTTTCTGAGCGATTTCGGCAGCGTGGCTCCTCATTATGCCGAAATGCTTGACCGCGAGGGCATTGAATGGGAACAGGGCACACACACCCTCGACCGTATACTCCGGGCCGACGTTGTTGTGAAAAGTCCGGGAATCGGCCCGAAGACTCCGGTGATGAAAGCCATCGCCGAGCGCAACATCCCTGTTATCAGCGAAATCGAGTTTGCCGGTCAGTACACCGACTCGAAAATGGTGTGTATAACAGGATCCAACGGAAAAACCACAACCACCCTGCTCACATATCACATTCTTCATGATGCCGGGCTCGACGTGGGCCTTGCCGGCAATGTGGGCAAGAGCCTGGCGCTGCAGGTGGCGCGCGACCCCCATTCGGTGTATGTGATCGAGCTTTCGAGCTTCCAGCTCGAAAACATGTACAGCTTCAAGGCCAATGTGGCAGTGATGCTCAACATCACCCCCGACCATCTCGACCGCTACGACTACAAGATGGAAAACTACGTGGCCGCCAAGTTCCGCATTCTGCAGAACCAGACACCCACCGACGCTTTCATCTACTGGCAGGACGATCCCGTGATTGCCGCGCAGCTGCGCCATGTCACCACCGAGGCCATGATGCTCCCCTTTGCCGAACACCGTGGCGACAAAACCCATGCCTGGGTCAACGATGAGGACGAGATTGTGTTCGACACCTGTGTCGAGTCAATGACCATGCCCCGCGCACAGCTGAGCCTCAACGGCCTCCACAACCTCTATAACTCAATGGCCGCCGGCCTCTCGGCTTGCCTGCTCGATGTGAAGAAGGAAGACATACGCCGCGCCTTGAGCGACTTCGAGGGGGTGGAACACCGTCTGGAATACGTTGACACCGTCGATGGCGTGCGCTGGATCAACGACTCCAAGGCCACCAATGTCAATTCAACATGGTATGCCCTCGAGAGCATGCCCTCGAAGGGAGTTGTGCTCATTCTCGGCGGTACCGACAAAGGCAACGATTACACTGAGATCGAGCCGCTGGTGAGCCGCAAGGTTAAGGCGATCGTGTGTATGGGCAAAGACAATTCCAAGCTTCTGGACTTCTTCACAGGGAAGGTGCCCGCAATTTTCGACACCCATTCGCTCGACGAGGCCGTCGAGGCATGCCGCAAGGCTTCATCAGAGGGCGACACCGTGCTCCTGTCGCCATGCTGCGCAAGCTTCGATCTCTTCAAAAATTACGAAAACCGAGGCCAACTCTTCAAGGAGGCCGTCAGATCTTTGAAAAATAAATAAGTGGAAACAGACTATACTCTCGACTCCCCCAAACCCCGCGCCTCGCTCAAGGCGCCTGTGATTGCCGGTAAGCCCGACAAACACATCTGGGGTATCTACATACTTCTGTGCCTGGTGTCGCTCGTAGAGCTTTACAGCGCTTCGTCGCGCGAGGTCACCTCGGCCGGTCACTTCGGAGTGCTCGGCCCGGTGGTGCGTCATGCCGCGTTCCTTCTCATCGGGCTCGGCATCATGCTCTTCCTCCAGAGCCGCCATTACAGCGAATTCAAGAAATTCACCTATATCTTCGCCGTGGTCAGCGTCGCCATGATGATCTACGTGATTCTCAACGGCGAAGTTGTTAACGGCGCCAAGCGCTCCCTTTCGGTTTTCGGCTTCCAGATACAGCCGGCCGAGTTCATAAAACTCGCGGCGGTTATGGTGGTGTCGGCCATCATGGCCCGCAATCAGCTCGCCAAGGGTGTGGGAGTGTCAAATCAGGGTGTGATCTGGTCAGCGGTGTGGGTGCTGGTGTTCGGTGCCCTCCTGGCCAAGCAGGGTTTGACGAACACTGCCCTGGTTATGGCCATCAGCCTGTCGATGATGCTGATAGGAGGAGTGTCGTTCAAGAACCTCGGTCTGGTGATTCTGGTTTACGGCGTGTGTGCCGGTCTCTTTGTGGTTTATCTCCAGTTTGCACCCGACGACGACAGCAAGAAAGCCGTGCGCACCGAGCTTCAGGTTGAAAAACTTGCCGACGGTTCTTTCTCCACCCGTGAAGTCACCGTTTCAGATGGCGAGACCAATAAAGGAGGACGCCTCCAGACATGGATCAACCGTCAGGAGCGTTACAAATCCGACGTTCCGCGCTACATGCAGAAAATCGACGAATACAACCGTCAGGAAATGTACTCCTACATGGCTCAGGCCCATGGAGGCATAACCGGTGTGGGCCTCGGCAACTCCCGCGAGGCATCGCGCCTGCCACTGGCTTTCAGCGATTTCATTTTCTCGATCATCGTTGAGGAAAGCGGCCTGGTTGGCGGTTTGCTCGTACTGGTGCTCTACCTGTGGCTGCTGGCGAGGGCCAACGTGGTTGCCGGCCGCTGCTCGCGCGCCTACCCTGCCCTGCTGGTTCTGGGCCTTGCCGTGATGATATCGCTGCAGGCACTTGTCCACATGACTATCAATGTCGGCGCGTCGCCTGTGTCAGGCCAGCCGTTGCCGCTGATTTCCAAGGGCGGAAGCTCAATCATCATAACCTCGGTGGCATTCGGCATGATGCTCAGCGTGAGCCGTCACGCAGTGCGTCACCGCGACAAGAAAAACGCCATCAAGCGTGAGATCGACGAACTTCCCGAAGATCTCCGCGCCGAAAATCCCACCCAACTCTGATTCAATTTCACAACACACCATGGCAAATAATCAGGAACCAAAGCGGCCGCTCCGAATTCTGATGAGCGGCGGAGGCACCGGAGGACACATTTTTCCGGCCCTGTCGATAGCCAACGCCCTGCGCCGGCGCGATCCCGAGACCGAAATTCTGTTTGTCGGCGCCGAAAACCGCATGGAGATGGAACGCGTTCCCGCAGCAGGCTATCAGATTGTGGGGCTGCCCGTTGCCGGTTTCGACCGCAAGCGTCTGTGGCGCAACGTTGCCGTGCTCATGAAGCTCTACCGCAGCATGAGGCGCGCACGCAAGGTGCTCCGCGATTTCAAGCCCGATCTGGCCGTGGGGGTGGGTGGTTACGCCTCAGGGCCGATGCTCAAGGAGGCACAGAAAGCGGGCATCCCGACTCTGCTTCAGGAACAGAATTCATATGCGGGCGTGACCAACAAGCTGCTCGCCAAACAGGCGAAGGCTATCTGCACCGCTTATCCTGACATGGAGCGCTTTTTCCCCGCCGACCGCATTGTGCTCACCGGAAATCCGGTGCGTGCCGACATCCATGAATGCTCGAAAGATCGCGCCGAAGCCCGCAAAGAGCTCGGATTCGATCCCGCGAAGCCGCTCATTCTCGTTGTTGGCGGAAGCCTTGGGGCCCGGACTGTCAACGAGAGTGTGGCCCGCTCGCTCAAGGCCTGGACCGATGCCGGTGCGTCAGTGCTCTGGCAAACAGGAAAGATCTATGCCGACGAGTGTCTCCGTCAGGCCGAAGGATTCAAGGATGTGAAGGCCACTCCGTTCATCTCGCGGATGGATCTTGCCTACAGCGCGGCCGATATCGTGGTGAGCCGCGCCGGAGCCGGCACCATCAGCGAGCTGCAGTTGCTCGGCAAATGTGCCGTGCTCGTGCCCTCGCCCAACGTTGCCGAAGATCATCAGCGAAAAAATGCCGAAGCGCTCGCAAGCCGCAATGCCGCCCTGATGGTGCTTGATGCCGATGCCCCTGAGAATCTCACCCGGGTTGTGCTCGATCTGCTTGCCGATCCGGCACATCGCAAGGAGCTTGAAGGCAACTGCCGCGCTATGGCCCTCGAAAATTCCGACAACAGGATTGTCGACAAAATCTATGAAATCCTTGACCGCAAATGAACCGGAATCAGAACGACATTGATCTCTACCGTTTCAAACGGGTGTGGTTTGTGGGTGCCGGCGGCATTGGCATGGCAGCCCTCGAACGCTATTTCCTGTCGCGCGGAATGGAGGTGGGCGGCTATGACCGAACCGAAACCGCATTGGTGCGCAAGCTCCGCTCCGAAGGAATCGGAATCACGCTCGACGAAAGCGCCGACGCTATCCCCGAACAGTTCCGCGATCCTGAAACAACACTCGTTGTCTACACTCCGGCTGTGCCAGACTCACATCCCGGCCTGAGCTGGCTGCGCCAGAACGGATTCGTCGTGATGAAGCGCGCCGCCGTGTTAGGTCTCATAACCCGCCATTCCAAAGCAATCTGCTTTGCGGGAACCCATGGCAAAACCACCACCAGCTGCATGGCGGCCCATCTTCTGGAGGTGAGCGGAATAGGGTGTAACGCTTTTCTTGGCGGCATTCTGCGAAACTACGGCAGCAACCTGCTGCTCAGTCCTGACTCACCCTGGTGTGTGGCCGAGGCCGACGAGTATGACCGCTCTTTTCATCACCTCCACCCCACAGTGGCCGTAATCACCGCCACCGACCCCGATCATCTCGACATCTACGGCACCGAGGAGGCTTATCTTGAAGCCTTCGCACGGTTCACCGAGCTCATTTTGCCGGGGGGCGCGCTGGTGGTCCACACGGGCCTCAAGCTCAAACCGCGCACCGGCGCCGATGTGCGCACCGTCAGCTATTCTCTTGACAACGGCGACTATCATGCCGCCAACATCAGGATGGGCAACGGCTCGATCACATTTGATCTGATAGGCCCAGGCGGCGTGACACTGGTGAACGACATCGATCTCGGGGTTCCCGTGAAGGTCAACATCGAAAATGCTGTGGCCGCCATGGCAGCCCTTGATGTCGAAGGGCTGCTGGATGCCGACAGCGCCCGGCGCGCAATGGCATCGTTCCGCGGACCCGAAAGGCGTTTCGAGTTCCATCTGCGTCAGGCCGACAAAGCCGTGATCGACGACTACGCCCACCATCCCGACGAACTCCGCGCCTCCATCCGGTCGGTGCGCGCACTCTATCCCGACCGCAAGCTCACAGTGGCGTTCCAGCCGCATCTCTATTCACGCACACGCGACTTTGTCGACGGATTTGCCGAGGCTCTCTCTCTTGCCGACGAGGTGATTCTGCTCGACATCTATCCCGCGCGCGAAGAACCCATTCCGGGAGTATCTTCGGCCATAATCTTTGACCGTCTGACCGTGCCCAACCGTTTTCTCACCGACAAGGAGGGGCTGCCTGAAATTCTCGGTCAGCGCGGTTTTGAAATTCTGCTAACCGCCGGCGCAGGCGACATCTCTGACTGTCTGCCCCGCATAATGGACCTCTGCAAGTGAAGATCAACCGCAAGCGTCTACGCACAATTCTCTGCGCCGCCGTGGCGATTCTGGCCGGAATCTACATGGTCGGAGCCTTTGCCGTGACCAACTATGCAGGGCAGTTTGAGGTGTGTAAAGGCATGCGCATAGAGGTTGAGGATGAAGGAGGCCTCAACTTCGTGTCGGCACGCGAGATCTCCAAGGAGCTCGGCACACTGCCCGAGCGCACCCCCGGAATGCGCATGGCCGACATCAACACCGAGCTGATCACCCGCAAGCTCCAGTCGATCGACAAAATCGAGGAAGTGAGCGTGGTCAAGACGTCAGACAACCGTATTCTGATCCGCGTGGTGCCGCTCATCCCTGTTGCCCGAGTGTTTTCCGACAACGGTTCATACTATATCAACAAAGACAACAAGCGCATTTCGGCATCAGCCCGCTACACCATGGACGTTCCCCTGATCAGCGGCAATTTCCCGCCTGGCGACTCCCTCTTCACACCCGCCTCGCTGCTTCCGCTGATCGATTGGCTCGGAAAGAACCGCAAGTGGGGCGACCTGGTCACGATGATCAAAGTTGATTCGCCTCACGACATCATCCTTGTTCCGGCGATCAACGGCCACGTGATAAACATCGGCGAGCCGCGCGATTTCGAGAACAAGCTCAGCCGCATCAACCGCATGTACACCGAAGTGCTCCCCGTCAAGGGATGGAACTATTACGACACCCTGAGTGTAAAATGGGCCGGGCAGGTTGTGGCCACACGGCGCGTCAAGCCTGTAGCTCCGGCAGCAGCCCCTGTTGACGAGGACGATGATGTGACCGACCTCTCCACCATGCTGGCTGCTGAAGGCGTGGCCCCCGGTCAGACAATCCCTGGACGCAAGGCCCACAATGAGAAACCGATTCCGGCAGCCGTGCGTGAAACTGCGCGGCGCGACACCACAAAAACCACCAATTAAGCTCACCCACACACAGTTAAGAACATAAATCATGGAACAAAAATACATAGTGGCCCTCGAAACGGGCAGTTCAAAGATACGCGGCGCCGTAGGGTGCGTCGACGAAACAGGCGTGCTCACTGTCAAAGCAGTTGAGGAGGAACGCCTGACCGACTGTGTGCGCTATGGCCAGGTACGCAATGTGGCTGAAGTGTCGCAGGCTATCTCAGGCATTATCTCGCGCCTCGAACGGCTCGACCCGTCGCGACGCATCACCGGCATCTACACCGCCTTAGGAGGAAAATCGACAATGCTCTCAACCCGCACCGTCGAACACCGTCTGGCAGCCGACACCGAAATCACCCGCGACCACATAGCCCGTCTGGCCGACGAGGCCCGGGCAACCGTCCTTCCCGAACGTGAGATTGTGGCGGTGACACCCCGCAATTTCGTTGTGGACAACGATTCGACGATGAACCCTGTGGGCACATTCGGCCGCACTATCGAAGCCGACTATAATCTTGTGAGCTGCCGCAATCTGCTCAAGCGCAACCTGAGGGTGGTGCTCGAAAAGACTGGTGTCAACGTCCTGGGATATATCCCCCGGCAGCTCGCCATCGCCGACCTTGTGCTCACCCCTGATGAAAAACGCCTTGGGTGCATGCTCGTTGACTTCGGTGCCGAGACAGTGACCGTGTCGATCTACAAAGGGGGCGCGCTGCTCTATCTCGCCACCCTGCCGATGGGCTCGCGCAACATCACGCGCGACATCACCTCGCTCCACCATCTCGAGGAAAATGCCGAGCGGATAAAAAAGAATGTCGGCAACGCCGCAGCCGAAATAGCAAGCGAAAATGCCGACTATGCCGATGTCAATGCACTTGTGGCTGCGCGTGCCGGCGAAATCATAGCCAACATCCGCGAGCAGATCGCTTATGCCCGCCTCACTCCCGATGATCTCCCTGCCGGAATTGTCATAACCGGCGGAGGCGCGAAACTCAAAGGTTTCAACAGCCGTCTCGAAAAAGCAGTAGGCCTCGCCGTGCGCACCGGGCTTCCGGGCCAGAAGGTGAGGATTGTCGACAGCCGCATCCAGCCGGTCGACGCCGTCGACGTGATAGCCATTCTCGCAGCCGGGGCCCGCGATGGAAAGTCGTGTATGTCGGAGCCCGAGCCTGAGCCCGCTCCCGAACCTGAACCCGTACATTCCGCAGAGCCGGCCCCGATTCCCAACATCGGCACAACCCGCTCAACGGTTCACCGCACCCGTCCGGCAACAGAGATCGTGGCCGACGATGTTGACGAAGACGTTGAACTCGGCCTCGACGACGAGAAGACCCCCGGACGGCGCCGCAGCGGCTTCCTTGACAAATTCAAGAGAAAGGTAGTTGAGCTGATGCAGACCAACGACGATGATGACGAAGACGATGATCTGGCCGATCTTGATAACTGATATCGCTATATTCACATCACCCTCCACTTAACTTCATTTCCACTAACTTCGATTATCTACAATTCAAATGAAAGATACTGCATATCACGACAATCTCGACGACGCTTCTCAGTTCAACCCCGGCGATGGCGCCGACGGCAACGACAACACTGAGAAAGCCCCGGTGATAATAAAGGCCGTGGGTGTGGGCGGCGGCGGCAACAACGCTGTCGACCACATGTTTCGCGAAGGCATTGAAAATGTGTCGTTCGTCAACATCAACACCGACCGGCAGACACTCCGCGGCTCGGTTGTGCCCAACTGTCTGACCATCGGTAACGGTCTCGGAGCCGGCAACGTGCCCGAAGTGGCCGAAAAATATGCCGAGGAAGCTGCCGACCGCATCAGCGCCCTCTTTGACGACGACACCCAGATGGTGTTTATCACCGCCGGCATGGGTGGCGGCACCGGCACCGGCGCAGCTCCCGTGGTGGCGCGCATAGCCAAGGAGCGCGGACTCCTGACAATCGGCATCGTCACCATTCCCTTCCTGTTTGAGGGCCGCAAGAAGATCATGAAGGCGCTGGCCGGTGCCGACAAGATGCGCCAGTATGTCGACGCGCTGCTGGTGATCAACAACGAACGGCTCACCGAGATCTACCCTGACTGCAATATGATTGACGGATTCGCCAAAGCCGACGACACCCTCCTCACGGCAGCCCGCTCGATCTCCGAACTCATAACCCGAAAGGGCCACATCGACATCGACTTCGCCGACGTCGACACAACCCTGCGCAACGGCGGCGCGGCCATCATCTCTACCGGATATGGCGAAGGCGAGCGCCGCGTCACAAAAGCGATTGAAGACGCCCTCAACTCGCCCCTGCTCAAAAACCGCGACATCATGGGCTCGAAGAAGCTCCTGTTCAACCTCTTCTTCTCGCGCGAGGCCGAACAGGAATTCCTCATGGAGGAGGCCAATGAGCTCACCGAATTCGTGACCAACATTGACTCGGGCGTCGACGTGATCTGGGGCCTCGCTTTCGACGAAACACTCGGTAACAAAGTGAAGATCACCATTCTTGCCGCAGGTTTTGAGGAAAATCTCGAAGCCGAGGAAAATGAGCTCACCGACAAGAAGCGTTCCAACTCTCCGTTCGGCGGCGACCTCTTCAGCCGCGGACGCCGTCAGGAGAAAAAGAAAGAACCGGTTGAAGCTTCGTCGGTCGACACCGAACGCCTTGAGCGCGAATATGGCAAGGATAAGGTGGGCGACATGCAGCAGAAACGCAACATTATCCTGAGTCCCGACCAGTTTGATGACGACGAGGTGATCGAACTGCTTGAGCGCACACCGACCTACACACGCGACAAAAAAGTGATTGACCGCGTCAAGGGGCTCAACGGTTCTGCTCCCCGGCCCGACTCACAGAGATCAGAACGCGGCGACTCTTCCTCAAAAATCGAGTTCTGACGCTAACTCTCTTAAGAAATAGATTCCGCAACCGTCTCCGTTGATAAACCGGAAATGGTTGCGGAATTTTTTTGTCGGGCCTCTCACACCCTGCCGACAAAAGCACCGACATGATGTTTTGCCATATCGATTATTTGGATAACTTTGCAAGCGTCAACAAGTTTCGCTGTCTCTGATCTGATTCATAAAATGACATCCTTACGCCGCCACTTATATCTCATTGTCACTCCGTATCACTCCGACAGCTCCAAAGCGAGCCGGGTTTATGATATGTTTCAGCTCGTCGCGATAGTGCTGAGCCTTGTGCCGCTGGCATTCCGCGACTACACTCCTGCGTTTGCTGTCGTTGAGTACGTTTGCGTCAGCCTGTTCATTTTAGACTACGCCCTCCGGTGGCTCACGGCTGATTATAAACTGAAGCGCGGGTGGAAGAGTTTCGTGATCTATCCCTTCACCCCAATGGCTATCATTGACCTGCTTTCGATATTGCCGACATTCTCGGTGATCAACGAAGCATTCCATCTGTTCAGGGTCACCCGCCTGTTCAAGATATTGCGGCTGCTTAAGTTCGGACGCTACTCAAAGGAGCTGGCTATTCTGATTCACGTGCTGAGAGAGCAGCGTTCGGTGCTTCTGTCGGTTCTGTTCCTTGCCATTTTCTACATTTTCCTGACCGCTCTGCTGATGTTTACCGTCGACGACAAGTTCAATAATTTTTTCGACTCTCTCTATTGGGCCACATCGGCTCTAACCACCGTTGGCTACGGCGACATCTACCCTCACAACGATGTAGGAAAATTCATAAGCATGCTTTCGTCGCTGGTTGGCGTGGCGATCATTGCCTTGCCCTCAGGCGTAATCACGGCAAGCTATCTGCAGGCTGTCGAGAAGCTCAAACATCCTGAATCAAAAACCAACACCAATGTCGACTAACAATAAGATCCATTCTAAGGGGGTTTACACTTTCACGGGAATTATTTGCCTCTTCGGCGCGGTAATCTGTCTGGCGGCAGCCCCGGTAGGCCTGATCGGCACATTTATCCTCGGAATGGGCGTGTGGGCCAATTTCTTAAACCGAAAGAAATATTATGGCAAGGGGGCCCGGTCAGGTGAACCGCAACCACTTCTTGGCTCCATGACCGAGAATTTTCTGTCAGATCTGACCGACGAGCGGCAGAAACAGATTCTTACAAATGCATTCGTGATCGATCAGACCACCCTTGCCGTTGAAAAAAACAGCTTTGCCAACAAAGTGAGGAAAGCGGAACCTGAGAACGCGCCGGTCATCACCGGCACCTCCAGCGATAAAACCCGCTCAACGTTTGCAGAGATCTGCATTGCGGCCGACAATCTTTTCCAATGCCTGGTGACCATGACAGCCGACCCGCAGGTGATGGAAGCGATCGACCGTCAGCAGCAACTCGAATGCGCCCGCAACGTGAAAATCGGCGGTGACTCAATCGACAACCGACTGGGCTTCGTGGCGGCGGCCGATCTGCTGAAGTGTTTTGAACGATTAGGCCACCGTGCCGACATGTCGACCGACGAGGCCCGGGCAATCGGTGTGCTGTTAACGCGGCTCATTCTCCCCGACAACAGTATATGGCACGACGAAACCCTTTTGCGAAGTGCCGAAGGGCAGAGAGTGCTCGAGAACTCCTATCGCACTTTCAAGGATAATATGCAGGTTGAATTTGACCCCGACAAGTTCCTGCTGATCGAGATGCTGCGACATGAGGGTGTTGATTCCGAAACAATTAACCGCTGGGCCGTTCTGCTGTATCGCTACGCGCTGCTTATAGCAAAGGCCGACGGCTACCTCTCGGCCACCGAACAGAATTGGCTCGCCAACATGCTGAGTTTCACGCGCGACAATTCCGTCAGGATAACCGAGTTCAACAATGTTGCTGCTCCGGTAAATATCCCGGCAGACCCCGATCCTTTGTTTGCGGAAGCTGCGCGCTTTGTGGTTTCCTCAAATCTCGGCTCGGTTTCTTCAATTCAGCGCCAATTCAATATAGGCTATAACAGGGCCGGAAAGATAATGGACCAACTGGAGGCCGCACGTATTGTCGGGCCTGCCTGCGGAGGCAAGCCGCGCAGCATTCTGATCGATCCGGCCGCATTGGAGCAGCTTTTGAGCAGCGGCAGGGCATCGGTAGAGACTGTTGCGACAGGCCCTGCGCCGGCTCCTGCCAAAACCATATCCAATCCATTAAACGAGCTGCAGCAACTGATAGGCCTCAACGAGGTCAAAACCGAGATAAACAATATCTATAATCTTGTCAAGGTTCAGAAGCTACGCGCCTCGAAAGGACTCAACGCGCCCGACATTTCATATCATTGCATCTTCACAGGCAATCCCGGAACGGGAAAGACAACCGTAGCCCGGCTGATCGCACAGATCTACAAGCAATTGGGCATTCTTCGGAAAGGCCATCTTGTTGAGACCGACCGTTCAGGCCTGGTGGCGGAATACGTTGGGCAGACAGCAGTCAAGACCAACAAAATCGTCGATAAGGCCCTCGACGGCGTTCTGTTTATCGACGAAGCCTACTCGCTGGTTCAGTCTTCAGGGAGCGGCAACGATTTTGGCCTTGAAGCTATCGCGACATTACTCAAGCGAATGGAAGACGAACGCGACCGTCTGGTGGTGATCCTCGCGGGCTACTCCGACGAGATGAAAACATTTGTCAACTCCAATCCAGGATTGCATTCCCGCTTCAGCCGCTTCCTTCATTTCGATGATTACTCGGCCGATGAACTGGCAGCAATTTACGGCAGCTATCTCGCTAAGTTCGATTACATGACTGACGACAGCGCCTCAGCAGCCGTAAAGAGTGTCATGGCCGAAGCTGTCGCAACCAAGGACAGGAATTTCGGCAACGCGCGGTTTGTGAGGAATATGTTTGAGAAAACACTTGAGCGCCAGGCTAAGCGGCTCGCTGCCTCCAACCTGACCGACCTCAGCACCGAGGCGATCGCACAGATCACGGCCGACGACATTCCCGAGCTTCAGCGCATCATGACCGGGGCCGGATGGTGAGTGTCGACAATTCGCAGGATTGTGCGGGGCAGATCGCTGTTGTCGGTCATGCGTCCGAACTCCTCCGAACCCACTCCCACGGCAAACAGCGGAACAGGGTTGCCGGTGTGATGGATCGATGTCCAGCCTATGCCGGTGTGCTCGTCAAGGATGCTGAACACATCGAAAGCGAAGGCCACAAAGCGGTTGTAGAGCGCATTCTGAGTGTCGGAAGTGCGGGTGACGAACGTAGTTTCATACGACTGTTCGAGCCTGCTCCACTGGCTCTCGGTCAGAGGCACTGTCACTCCAAACCCGAGCTCGTCGGCAAGCAGCTGCTTCATCTCCTCCCATGTGGGAATATTGTCGGTGTCCAGCATGGCCTGAAAACGGTTTGAGAGAGTGTCCTTGCTCACACGTTGCGCCGTGAGCAGCGGCGTGTCTGTCAGATACCCCATCGCGGTGTTGCCCAGCGTCATGCCGCCAGTCTCGTGGTCGGCGGTCACAATAATGAGCGTTTCATCGGGGTGCTCGAGATAAAAATCATAAGCCTGACGCAGGGCTTCGTCAAATTTCAGCACGTCGTTTATAACGGCGCCGGCGTCGTTGGCATGGGCGGCATGGTCGATCGCTCCACCCTCAACCATCAGGAAAAACGATTCGGGCGACACCCTCTGCAGATGATCCATAGCCGCACGCGTCATGGCGGGAAGGTCCATCATTCCGGGTGTGGCCTCCACACTGTAGCCTATGCGGTAATTGGCCACGGTGTCGGGCGACAGCAACACGATTTTCCGCGCGTCGGTGTCATTCAGACGGTCGATTCCGCGAACAATACGGTAAGCGGCCTTGTCAAACGCATGGGCAAGATTGGTGGGATTGCCTTTCTTGTCGCTGAAACCGCGCAGGCCGGCCCCGGCAATGAATTCGAAGCCGCTGGCGGCAGCCTGTTCGCCGATGGTGGTGTACATGCCGCGCGACGGCACATGCGCATAGAATGCGGCGGGGGTTGCATCGTCGGCCGCCACATTGGTCACCAGTCCAACTCCGTAGCCAATCCGTTTCAGCGCGTGGGCCACTGATCTGACGGCAACCGAGTCAGGGGTCATGCCGATCATGCCGTTGGTTGTTTTGTTGCCGGTGGCCAGAGCCGTACCGGCGGCTGCGCTGTCGGTCACGGGGCTTGACGCGCTGAAGGTTGTGCAGAGCGAGGCCACGGGGAGGCTCGTCAGAAGCAGTGTGGTGTCAGGGCGCTCGGTAGTGGCCTTGAGATAATTCTCGGCAGTGGCAATGGCGCCGTGGCCCATGCCGTCGCCAATGAAATAGAACACATAGGCTGCCTCGTCGGCCCGGACGGGCACAGCGGCGGCAAGTGTCATGGCCGCGCCGAGTATGAGTGACTTGAGTTTCATTATCTTGTTGAGGTTTTCAATCGGTTCATTTCGAGCATAGGCTCGATAAAATGGCGGTCGTTGGCAAGTCGGGGCACCTTGCGCTGCCCGCCGAGTTTGCCGGTCGAGGCGAGCCAGTCGTCAAACAGACCGCGGCGGGCCTCGACAATCTCTGGCGGGTCAAGGAAAAGGCCGCCCGTACGCTTGGCCTGATAGTCGGAGTTAACGCGCTGCAGCTCGCGGTCAAGCACACGCCCGAACTCGTCGATCGACTCCGGGGTTCGGAAAAATTCAATCAGCCATTGATGGCGTCCGTGATGATGGGTGTCGGCATACACCGGCGCGGCGGTGTAGTTGGCTATCTCACACCTGAGAGACTTACACGTAGCCTCGATCGCCGCATCGGCGTTGTGAACCATCAGCTCTTCCCCGAAGGCATTGATAAAATGCTTTGTACGGCCAACCACACTGATTTTCAGCGGATCGGTGCTCTCAATCTTTACGGTGTCGCCTATAGGATATCGCCACAGGCCATTGACGCCGCTCACAAGCAGCGCATAAGTGGCACCCTGTTCCACCTGCCATGCCGGGAGAATCTCAGGATCATCGTCAAGCGCCTGACTGACGGGGATGAATTCAAAAAACTGCCCGGCGTCAAGCAGCATCAGCAGTGAGGAATCGGAGAGATCGCTCTGCACGGCTATAAACCCTTCTGAGGCATTGTAGTTCTCCAGATAGTGCATGCGCGAGGCATCGGTTAGGCGGGCATACTGCTCGCGGTAAGGCCCGAAGGCGATACCACCGTGAAAAAACACCTCGAGGCGGGGCCATACATCGTGGATCGAATCACACCCCATCTTGCCTATAACCTCTTTGATGACAGTAAGGAACCACGATGGCACACCGCTGATGTTCGTTATATCCTTCCGGCCCGCCGAAGCCTCCACCAAAGCGGGCAGCTTGCGGTGCCAGTCGGCCATCAGTGCTATCTCCCGGCGAGGCACCCTCACCATCTCGGCAAGCCGCGGCATCCGCGATATCAGGTTGGCCGACAGATCACCCACCTTCACACCCGGCTTGAGCACAAGCTCGTTGGCGAAGCTTCCGCCGAGCACAAATGCGCTGCCGTCAAAAATCCGGCTGCCGGAAACATTGTCGAGATAATGCGCCACCGAATGGCGCGCACCGCGATAGTGGGTGCGGCTGAAACTCTCGGCTGTAACGGGGATAAACTTGCTGCGCCCGTCGGCCGTTCCCGACGATTGGGCGAAATTGCGCGTCACTCCGGGCCACAACACGTTTTTCTCACCGGCTATCATCCGCATAACCGGTTGCCGCAGATCCTCATAAGGCACCGGGCGGGGCACAACATGGCGATAATCCTCATAGCTGCTCACCCGGCGGTAGCCGTGGCTCAGACCCCACCATGTGTCTCGGGCCATCCTCACCATCCGTGCCAGTTCGGCCCGCTGAACCTCCTCAACCCGTCCTCGCCACGACTCCACGGCACGGAGTCGCGACACAAACAGCGGGCGGATCAGGTCGGTGACTTTCATAATTAGCCCACAAATATAGCGCTTTTCAAAGACTAAGCCTCAAAAATAAGCCATCCTCTTGCTTTTTGCGGGCCAATTACTCTTAAAATAACGGCATGTCGCTATGTGAAGTTTTACGATATTACAGTCAGACATCGGCATCTTCAGGACTCTCATCCCTGAGCTTCCGGGCATCTCTGATGATCGAGGCTATGTAAAGGACGAACAAAACCCCTGCCACTGTCGCTCCCGCCAAATCGTAGACCGTCCAGTCGAAGCCAAGCAGGCTGACACTCCACGATCCGAAGGGATTAAAGATATACAGAATGCTCACCCCAATCAGAATCAGTCTCACTTCCGTGGGTCCCAACTTGGCATAAGTGAGCCGGAACTCACCTAACGTCAGTGTGCAAAGATAGGTGTACAGCGACAGAGATAGGTAGCCAAGCATAATAAACAGGGCGATGTTAAGATTCATGAACGGGGTCAGGCCAAGACCGATGCAGAAAAGGCAAGTGGTCAATGCGTCGATGGAATGGTCGATAAAAAAACCGTATTTCGGGCGCTGCATTCCTCTGACTCGTGCGAGCGAGCCGTCAAGTGCATCTCCAAACCAGTTGAGGACCAGACAGAATGAAGATAGCCACAGATAGTTTACATTCTTGTTAGCGAGCCAGCAAAAGAAAGTGTAGGCCACTGCCGCCGCGAAGCCAAGCCACGTCAGCATGTCGGAAGTAACCCATTTGGGCATGCGTTCGGCTAACCAGATCAGCAGTTTTTTCTCAAGTCGGTTCAGAACAGACGTTTGAATTCGTTCCGCATTTTCATTTCCCATAATTATATTTTTGTCGGATTGGTGTTTAACTATGTTATACAGTTTAAGGTTTCTGAGAATGAGAGGATGTAGTGGTGCTTACGGAATCAGCATTATCCTCACCGCAGGGCTTCCTTTGGACAAGGATAATGTTCATTGAAGTCTGTGCCTTTAGTGTGTAAGGGGCCGATGTAGGAATATGAACTATCGAATTCCTTTCGAGATTATTGATTTGCCCGTCTAACTCCATCTGTCCCCTGCCGTCAGTCACAATCAGTATTGCCTCCCGGTTTCTATTTCTCTTGCAGTTAACAGCCGAGGCTGCGTCAACGGTAAGGTTGATAATATCTACGGTGTCGGTGTTGTCAACCGTTTTTATTGTTTCAATAATTCTGGACTCGCCCCAAATGTGCTCTTCAAACTTTGGTTTGGACGTAAGCGTATCGACGAGCGGCTTTATGTTTTCGCTGGTGCTGCGCTCGGCAACCAAAATTCCATCATACGTGGCCACAATCACCAGATTATCACACCCGATGCAGATCAGCGGCTTGCCGAGCTCATTTACAACGATGGTGTCTTTGCAGCCTGACGAAATAACCGGTCCATATTCATTTTTAGCAAGTTCGTTGGTCAATTCATTCCACGTTCCTAAATCTTTCCACTCTCCGCTGAAGGTCACCACTGCCGAGCTGTTGCTTTTCTCAAGAACATCGTATGAAAAATTGAGTTTCGGCAGAAGCTCATAATCCCTCAGAAGGGTTTGATAGTCTGTTGATTTGAAAACCTTTTCACCCAAAGTCATTAAAAAGCCTAATTCAAAGCCGCAAACACCGCTGTTCCATAACGCGCCACTATCGATCAAACGGGAAGCCGTCTGTTGATCCGGTTTTTCAACGAAGTTGGTAATTTCCTGAATATTGTATTTATGGGGTTTATTATCAGGGATTATATAGCCGAATTTTGATGACGCATTTGTTGGAGTGATTCCCATCAGCACCATCCCGGCGGCTTTATTCTCCACAGCTGCAGCAATTTCCTTCAGGTGGGAATAATATTCTTCGCAAGCAAATGTATCACACGGCATAACCAATATTGTTTCTTCTGCCGCAACACCTTTGGAGCAGAGATAAGCGCATGCTAAATATATGGCAGGAAAAGTGTCGCGGCGGCCTGGCTCCGTAACGATCGTAACCCCCTGGCTGCCTACCTGCATCTCTATCAACTCTTGCTGATCCTCACCCGTCACAATGAGGATTTCGGTTGCAATGCCGGTTTTCTTAATCAGCCTTACGTTACGCTGAATCATTGATTCCTCCTGGCCCGATGGAGAAACTAACAATCTCAAAAACTGCTTTGACCTCTTTTTGTTAGAGAGGGGCCAAAGCCTTTGACCGACGCCTCCGGATAAAAGTATTATTCTCATACTTTTGTTAGAGTATCGCCGCGGTCATCCTCTCGTAGGCGAAATGGTATAAACGAAAAAAGCGTAGGAATCTGTATCTGTTGCCGTCCGAAACACAGAGGCTTCTCGCATTGCCTTTTCTAAGTCGGACGGCAACGCAGAAGCCCTACGCCGGTTATATGCAATCGCTGCACCAAAGCATGCCGCACTCACGCACTGACACACTTTGGCTGTCGATTCTACACAACCATGGGCATCTACCGTTGCTAACTTCTTGACTTAGATAAGAAATTTTGCGAGAATTTCTGTGTTTCAAGAATCAGCGCGGATAAACGCTATTATATGTTTTTTGCATACTGTCCTGCATTTCCCTTTGACCGGGGTTTCTGCATTTCGTTCTGCAATTGCAAAGTTAAAAATAAATTTTGCAAACAGCAACACCATCTGATCAGGAACAGCATCAAAAGCGGGTCGTAAGCTGAATTACTCCATATTCGGATTGTGTCAGCATAGTGTGTCGAACAATAAAAGGTTATAATTATGCCACTAATAGTCGGTTATAATCGTTGTTCCCAGCTTTCAGCCTCTTAATTGATTCGCCTTCGAACCTTGCCGAGGCACCAAACCCAAAAATCTTGACACTCTATGTTATTATTATGTCTTTGCCATTCTATCAGTCCGTGCCTACTTCTACGTGTTTTTTTCAATTCGGTCAAAGCATCTTCGTGTTCTGGTCCGTGTCGATCGGTGCTAAAAATTCCCTTATCGATATTCTTGCATCCTCAATACTTACCGGATAATATATTATATCATAGCGCAAATCTCTATATTTTGTACTAACTTTGCTTATAGAAATTTACTCTATGGCAAAAATCGTTACACATAATTCACAAACATTTGAGAACTTCAGTTTTGAAGCTCTCAGTCAATGCATATCAACCATTCATTCTGCCCTGCAGATCTCGGCTATAAATGCAGTTAACCGTTATGCTACTATACGCAACTGGTTAATAGGTCGATATATTGTTGAATACGAACAGCGTGGTAACGACAGGGCGCAATATGGGGCAAAACTCTTGCCGAAAATAGTAAATCGTGTTAAGATACGCGGTATCAATACAACTTTGCTTGCCAATGCACGCAATTTTTATTTGCGCTATCCCCAGATGAATGAGGCCGTTAGCTCAATTTTACCGATGATGTCGGAAAAATTAAAACACTTTCCGTTGCCCTTGCATTTCCTTCCAATAGAAGACTCTAAGATTTTCCCGACGGCATCGGGAAAATTTACCACCCCGGCCTCTACTCTTATAGCACACCTATCTTTCTCCCATTTAGTAGAACTTCTTGGAGTAGAAGACCCTTTAATTCGATTTTTCTACGAATTCGAGTGCATCCGCAATGTATGGAGTGTTAAGGAATTGCGACGACAAATTTCTACGAATCTGCATATACGAGTGGGTCTCAGTAAGTCTCCTGAATTGATTATGCAGAAACTTTCGGAGATAACTGAGCACAAAAATTCCATCCTTCAAATCAAAGACCCTTTAGCTCTGGAGTTTCTCGGACTAAAAGCTGGAGAGTACATTACAGAGAGCGATTTGGAAAACTATCTCATTTTACATTTACAAGAGTTTCTTCTTGAACTCGGTAAAGGATTTTGCTTTGAGGCTCGACAAAAACGGATGATTATTGATGACCGTTATTATTTCGCAGATCTCGTATTTTACAACCGTTTACTCCATTGTAATGTCGTTATTGAACTGAAAAACGATGAGTTTAAGCATGAATATCTCAGTCAGCTTAACGCTTATGTATCGTATTTTCGAGAAAACGAAATGAATCTGGGTGACAATCCTCCGGTAGGAATATTACTTTGTACCAGAAAAGGGAAACAAATGGTAGAATATGCTTTAGCCGGAATGGATAACTCTTTGTTTGTCTCAACCTATCAATTATGTTTGCCTGATAAAAGGCAACTTGAATCATTCTTAGAGAATGCGATAGATAAGTGTTGAGCCCAATAATGCCGTCACTAAGTATGGTGGCATTGTCTTTATAGAAATTTTGCAAACAGCAACACCATCTGATCAAGAACAGCATCAAAAGCGGGTGTTGCATAACCGTTAGCTCCAAGAGATGTTGAAAGGCGAACTTTTTAAGTCGTCCTCTTGCTTTTTTGGCGCTTTTACGGGATTATTTATTATTTTTGCACCTTATCAACTATAAGCCTATGAGCAATCTGAATGCCTCCGAAAAATGGACCGAGATCGAACACCTGCCCGAATGGGATGAGGAATTCTACAACGTCTACACCGCCCGCAAACACGGGAAATGGGTGATGCTCAAAACTCTCCGTCCCGAGTTTAAGGACAGCCCCGAGCATCAGGCCATGATCGAGAAGGAGTTTGAGATCCGTTACAATCTCTCCCACCCCAACATCGTGATGATCAACGACTTTGAGGAGGTGCCCGGCGTTGGCCTGAGCATCATCACCGACGATGTGTATGGCGACTCGCTGGCCAAGCTCATACGCGAAAAGAAGGTGACGCCCCACCATCTGGAGCAGCTGCGCGAGCGTTTGCCTCAGGCTCTGCAGTATATTCAGGACAATCACATCGTTCACCATCCCCTGCGCCCCGAAACGGTGATTTTCACCGACAAGATCGGCAATCTGAAGCTTATCGACGTGGGCTTCGAACAGCGCCCCGAGCTCTCTCCACGCCGTGTGAGCGACGACATCGAGGCCTACGGACGCCTTATGCTCGAAGCGCTCGATGCCTGCGAGGGCGAAACGGCCCGCAACAGTCACCTCCGCACAATCGCCGAGAAGTGTGCGCGCAACTCAACGTCGAAAACACCCTTCCGCGACGTCACCTCCATGCGTCTGGCTCTGGAGCGCCGCTCTCACGAGCGCTTCTATCTGATTATCATTGCTTTTCTCTGCGCAATGGTGGCATGGCTTGTGTGGCTAACCATCACCGAACCCTCCATCACCAACTAACATAACCGCTGCGGACACCCACTCCCGGCCCGCGATCTTCGTAATGTCTGACATCAGAATCACTCCCGTCAATCCTGTTCCAAAAGAACTGCGCAAGTTCGTGCAGTTCGGCATCGATCACTATAAAGGCAACGACTGCTACGTGCCCCCGCTGATTTTCGACGAGGTCAACACCCTGCGGCCCGACAAGAATCCGGCTTTCGACTTCTGCCGCGCGCAGTCGTTCATGGCATGGAAAGGCGATAAGCCCGTAGGGCGAATAACCGGCATTGTCAACGACATGGTCAACGAGCGCACCGGTCGCAAGGAGGCGCGCTTCGGCTTCCCTGAATTTATCGACGATCCTCAGGTAAGCAAGGCGCTCTTCGATGCCGTCGAGAACTGGGCCCGCGAGCAGGGAATGAACACTATTGTCGGCCCGATGGGTTTCACCGACATGGACCATGAGGGAATGCTCGTGGAGGGTTTCGACGAGATGGGCACGATGGCCACGATCTACAACTATCCCTACTATCCCGATCATCTTGCCCGCCTGGGCTATGAGAAGGATGTCGACTGGGTGGAGTTCCGCATGACCGTCCCCGACCGCATTCCCGAAAAGATGATGCGCATCTCCGAGATCGTACGCAAGAAATATGGCCTGCGCAACGTTCACTACACCTCGCGCAAAAAGCTCAAGGAGAAATATGGAGTGGCCCTGTTCGAGCTCATCAACGAGGCCTACGATCAGCTGTACGGCTACTCGCCCCTGACGCCGCGCCAGATCCAGTATTACATCGACATGTATCTCGACATCCTGCGTCTGGAATATGTCAGTGTGATTGTCGATGCCGACGATAATCTTGTTGGTGTGGGCATATCGATTCCTTCGTTCTCGGTTGCGCTGCGCAAATCGGGCGGAAAGCTCTTTCCCACAGGCTGGTATCACATTCTTCGCGCCCTCAAGGGCCACAACGACGTGATCGACCTCCTGCTGGTGGCCGTCAAGCCCGAATATCAGAACAAGGGAGTGAACGCGCTCCTCTTTTCCGACCTGCTGCCGGTCTACATCAAGAACAATCTCAAGTTCGCCGAAAGCAATCTCGAACTCGAATCAAACGAGAGCGTGCAGGGCCAGTGGCAGTACTTCGAACGCCGCCAGCACCGCCGCCGCCGCGCTTTCCGCAAAAACCTCGACAAATAAAACCACGCCATTTCCCAAATGCAAACCGAATCACCCACGAATCAGGCCCGCAAATCATTCAAAGACGACTTCACCAACCGCCTGAAGGCAACGCGCACAACCCGCTGGATACGCTTCGCCATTGTCTCGGTGGTGTTCCTCCTCTGGGTGGCGTGGCTGGGCAACTGGTGGGTAGCGCTGCTGCTGTTCCTCCTTTTCGATATCTACATCACCGGCTACATTCCCCTGACATGGTGGAAAAAAAGCAAGAATGCCGCTGTGAGGAGCATAATGAGCTGGGTCGACGCAATTCTCTATGCGCTCATCCTGGTTTACTTCGTGTTCACCTTCATCGGCCAGAATTATCAGATTCCCTCGTCGTCGCTTGAAAAGTCACTCCTTGTAGGCGACTATCTGTGGGTCAACAAAATGGCCTACGGACCTCGCGTGCCGCAGACACCGCTCCACTTCCCGCTGGTGCAGAACACTCTCCCGGTTATCAACACCAAGAGCTACGTGGAGTGGCCCCAGTGGACCTACCATCGCCTCAAGGGTCTGGGCAACGTTGAGCGCAACGACATAGTGGTGTTCAACTTCCCTGCCGGCGACACCGTGGCTCTCAACATGCAGAACCCCGACTATTACACCCTCAAGAAGGTTTATGGCCGCGAAACCATCCTGGCCAACCCCGACCGCTTCGGCGAGGTTATCTACCGCCCGGTTGACCGCCGCGAAAACTATGTTAAGCGCGCAATCGGATTGCCCGGAGAGCGGCTTAAGATTGTCGACGGTGTGATCTACATCAACGGCGAGCCTCTCGAACAGCCCGAAAACGCGCAGTTCGCGCGCTTTTTCCAGCTCGACGGCGCAACCATGACCGATGCCGCATGGGAAGAACTCGGTGTATCAGTGGCCGACCGCCACACCGTGCAGGTCACGGCATCTGACGCCGAAAGCCTCCGTGCCAACGGATTCAAGGTGAACCCCGACGGATCGATTCCGCCCATCTATGCCGCCCCGATGACCGAGGCCATGCTCGAAAAGCTGCAGGCCACCCTGCCGGTGGTCCACACCATGAAAGTGCCCGCCGAAAAGGGCGACTACCTCTTCCCCGACATAGCCTCGCAAAACTGGACACGCGCCGACTACGGCGAGATCTGGATTCCCCGCAAGGGCGCCAAGATCAAGCTCAACGCCGCTGCCTGGGACCTCTACGGCCGCTGCATACGCAACTACGAGCACAACACCGACGCCTATCTTGACGGCGACACGGTGTATATCGACGGGAAACCTGCCGACACCTACACTTTCAAGATGGACTACTACTTTATGATCGGAGACAACCGCGACAACTCGCTCGACTCGCGCTACTGGGGCTTCGTGCCCGAAGATCACATTGTAGGTCGCCCCGAGCTGGTGCTCGTTTCCTTTGATCAGGACAAAGGATTCCTTTCAGGAATTCGCTGGAACCGCATTTTCCGTAAGGCCAACCCCGACAAGTGACCCCATCACCACTCCAGCTTTTCGCCGACCGGCGGGTTGAGCTGCAGCCCGACTTCTGCGGCGACATCGCGCACTATGCCGTGATGGCGGCCTACGGCGGCCGCATCGCCGTAAATCCCCGTTCACGCTTCAACAAGCGCCTCAAATCGGTCCACAGATGCACCATTGCCGACACCCGCGGCCCGCTGCGTCTCACCGTCCCGATCGAGAAACCGGCGAGCCTCTCGGCAGCTTGCTGGGGCGACATCATTATCTCGGGCCACGACGACTGGCCCCGGCTTTTCGTTACCGCTCTGGAGAGCGCCTACGGTCGCACCCCTTTCTATGAATTTTATGCCGACCGGTTCACACCACTGATTCTCGGAGCCGTGGGGCGCCACCTGCTCGACTTTAACCGCGACATGTCGGCCCGCATCTGCAACATTCTCGGCTTCGCTCTCTCCGACGACCCTTCTTTGCCCGCCGAACCACCGGCAATCGAGCTCGATGCAGCCACACTGCCCCGCTACTGGCAGGTGCGCGAAACCACCCTGGGCTTCATCCCCGGCCTGAGTATCCTTGACCTTGTTTTCAATCTCGGCCCCGAAGCACAGCTCTATCTCCACCGCATTCTCGCATCCTCCCCTCGCTTTTAAGCAACTAAACACACAGAGAGGCCGCCCGACGCTTAGTTCAGGCGGTCTCTCTGATTATTTTCTTGGAACGGGCAGATTACTGCTTAACCCACTTTCCGTTGCTGTAACGGTAGGTTCCGACAGGATTCTCAGGGAAGAGGTTCCATGTGGCACCTTCGTCGATAATGATCACCGAGTTGCTGGTCTGGTTACCGGCAGCCTTGTGGAACGGATCGCCGATCAGCTCACCTTCGGCAATCTCGAGAGTGCCGAGGGCAGTACCGAGAGGCATGGTGCCCACGGTGCCGAGATCGTCGCTGTAAGAGTTGCCTTCTGCTGTAAGCTTAAGCACGTTCCTGTAAGGATTGCCTGAATTGCAAGAACCGAGCACACGGCCTGCATAGGGTGCGGTGATGGCTGCCGAGCCACCCTGGCAATAATAGATGTCGCCGCGGTTGTCAGCACCGACAACACCGCCTGCAATTCCGCCTGCAGTGATGGCTGCTGTGTTGACGCAGTTCTGGATCACGCCGTCGCCTGTCTGGCCTGCGATGCCGCCTGCGGTGTTCACGGCCTCGATAACGCCGCTGTTGGTTACGCCGTCGATATTGACAGTGCCATACTGGCCAACCTGACCGAACGCACCGCCTGCAGTGTTACCCATCACCTTGCCGGTGTTCTCGCCGCCGGTGATGGTGAGGGGGCCGGCACCGTTGAGGTAGCCGACGATACCTGCTGAACGGTTGATTGATTTGCCGGTTGAACCTACGGTACCGTTATTGACACAATCGGTGAAGGTGGTGACTGATCCGGCATAGCCGCATACACCTCCGATACTGCCGTTGCCGATGCCTGAAGGAGCATCCACATTGCCGTTGTTGACACACTTGGTGTAAGTACTGCCGTTACCTGTAGAGCAGATACCGATAATACCACCGGCTTTGCATGAAGTTCCGGTTGCAATGACCTCGCTGTTGTTTGTGCAGTCGCTAACTGCGGTGACACCATAGTCGCGGGCAACGATACCTGCAGCTGCGCCGGCGCCTGAAATCTTCATGTTGCTTACGGTGCAACCTGAGATAGTGGTTGTGGTGCCACCTGCATAGCCAACGATACCTGCAGCTGAGTCAGCCGAGGTAACGGTACCGCCGTCGATATTCACGTTCTTGATGTTGGCATTGTATGCCACACCGATCAGAGCTGCGCTCATATTATCTTCGGTGGCTGTCGAGGTAAGGTTCTTGATGGTGTAGCCCTTGCCGTCGAAAGTGCCGGTGAAACCTGTAGCCTGAGCGCTTCTTGACACATTCGAGATCGGGGTCCATGCCTTGTTGCCCATGTCCATGTCGCCTGCGAGCTCGATGTAGGTGTTCTGCGCAAGCGAGCCGCTGTTGATCTGATTAGCGAGCCAGGCCAGATCAGAGGGCTGTGCTGCCACATAGACGGGAGTCTCCACACCGTCGATAGTGCGCGATTCGGGAGTAACCTCGGTCATGCTGACGCCGTCCCAGGGAGCGAGCGACTTGTTTTCATCGCCGTCGAAGCTGGGAGCAATCTGAACGTTGAACTCGGTGGGGTTGGTCAGAAGCGCGCCGTAGATGTTGGTGCGGTAGTTCTGCTTCACGGTCACTGAGTTAACCTCAACAGGTTCGAAACCATTGTTGAACTCCAGAGTGCAGCTGTTCAGTGTGCCTTCGGCACCCACCAGCAGATAGTTCATGGCAACGAGGTTGTAGCCATCGACGGGGAACGAAACGGCATCAGCGTCGTCAAGTCCGTTGGGGTAGAGATTCTTGACGGTGTAGGCGTTGAAAGTGGCCGATGTCACGGCGGTGCCGGTCACGGTACCGTTGAGGGCATCAAACGAAGGATAGAGATCACCTTCAACGGTCACGGCGGCGCTGAGATCGTTGTTGAAGTAGGTTGCCACGGTCTGGGCGTCGAGGTCGTTGGTACCCCAGTTGAGCTGGGCGAACGGACGGGTGAGCTCAACGGCATCAGAAACGGCATTGCCACCGATCACTTCTACTGACACACCTGTGAAGGCATCGGCGTTGACATCGTTGGTCTGACCGGCAATGTTGTCGTAGTTAACGGTCATCACGCCTTCGTCAAACGTGAGGGCGCCGTCGGTGCCGTAGTTAGCCGAGTTGCAGGCGAAGAACACAACCTTGTAGGTCTTGCCCTTACCGAGGTTGAGAGTAACCTGCTGGGTGGTGGCGCTGTTGGCGAAGGGAGCTGCTCCGAACTGAGTTTGGTAGTCCTGAGTGGCGACAGCCTCGGTGGAGGTGCCGTTAACCTCATAGATGGTCCACATCAGTTTGTCCATGGTGCCGCGGGTTTCGTCGCCCAGTGTGGCACGGCTGGCAAGGTCACCGGGGAGGGTGACTGTGAAAACGGCGTCGCCTTCGTGATTGCCGCTGAACGGCTCATCAGAGGAGCACGACGCAAGCGTCAGCGCGCTAAGCGCAAGTGCGGGATAAAGAAATTTTTTCATGCTATATGCACTGCTAATTAAAAATGGGTAAAATTCATTGTCTAATCTGCAAAGATATAACTCTAAGGCGGAACTAAAGCACCCCCCCCCCCGTTAAATTAACAATTATTAACCTATAAACATAACTGTCGGGGCGACTGCTGGACATCAGCATGTCAACCCCGACAGTTCGGATATTATTAACAATGTGAAAACTGCGGCCTACTTCATCTTGCCGGCAAAAGCCTCGCGGAGAGCATCGACATAGTCCTCCTTTTCCCATGTAAAGAGCTCAACCTCAATGCTTCGCTCCCCCTGATAGGGTGAACGGAATGTCTTCACCTTTTTCTCGGGACGGCGCCCCATGTGGCCGTAAGCGGCGGTCTCCTCATAGATAGGCAGGCGGAGCTTGAGGCGCTCCTCGATCTGCCGGGGGCGCATCGGGAAAATCCCGGCCACTATCCTGGAGATCTCGCCGTCGGTGAGATCAACATGGGCTGTGCCGTTGGTGTTGACATAGAGGCTCACAGGGTCGGCCACACCGATGGCATAGGCCACCTGCACCAGAGCCTCGTCGCAGATGCCTGCGGCCACAAGATTGCGGGCGATGTGGCGGGCAGCGTAGGCAGCCGAGCGGTCAACCTTCGAGGGGTCTTTGCCTGAGAAGGCACCTCCGCCGTGAGCACCGCGGCCTCCGTAGGTATCGACAATGATCTTGCGGCCGGTCAGGCCGGTGTCGCCATGCGGGCCACCGATCACAAACTTGCCCGTGGGGTTTACCAGCAGCTTGACATCGTCGGGAATCAGGGCGGCCACCTCGGGCGAGAGCAGCGCCTTGACACGCGGCAACAGAATGGTTTTCACATCGTTATAGATGCGTTCCTGCATCATTCTGTCGGCCTCGGCCTGGGTGCGTCCGTTTTCGGGACGGATAAACTCGTCGTGCTGTGTTGAGATAACGATCGTGTCGACCCTAACGGGACGCCCCTCGGGAGTGTATTCAACCGTCACCTGACTCTTTGCATCGGGACGCAGGTAGCTGCGCTCACGGCCCTGGGGATCGACCCATGTCATCTCCTTTTCCTCGCGGCGCAGGGCTGCGAGCTCGAGCAGCAGAGCGTGGCTCAGGTCGAGAGTGAGCGGCATGCGGTTTTCAGTCTCGTTGCAGGCGTAGCCGAACATCATGCCCTGGTCACCGGCACCCTGCTCCTCAGGGGTGGTGCGGTCAACTCCGCGGTTAATGTCGGCGCTCTGCTCATGGAGAGCCGAGAACAGGCCGCAGGCTTCGGCGTCGAATTTCAGGGAACTGTGATTGTAACCGATGCGGCGGATCACGTTGCGTGTCACCTCGGGCAGGTCGATGTAAGCCTTGCTCTTAACCTCGCCGGCAACAACCACCTGGCCGGTGGTCACGAGGGTTTCACACGCCACTTTCGAGTCAGGGTCGTAGGCCAGGAACTCGTCGAGCACGGCATCCGAAATCTGATCGGCAACCTTGTCGGGATGTCCTTCGCTCACCGACTCGCTCGTGAAAAGATAGTTTTTTGTTTCCATTAGCATTTTTTATTTAAGTTGACGAGAGGTTGCAATCCATCACGGCAAATCCATCCTCTCGGGGCTGCAAAGATAGCGCCTTTTATCGAGACAGGCGCTCATGCGAGCCCCCAAATGATATTAAAAATCACATATTTTAGCAAACAATTGCCCCAAAACCTTCCTAATTTTTTCATTCATGAGGAAAAAAGCGTATCTTTGTGCGCTTTATGCCCTAAAGCCACATTTTTAAGATCAATCAAAAAACAGTTTATATAAGCAATGGCAACCCTTGAAAAAATCAGAAGCAAGTCAGTTCTGCTGCTTGTCATCATCGCGGTGGCGCTCCTTGCGTTCATTCTCGGTGACTTCTTTACATCAGGCCGCACTCTGTTCGGCACAGGCACAACCGTAGCTAAAATCGACGGAAAGAAAATCGACTTCATGGAGTTTCAGAACCGTGTGAACGAAGCTTCTGAAATGGCCCAGCGTCAGGGTCAGAAAGTTGATCCGGCCGTGCTCCAGCAGCAGGTGCTCGACGGCATGATCGCCGAAGCACTGTTCAACGAGGAGATAGAGAAGCTCGGCATCACCGTTACCGACTCAGAACTCACCGACGCCATGATCGGAGCCAATTCAGGCTATATGGACATGATGATCCAGCAGCAGTATGGCCAGGCAGGCATCACGAGCGCCGCTCAGTTCCACGACATGGCCTACAACGCCGCTAAATATCAGATTCCCGAGGAGCAGGCACAGCAGATGCGCCGCGCATGGATGGAGATGGAGAAAAACATGGAGCAGCAGCTGCGCCAGTCGAAGTTCCAGACCCTCTTTGTCGGCACCCTTCAGGCAAATGATCTCGATGCCAAAGCTCTCTATGATGAAAACGCGTCGACCTCAAATCTTGTCTTCGCCAAGAAAGACTATTCGACCCTCGACGACGCTAAATATGAAGTGACCGACGCCGACATCAACGCCGTTTACAAAGAGCAGCGCAACCGCTACCGTCTTGACGAGCCCACCCGCACTGTCGACTATATCGCCGTTGAGATCGCACCCAGCGCCGCCGACCTCCGCGCCGGAGCTGCCAAAGTGGAGGAAGCCATCAAGGCTCTTGCCGAAAACGAAGGCACATCGGGCCTCGAAGGAATGTCGGAATTCGTTGTTACCCGCGAAAACCTCACCCGCAGCGCCATCCGCGACTCAAAGATGAAAGCTTTCGCCGACTCAGCTTCAGTCGGTTCAAGCCGCATGGTGAGCCACACCGGCAACACCTACACCCTCGCCAAGCTCCTCAACCGCAAGAGCGAGGTTGACTCTGTCAATATCGACGTTGTTGCCATTCAGGGCACCCGCGCCGAAGCCGACTCCGCCCTCACCGCCCTCCGTTCGGGCACTCCCATGAGCGAAGTGGCCGCCGGCGATAACGTGGCCGCAAGCAACGACAGCGTCTGGATCACCCTCACCGCTGCCGACTATGCAACACTGCGTCCCACCCTCGAGGGCGCAACCATCGGCGAATGGTTTACCCCCGACTCAGTCGGTCAGGGCTACCGTCTGTTCCGTGTGCGCACCCGTCGCCCCGCAGTGACTGTGTTTGACATCGCCACAGCCGTCTACGAGGTTGAGCCCAGTGCCGCAACCATCAACACCCTCGAAGGCGACCTCTCTCGCTTCATCAACGAGAACAAGACAGCCGAGGCATTTGCCGAAAACGCTCAGGCCGCTGGCTATAACCTCCAGAACGCCACCGTCAGCGCATCGACACCCCGCCTGGGCAACCTCAGCGAAAGCCGCGAGGCAGTGGCTTGGGCTATGGGCGCCAAGAAGGGTCAGGTTTCACCCGTGCTCGGTGGCGAAAGCACCGGCCGCTATCTGGCTGTTGCCCTCGAAAACATCTACGACGGCGATTATGTGCCCGCAACCGATCCCGCTCTGCGCAAGCAGCTCGAGAACCGTGCCCGCAACAACAAGAAGGCTGCCGACATCATCGCCCAGTATGCCGGCAAGGCTAAGGACGTGGCCGGATATGCAAAACTCATGGGAACTCAGGTCGACACCACCAGCGTGACCTTCGGGCAGATCTTCATCCCCAAGATCGGCGTCAACGAAAGCAAGCTCTCGGCAGCCACCGTAGCTGCCAAGCCCGGCCAGCTCATCGGCCCGATCCAGGGCAAGAACGGCGTGGTTGTGTTCACCGTCACCACCGTCGACACCTCAGAGCGCCCCTTCAGCGTTGAGGAAAGCGCAACCCAGTTCAACCAGAGCCGCGGCGCAGGTGTGCTCTCACGCAACATCTCCGATATTCTCCGCAGCAACAAGAAGGTTACCAACAACCTCCTCAAGTTCTACAACCGCTGATCGGGTCACACCGATACCCATAGATTTCGGGAGGCGACGCTGAAGCGTTCGGCCTCCCGAAATCTTTTTTGGACAGCGGCGTCGATCATTTTGGCAGCGGCGGTGTTGCTAAATTGGGCAATATCCGCTAATTTTGAACTTTCATTCAATCCGATCATCCTTGATGAAGAAACTCTTTTTCATGGCCGCCGTCGTTGCGGTCGCAACCGTCACCCTCCAGGCTAAAAAGAGCGAAGTGTCGCGCAATCTCAACGTCTTCAACCAGCTCTACAAGGAACTGACATCGTTCTATGTCGACACGGTCGATGCCGATAAATCGATCACAACAGCCATCGAGGCCATGCTCGACAATATCGACCCCTACACCGAATATATTCCCGAAAAAGCTCAGGAAGATTTCTTGCGCCAGACAACAGGCGAGTATGCCGGAATAGGCAGCTACATCATGAAACGCGGCGATGCCGTATATATCAACGCGCCCCACGAAGGGAGCCCCTCGCAGCAGGCAGGCCTTCGTCCGGGCGACCGCATTGTCAGGATCGATTCAACTGACGTGGCCGGTTTCTCCACCGAGGAGGTGAGCAAGCGCCTGCGCGGCCTTCCGGGAACCGAACTCACCATAACCGTCGAGCGCCCCTACGTTGGCCCCGACTCGGTGCTGACATTCACCTTCGCGCGCCGCAAAATTCAGGAGCCGTCGGTGATATGGTCGGGCGTGGTGCGCGGTAACCTCGGCTACATCTATCTGTCGGCCTACACCGACAAGAGCGCCGAAGAGGTCAAGGAAGCCCTGCTGCGCTTCAAGAGCAATCCCGATGTCAAGGCCATTGTGCTCGACCTGCGCGGCAACGGCGGCGGCCTGGTGGAGGCAGCCGTGAAGATTCTGGGCTATTTCCTCCCCTCGGGCACCGAAGTGCTCCGCACCCGTGGCCGCGATGCCCTCAACGAGAAGATCTACAAAACTTCGGGCCATCCCATCGACCCCGACATTCCCCTGTTCGTTCTCATTGACGGCGGCACGGCATCGGCATCAGAGATAACCGCCGGCGCATTGCAGGATCTTGACCGCGCCGTCATTATCGGCAGCCGCTCGTTTGGCAAGGGCCTTGTGCAGACAACCCGCGAGCTTCCTTATAACAATCTGCTGAAAGTGACCGTGGCAAAGTATTACCTGCCCAGCGGCCGACTGATTCAGGCTATTGACTATTCCCACCGCAACCCTGACGGATCGGTGGCCCGCATTCCCGACTCGCTCGCAAACGTGTTCCGCACCCGCCGTGGCCGCGAGGTAAGAGACGGCGGAGGCATAACCCCCGACATCACCGTCAGCCGCCCCGAAGTGAGCAGGATCGTGTATAACATTGTGCGCGACAACTGGGCGTTTGATTTCGCCAACCGTTTCCGCGCCGCCCACGACACCATCGCTTCGCCTGAAGAGTTTATCATCACCGACGAGATCTACTCTGATTTCAAGAAAACGATCGATCCCGAGCGGTTTGAATACGACAAAACCTGCGAGCTCATCCTCAAGAGCCTCCGCGAGGCCGCCGAGACCGAAGGCTATATGAACGATTCCACCCGCGCCGCCCTCGACCATCTGACACCACTGCTCAAGCATGATCTCGACCATGATCTCGACACCCACC
Source organism: uncultured Bacteroides sp. (assembly GCA_964556785.1). Classification (GTDB taxonomy): domain Bacteria; phylum Bacteroidota; class Bacteroidia; order Bacteroidales; family Muribaculaceae; genus CAG-1031. The sequence goes on along the minus strand of CAZKXM010000006.1, from coordinate 3,666 downwards.
GCGATGCCATAGAGCCATACATCGCAGGGGAGATCGTGGAGCGTTACTATTATCAGTCAGGCCGCGTCAGAAACCAGATCGGCAAGGATGCCGAACTCGACAGCGTGCAGGCTCTTGTCAACAACCTCAGCGACTACACCACCATCCTCTCGCCGAAAAAGAAATGACCACCGACCTCATATCTCTTTTCATGACGCCCGCCCGGCTCAAAGCCGTTGAGCGGGCGCTTGACTCGTCAGCCTCGCCGGCAGCCTACAATCTGGCCGGTTCGTCGCCGGCGCTGATGCTCGCCGGCATGCCACGCCGCAAGAGGCCGGTGATGGTTGTGGGCGATAATCTCGACGACGCCGGATATCTCTATCACGACCTGTCGCGCCTGCTCGGCACCGATGCCGTGATGATGTTTCCGTCAGGCTATAAGCGCGACATCAAGTATGGCCAGCCCGATGAACCGAACCGCATTCTGCGCACCGAAACCCTCAATCACTGGTGGGACGATCCTGAACTGCGCTTCGTTGTGACCTATCCCGAGGCTCTGGCCGAGAGAGTAGCGTCGCGCGAACTGCTCGAGGGCCACACGCTGAAGTTTGCTGTCGGCGCCGAAATCGATCAGACCGAAGCCGTCAAATGGCTCCGCTCAAACGGTTTCCGCGAAGAAGACTATGTCTATGAGCCGGGGCAGTTTGCTGTGCGCGGCTCGATTCTCGACATTTTCGGCTATAGCCTCGAGCTCCCGGTGAGAATCGACTTTTTCGGCGATGAGATCGACTCGATCCGCACCTTCAATATCGAAACCCAGCTTTCAGAACAGAAGCTCAACGACATAGCGGTGACATCGGGCATAGCGTCGCAGACACGCGGAGTTGCCCTGACCGAGTTTATCCCCGCCGACACCCTGATTGCCGTGAGAAGCGATGCCTTCGTCACCGACCGCATCCGCGCCATCGCCGCCGAGGAGTTCAGCGAGAGCGCCGCCGTTACAGGCGAGGGTGAGAGCGATGCGATGACACACGTTGTCGACCCCGACGACTTCGCCCACCGGTGGAACAAGTTCCAACGCCTGCAGTTTACCGGCGCCGATCTCCACGACCCCTCCGACACCCGGCTCGATTTCCACTGCTCACCGCAAGCCATCTATCACAAAAATTTCGACCTGATCAGCGACTCGTTCACAAAGCTCGCCACCGAGGGCTACACCATCTATATACTCTCGGAAAGCGAACGCCAGCACGAACGCCTGCGCTCAATCTTCGCCGACCGCGGCGACAACATCGAGTTCGTCCCCGTCACGGCAACCCTCCACGAAGGATTCACCGACCACACCACCCGGCGGTGTTTCTTCACCGACCATCAGATTTTTGACCGCTTCCACAAATATTCGCTCAAGAGCGACCGTGCCCGATCAGGCAAGCTGGCCCTGTCGCTCAAGGAACTGCAGTCGATCGAGCCGGGCGACTATATTGTCCACACCGACCACGGCGTAGGCAAATTCGCCGGCCTGCTCCGCACCGAGGTCAACGGCCATCCTCAGGAGATGATCAAGCTCGTCTATGCCAACGACGACATTATCTTCGTCTCCATCCACGCCCTTCACAAACTCGCCAAATATCGCGGCAAGGAGGGTGTGCCCCCAAAAATCAACAAACTCGGTTCAGGCGCATGGAACCGCGTCAAGGAGCGCACCAAAAGCAAACTCAAGGACATTGCGCGCGATCTCATCAAGCCCTATGCCGCCCGCCGCGAGGAGAAAGGCCACGCTTTTGCACCC